>QHRX01000180.1 GCA_003221455.1 Candidatus Rokuibacteriota bacterium
CTTGAGACGCGGGCGCGGGGTCCCGGGGTTCGTCTCCTCCCCCCGGCGACTAGCCGCCGCCGTCGAGCACCTTCCGCACGCTCCGGAGGAGCGCGTCGGGCGTGAAGGGCTTCTGGAGGAAGGGGGTCCCCGGATCCAGGACGCCGTGGTGGACGACGGCCGTGTCGGCGTACCCCGAGATGTAGAGCACCCTCAGGCCCGGCCTGAGCGAGCGCAGACGCTCGGTCAGCTCGCGCCCGCTCAGTCGCGGCATCACCACGTCCGTCACGAGCAGGTGGATCGGCCTCGAAGACCTTTCGAGCACCCCCGGCGCCTCGCCGGCGTCGGCCACGGCCAGCACCGTGTAGCCCTGCATCTCGAGGACCTCCCGGGTGAGCTCGCGGACCGCCTCGTCGTCCTCGACCAGCAGCACCGTCTCCGAGCCCCGGCGGAGCACGACGGGCTCTGGCTCGGCCTCGCGGAGCTCGCTGGCGGCCTCGACCCGCGGCAGGTAGATCTTGATGGTCGTACCCCGCCCGGACTCGCTGTACGCGGTGATGTGGCCGCCGCTCTGCTTGACGATCCCGTAGACGGTCGCGAGGCCGAGCCCAGTCCCCTCGCCGACGCCCTTGGTCGTGAAGAACGGCTCGAAGAGGTGGGCCTGGGTCTCGGCGTCCATCCCCACTCCCGTGTCGCTCACGGCGAGAAGCACGTACGGGCCGGAGTGGACGTCGGCCTGCTGGCGGGCATACGCCTCGTCCAGCTCGACGTTCGCGGTCTCGATGGTGAGCCGCCCTCCCTGCGGCATGGCGTCCCGCGCGTTGACGGCCAGGTTCAGGACGATCTGCTCGAGCTGCCCCGGGTCGGCCCTGACCCGGCCGAGCACGGGTTCCGTCGCCGTGACGAGGTCGATGTCCTCGCCGATCAGCCGCCGGAGCAGCGGCTCCATCCCAGCCACCACGATGTCCACGTCGAGCACCCGCGGCTGGAGGACCTGCTTCCGGCTAAACGCCAGGAGCTGCTTGGTGAGCGTGGAGGCGCGGCTCGCGGCCTCGGCGATCAGGTCGACGTTCCGGCGGGACGGCTCCGAGAGCTCTGGCCGCGCGCGCTCGATCTGGGCGCGGCCGCTGATCACCGTGAGCAGGTTGTTGAAGTCGTGCGCCACCCCGCCCGCGAGTCGCCCGATCGCCTCCATCTTCTGCGACTGCCGGAGGTGGTCCTCGAGCCGCTTCCGTTCGGTCACGTCGACGAACGTCACGAGGAGCGCCGGGCCGTCCCACCACGACGTGATCGACATCAGGGCCTCGACCCAGATCAGCGTTCCGTCCCGGCGGACGCCCTGGAACTCGTAGCGCGACGGGGCGGGCCCGCCCTCCTGGCAGGCCGCCGCGTAGCCCTCGACGCGGGGGATCTCGTGAGGGGCGACCAGCACCCGGAGGTCGCGGCCGATCAGCTCCGGCGGGCCGGCGTAGCCGAACATGGCCGCCAGGGACGCGTTGGCGAACTCGATGGCGAACCCTCGATGGATGGACAACCCCTGGATCGAGCCCTCGACCAGCGCGCGGTAGCGGGCTTCCGAATCCCGGAGCGCGCGCCCGAGGCGGCGTTTCTCCAGCGCCTTCTCGAGCGCCGCGACCAGCTGCGCCATCTCGAAGGGTTTCGTGAGGTAGCTGAAGGCCGCGCGGTTCACGGCCTCGACGGCCGTGGCGAGCGAGCCGTGGCCGGTGATGAAGATGACCTCCGTGTCGGGGCTCGACGCGCGGATGGCGCGAAGGAGGTCGAGCCCGGAGATGTCGGGGAGTCTGATATCGACGATCGCGGCGTCCACGGGCGTCGCGGTCAGCCGCTCGAGACCGGCATACCCGTCGGTAGCCGACTCGACGGCGTGACCGTGCAGCTCGAGCACGTCGCTGATCGTATGGCAGGTCCCGGGGTCGTCGTCGATGACGAGGACGCGGCCGGCTTCGATCACGCGCCCCCTGGGGCGCCGGGAGCGGTCGGACCGATGACGCGGAGGAGCAGGGTCAGCACCCAGTCCATGTCGAGCGGCTTCGGCAAGACCGTGACCGCGGTGGCCTGCCTGGCCTCCTCCACGAGCTCGTCGCGGGTGAACGCCGTCATCATGATCACGCGGATCGTGGGGGCGAGCCCCTTCATCTGCCTGAGCGCCTCCACCCCGTTGAGGCCGGGCATCTGGATGTCCATGAGGACGGCGTCGTACGGCATCCGCCGGACCATCGCCACCGCCGCGTCGCCGGAATGGGCCGTCTCGACCCGGTACCGGCGGGCCGAGAGGATGTCGACGAGGGTGTCGACCATGCCGAGATCGTCGTCAACGACGAGCACCGACGGCAGGACCATGCGCTAGTCCCCCGCGTCGGCGACGTCGTGCGGAACGGCCCGACTCCGGCGCCCGGGCGCGCACTCCGCCGTCGGTCGGCGGCCGGCGCGCGCGGCGAGGTCGCCAGCCACCGACCGGCGGAGCCAGACCCCGCTCGGCTTCGTCGTCGAACGCGGCGCGGAGCGCCTGGCGCGGGGCTCGGCCGCGATCCGGGTGTCGGAGACCGCCACCCGTCCGCCGTCGGCACCGGCGGGCTCGCCCATGAGCGCGCCGCCCTCTGGCACGGCCGGCGTCGCGCTCGCGTGCTCGCCGCGCGCCCCGAACCCGGTCGCGCCGCCCGGCCCCGTCGGAGACGAGAGCATGGAGCCCCTCCTTAGACATCCGAAGACATCAGACATCGTCCTGCGTCCCGGGGGCCGTGGCGCATCAGTCCGACCCGCGGCGGGCCGCGGACTCGGCGCCGAGGACGGCGCGGTCACGATCGACGGGATTGGCCTTGGCGCCTCGCCCGCGGACCGAGACCGGCTTCCTGTAGCAGGTGAGATGTCCAAATTTAGGCTACGCCACGGGGGCTCGTCAAGAAGCCGGCGCGGCCTTCGCGCCGGTCCGTCATTCGCGGGAACCCGACCGGGGGAGCCTGGCAGCGCGCCGGATTTCGAGCGTCGCGGAGCCGGTCCGGCCCGCGTCGTCGAGGATGAGTGACTGGGCCCGAAACCCTGGGCGCCGGCCGAGCTCGTCGAGATCTCCTCGAGGCGCGGCCGTGGACGGGCGGAGAGGGCGAGGCCGGACTCGGCCTAGCGGTCCTCGCGAGTGGCGGGCACGAGCTGCCGCCCGCTCGTGTCCATCGTCAGGATGTCCCAGTCGAAGACGACGTCCTCGCCGGCGACGCTCGAGCCCGGCTCGCCGATGACCCGGATCTCGGGCTCAAGCAGCACGCCGCACCGGGCGTGCACCCGCTCGCGCGTGGCGTCCATGAGCGCGAGCACGTCGGCCGCGGTCGCGTCGGCGCGATTCACGATGAAGTTCGCGTGCGTCGCGGAGATCTCGGCGCCGCCGATCCGCTTGCCTTTGAGCCCCACCTCTTCGATGAGCCGCCCGGCGGCGTCTCCCGGCGGATTCTTCCACACACAGCCGGCCGAAGCGAGCGCCAGCGGCTGCGTGGCCTTCTTGGCCTTGAGCCGCTGCTTGATCTCCCGCTGGACGTCGGCGCGCGGCCGGCGCTCGAGGCGGAGGCGGCACCCGATCAGGACGCTCCCGGACGGATAGTCGAACGCCCGGTAGGTGAACGCGCCGGGCCCCGGCCGGAGCTCGCCGAGCGTGCCGTCCGGATGGAGCAGATAGACGGCCGCGACGAAGTCGCCGATCGATCCGTCGGACGTGCCGGCGTTCATGGCGAGGGCCCCCCCGATCGTCGCCGGGATCCCCACCAGGCACTCGATGCCGCCCAGATCCCTCGCGGCCGTCTCCCGGACCAGCGCCGAGAGCGTCATCCCCGCCCCCACGACGGCCTCGTCCTCCCGCACGTCGACGTTGGCGAAGGCGCGGTCGAGCTTCACGACGAGACCGCGGACCCCACCATCCCTGACGAGGAGGTTGTTCCCGCCGCCGATCACCTCGACGGCGAGCCTCTCGCGGAGGGCGAACGTGAGCGCCAGACGGAGGTCGTCGAGGTCCCGCGGAACAACCAGAATGTCGGCAGGGCCGCCCACGCGTAGCGAAGTATGCAGGCTCAGGGGTTCGTGATGGTGGACCTCGCCTCGGATCTCTTCGGACATCGCGGCCTCCCCGGAAGCAGGAGTCGGAAACGCGGAGCGCCGCCCGGGCCTGTCCCGGGGGATACGCCCACTACCGTCCAGCGACCCAGCAAGAAAGACGCCAGGTGTAACTCCTTGACCGGCCGGCGGTTCTCTCCCCGTGCCGGCCGAGGGCCAGGTCTGAGGCGTGCGAAAGCTGACACGGACTGTTCGGTAGGTGACGCTTCGAGGGCTCCAGGGTCAGGCGGGAGCGAGGGGGCGGACAGCCAGCTCCACCGCTCGACCCGCGCGCGAGCCAGGCGGAAGCCCCTCGTGGGTCAGACGGATGGTCGTTTCGGCCATCGCGATCCCCGGGCGGGGCCTCCCCTCGCTCAGGAACGTCCCAAGCCCGGAGCCGGCGGAGGCCGGCTCTGCCTAGTCGGCGCCGACCCGGACGCTCGCGGGGTCGGCCGCTCACGGTCGCGGGAGGACCCGCGTCTTGACGAGGCCGTCCGACGCCTCTGCCCGCCGGGCAGAACCTCTCACGGCCGTCGTCTCCGGTGGGCTGGCCGCCGCGACTGCCCGAGCTCGAGGTCCGCTCCGGACAGCCTCAGGCCGGGCGCCGGGCGCCGAACGCGGGCAGCACCTCCTCCGCGTAGGCATGGAGCGCCTCCCAATCGTACGGTCCCTGGCGCAGGCCGATATTGAGTCGCTGCACGCCCGCCTCACGGTAGGCGGCGACCAGCTCCTTGGCCTCCGCGGGCGTGCCCCGCAGGTGGCCCTTCCGCGGATCCGCGCCGAAGTGCGCCTGGTACAGCGCCTCGCCCCGCTCGGCGCCGCGCCGATCGGCGCCCAGGTAGAAGCCGACGTTGGCGGTCCGCATGATCGTCTTCGGGTCACGCCGCTCCCGCTCGCACCAGCCGTCGAGGACGGCGTTCTTGGCCTTCCACTCCGCGGGGCCGAAGTAGGGTGCGTTCCAGCCGTCGGCGTAGCGGGCGACCGCGCGAAGGGTGCGCTTCTCCCCGGCCCCGCCGATCCAGATCCGCGCCCGCTTCTGGACGGGCTTCGGGTTATTCCGCGCGTCCTGGAGTCGGAAGTGCTTGCCGTCGAAGTTGGAGACCTTTTCCGGGTCGAAGAGCCGGCGGACGATCTGCGCGTACTCTTCGAGCATGTCCTCGCGGACGCCGATCCGCTCGAACGGGAAGCCGAACGCGCGATGCTCGGCTTCGTGCCAGCCGGCACCGAGGCCGCACTCGACGCGCCCGCCGGACAGGTGATCGATCGTGGTCAGTGACTTCGCCAAGAGCCCCGGGTTGCGGTAGCCGACGCAGAAGACCAGGCAGCCGAGCCGGACACGCGTCGTCTCGAGCGCGGCTGCCGTCAGGGTCGTCACCGACTCGAAGCAGTCGATGTCCCCGCCCTGCGGCGGCGATTCCTGGAAGTGGTCCGACACGGAGAACCAGTCAAAGCCCTTGGCATCGGCGAACTTCCAGAGCCGACGCATCTCCGGGAGGGGGCCTCCAAGATGTCCAATATGGATTCCGAACGTCATCGCCATGGGGTGGCTCCTCATAAAACGCTCCCGGCGCGGAAACCTCGCCCTTTAGGGCGGGGAGGAGCGCCGATCGTGGTAGACCGTCCCCGGTTGGAGCTGAGCACGCGCTCCGTGAGCGGCCCTGGCGATAACCAAGCCGTGGGCCCGCTCAGACAGCCGTCGAAACGACGGTGGGGCTGGACGGGGAGGCTACCGCGCAGCCAGGCGGGCCGACGAACCGTCAACCTGGAACCGCAAGGCCAGGCTCTCGGGCTCAAGCACGGGCTCCTTTCTCCGAGAGGCCCCGGACTTCAGTCCGGGCGATGTTTACCAAGTGCCGCGGGTGAACGGCCCCCGGCCCCGTCTCAGGGCCCAATTATAGGGCGGGCGCGGTTCGGATGGGGGCGGCCCGCTCGCGCGTCGCCGCCCGGGCCGAGGTCGTTCCCGCGTCGGTGGCCGCCCGCCGAGGTCGTCCCCTCGCGTCAGGCGTTCCCGCTCGGCACGCCCGGCGGGCCGAGCGCCCCGTCACGCGGCCTGAGGCCAGAGCCGGGCCAGAACCTCGTCCAACACGCGCGTGAGCTGATCGGCCACCTCGCGACGCTCCCGCTGGTGGCGCTCGGTCTCGGCCCGGAGCCGCTTGATCTCGTCGCGGAGCTGGTCGCGCTCGCGCTCGACGGTCTCCACGCGACGCTGCAGGCGTCCGTTCTCGTGGACCACGCCGCGGACCGGCCGGAGATCTTCCTCCACGGACTCCACGGCCCGGCGTACGCCCTCCAGGGTTTCCGCGGTGGAGTGGGCGTTGAGGGCGACGATCGCGGTCATCGCAAGCACGGAGGCTGCGGGTAATACGGCCAGGATCGTCGCGCCGTCCATGTCGCGTTCCCCTCGCCGGTTTGCGTCACCGCCCACCGCGCCTCGGCCGCGGCCCCTCAGGCCTGCTGGGGGCGCAGTCGGAGCATGACGTCGTTGACGAACTGGGAGAGCCGGTCGGCAATTTCCTCACGCTCGCGCTGGCCCCGCTCGAGCTCGTCCATGCGGCGGGCCATCTCGTCGAGGAGCCGATCGCGTTCGCGCTCGGCGGCCTCCAGGCGGTGGCGAAGCTGCTCGTTCTCGTAGACCAAGCCGCGCAGCCGCTCGTTCTCCTGCTCGACCGCGTCGACCCGGTCGTTCAGGCGATCGTAGTCGCTCACGACGGTCAGGAGCACGTTGAGCAGGCGCTGGCCTTCGTCGAGCCACCGACCGGCCTGATCCCGGGCCTCTTTCGATTCGACACTGGTCATGGTCGCCTCTCCTTCTGGACGAGTTTCACGCGCTGGGCGAGTGTCAGGCGTCGGTCGGAACTCCCTGTCCCCTCGCCGATCCGCGCCACGCCACTCGGCGCACGCAAGGTCGCAGTACGCCTTCCCCTCCCGGACGTACGCCACGCTCCCGAGGGGCCGCCGGCACGACGACAGCGCGCACCGGACGATCATGGCTCAGCGCTCCTCCGCCACCCTCACTCCTCCCGCCCGCCCGGCCGCCCCATCCGCCGCGGCGCTCGGGCCGCCGACCCCGCGCCTGTCGGCGGCGGCGCGGGCCAGACCGAGCGTGGTCCCCGCCAAGGCGTGGACACCCCCGGGGGTTCCCCCAGCTCACCCGGGGGTGGATGCTACCCGAGTCCCCGAGGCCGCGCCACCGGGTCGCGCCCGCGCGGGGAAGTTTCGGCCGGTCGGCACCCTCGTGGTACGGTGGCGTCAGGGGGATTCGTTGGGCCGGGTGTCAATCGAGCAGGCGAGGAGGTCGACGGTAGCCACACGGGTCCTCGTGGTCGAGGACGAGGAGAACACGCGGGTCCTGTTCGGCGACATCCTCCGTCACCTCGCCTACGAGCCGATCCTGGCGCGGAGCGCGGAAGCGGCGCGGGCCGCGATCGAGAGCGCCGCGCCCGACATCATCCTCCTCGACGTCCGGCTGCCTCTGATGAGCGGCTACGAGTTCCTCCGGCTGCGTGCCATTCGGGAATCCAAGATCCCGATCGTCGCCGTGTCCGGCGCGGCGACGGAAAGCGACGCGCGGAGCTGCCTGCACTTCGGAGCACTCGACTTTCTGCGCAAGCCCGTCGCCCTGGACTTGCTGCGCGCGGTCCTCCAGTACGCAGCGGTGCGTGCCCGCGAGGGACACCGCGACCTCGAGAGGGAGGCGGGCAACCGGCGACGGTCGGTGCGGCCGCAGGTGGTCCTCCCGGTCCGGGTCGTCGAGCAGGGTGGTCCAACCTGGACGGCCACGTGCGTCGACCTCAGCACCTTCGGGATGCGTCTCCGCCTGAACGAGCCGATCGCTGCCGAGCCCGCGGTCCGGCTCCACTTCACCCCCGGCGACGGCGGCACGGCGCTCTCCCTGCTCGCGCCGCTCGTCCGCCGGACGGGCAACGACTACGCCTTCCGCTTCGTGAACCTCACGGAGGTCGACTTCAAGCGCCTCACGGAATACGTCGTACAGCTGACGAACTGACCCCGAAGAGGCGGTCGACCCGCCCCTCCCTCGCCCCCCTCGGCTACACCGTTCGATCCGCGGCTCACTCGGCGGCCAGCCGGTACCCTACGCCGGGCTCGGTCAGCAAGTAGCGCGGGCGGGCGGAGTCGACCTCGAGCTTCCGGCGGAGCTGCGCCATGAAGACACGGAGGTAGTGGGCCTGACCCGCATACGGCGGCCCCCACACCTCCCTGAGCAGCTGCTCGTGCGTCATGACCTTCCCCGCGTGCCGGACGAGCGTGGTCAGGAGCTTGTACTCGATCGGCGTGAGGTGTACCTCCCGCTCCGACACCTGGACCCGGCGCTTGGCGAGGTCGACCTGGAGGTCTCCAACCGTGAAGGTCGACTCGGGCGGCTCGCCGCTGCTGGCCGAGCGGCGCAAGGCGACGCGGAGCCGGGCGAAGAGCTCGCCCACCGCGAAGGGCTTGCTCACGTAATCGTCGGCGCCGGCGTCGAGCGCGGCGATCTTGTCCCGCTCCTGACCGCGGGCCGAGAGGACGATGATCGGGATGCTGGCCCATTCGCGCAGCCGTCGGATGACGTCCACGCCGTCGAGGTCGGGGAGGCCGAGGTCTAGGAGGACGAGGTCGGGCTGGCGCGTCGCGGCCTGGAGCAGGCCATCCTCGCCGGTCACGGCCTCGACCAGCCGGTACCCCTGGGCCCCGAGAGAGGCGCGCAGGAAGCGGCGAATCTGCGGCTCATCCTCGATCAGGAGGATCGACGCGCCCTCGGGCTCACTCATCCACGGGAGGCATCCGCGGCGGCGGATCCTTGCCGGCCAGCGTGAACCTGAACGCGACGCCGCCGCCGGGCCGGTTCTCGGCCCAGATCCGCCCTCCGTGCGCCTCGACGATCCCCTGGCAGATGGCGAGGCCGAGACCGACGCCGCGATCGGCCACGGCCCGACCCCGGTAGAACTTGTCGAACACTCGCCGTTCCTCCCCCGGCGGCAGCCCCGGCCCCCGGTCCGCGACCTCGACGGTCACGCCGTCGCCCTCCACCCGGCCGGCGATCTCGATCGGGCTCTCCGGCGGCGTGTACTTCAGGGCGTTGTCGATGAGGTTCACCAGCACCTGCTCGATCAGCACGGGATCCAGCGGCACGAGCGGCAGATCGGCGGGAATCCCCGTAACGATGGGGCGCTGCCCCAGCCGGCGGTTGAAGCGGCCAAGGGCGGCCCCCACCAGCTCCTCGATCGAGTGCCAGTCCTTCCGCACCTGCACGGACCCGGATTCCAGACGGGTCATTTCGAGGAGGTTTTGGACGAGGCGGTTGAGCCGCTCGGCCTCCTCGTGGACGGCCCGAAGGAGCTCGCGCTGGGTCTCCGCGTCGAGACTGTCGCCGCTCTCGAGGAGGCTACTCACCCCGCCCGTGATCGACGCGAGCGGCGTCCGCAGGTCGTGCGACACCGAGCTTAGGAGGGCGTTCCTGAGGCGCTCCGCCTCGGCGCTTACGTGCGCCGCCTGCGCCTCCTCGGCCAGGAGGCCCCGCTCGATTGCGAGCGCGATCTGGCTCGCAAAGGTCTCGAGCAGGTGGCGCTGCTCCGGGGTGTCGAGCACGCGCGCCTGGCCCAGGCGCATCCCCAAGACGCCGACGGTCCCCCGCGAGGCGACGAGGGGCACGAACAGCATCTGGGCGCCGGGGAGGTTGTCGGTGCCGGCGCCGGCCATCTGGCGGTGGTCGAACGCCCACTGGGCGACCGCCTTGTCGTTCTGGTCCAGGTAGAAGGGGGCGAGCATCGACGCCCGCGGCTCCAGCCCGCCGGTGGCGTCGGGGAGCAGGAGCACGATCCGCCCCCCGAACACGTCGGCCAGGTGCCGGAGGGACACGTCGAGCAGTTGCTGGATCCCGCGGGTGCCGGCGAGCTCGCGGCTCATCGCGTACACGGCCGAGGTCCGCCGCTCGCGAAGGGCGGCGGCCTCGGCCTGGCCGCGGACCCGCACGGTGAGCCCGCTGACGACCAGCGCCACCACCAGCATGGCCGCGAACGTCAGGAGGTACTGGGAATCGGCCACGGCGACCGTGAAATACGGGGGCACGAAGAAGAAGTCGAAGGCCGCCACGCTGAGAATGGACGCCAGGACCGAGGCGCCGCGCGGCGTCCGCATCGACACGGCGACGACGGCCAGCAGGTACACCATGATGACGTTCGCCAGCTCGAAGCGCGGGACCATCACCCAGGCGACCGCCGTCGCGGCGACGACGGCCCCGACCGCCAGCCCGTAGGGCGGCCACGCGATGGGCCGCGGCCGGGCGCGGGGGCGCCGGGTCGGTTCCGTCTCACGGTCGCCGCTGATCACATAGATGTCGATGTCGCCGCTGCCCCGGACCAGCGCGTCCACGATGGACCCGAGGAGGAGACGCTTCCAGAGCGGGCGACCGGGTTTCCCGATGACGATCTTGCTCACGTTGCGCGAACGCGCGTAACTCAGGATCTCGTCGCTCATGCGGGGCGCGCTCAGGATGACGGTCTCGGCGCCGAGGCTCTCGGCCAGCCGGAGCGTCTCGAGCACGCGCGCCCGCGCGTCTTCCGCGAGCCGGGCGCCGTCCGGGGTCTCGATATAGGCGACCACCCACTCGGCACCGAGCCGCGTCGCGAGCCGCCGGCCCGCGCGCACCAGGTGGGCCGAGAACGGGCTCGGGCCGACGCAGACGAGAATGCGTTCGGTGACCGGCCACGTC
>QHRX01000181.1 GCA_003221455.1 Candidatus Rokuibacteriota bacterium
CGTGCGGATACTCGATCACCGACGGGATCGCCGGAGGCGGCGGCGCGGGCGGGGGCACAGCGGCTGCGGCGCCGGACGGATACACCATCGTCGGCTGATACGGCTGATAGCCGACGGGCGGCTCGGCGTAGACCACGGCGGGCGGGAGCGCCACTACGACGGGAAAGAAGGGGCTCGGGACGAAGACGTGGCGAGGGAAGAAGTGGTGGTGGTGGCCGAAGGGGCGGGGAGCCCTGGGCCCGACAAAGCCTCCCACCCCGCCATGGGGGTGTAGACCGCGCCCCGCATGGGCCACGCTCGGCAGGGCGAGGGCGATCGTTACGCCCAGCCCCACGAGCGGCACGGCCAGCGCCCTTCTGATCTCGATGGGAGTTTCCCTGTCGGGCGCCCCAATCATACGCCGGTCAGGGACGGCGTGCCACGGAGATATGCGGCGCGATATACCCGCGCCGCATATCTCGGGCGAGTCTCGCGGGCTCAGCCGATCCCGAGCCCGACTCCAGATTAGCCGCCGGAACGACCGAGGAGTTCGTCGTTCGACGGGCTTCCCGCTCGCGCCTTCAGGCCCTCGGCCTCCTCTCGGCGATTGAGCTTTTCCAGCAGGCCCGAGTATTCGTTGAGCACCCGGACGGTGCGGGGATCGTCCACGCCGAGCGTCGCCTGATGAATCGAGAGGGCACGCTCGTAGATGCCTTTGGCCTGGCCGTAGCGGCCCTGATTGGCGACCGTCTCCGCGGTAGAGGCGAGGGCCATCCCCACGTGGATGTCGGAGGTGCCGAAGGCCTGCTCCATAAGAAACGCCACCCGGCGGTAGAGAATTTCCGCACGGTCAAACTCTCCCCGCGCCCGGTAGACGTCGGCCGCCCCGGCCAGCGGGCCCACGATCCGGAGGTCCTCCGGCCCGAGAGCCTGCTCGAAGAGGGGTAGCGCCTGCGCGTAGAGGGCTTCCGCGTCGCCGTCGGCCCCGCGGTCCAAGGCCTCCTGCGCCTGCAACGAGAGCCGAAGCGCGCGTTGAAAGTCGTTGAAGCGGGCCCGCGTCACGGTCTCATCGCCCGATCCCGCCCCGGTGGGTGATCCTGCATTAGTCACGAACGCGCCGGACGGCGCGAGCGCCGCGGCCGAAGCCGCCGGCGCAAACCAGAGCCCTGAGCCAACCAGAAGCGCACTCAATAGAGCGTTCCGTCTTGTTCGCATCATGTTAGTTCCTCCGCTCATCTCGGCGTCCTCCGTTCCCCTTGAGAGGCGGGAGACCGGGAGAGGGATTCAGGCGAGGCCCCGTCGACACGCGGCGGGATCACCGACGAGGCCATCGGCACTGGTCCTCGGCCGGTTGCGTGCGCGCTACGCTGCCAGCGCGCTCTGAATCTTCGCCTGGAGCGCCGCTTTCGGGAGCGCGCCGACCACGCGTTCCACGATCCGGCCGTCCTTGACGAAGAGGATCGTCGGAATCGACAGGATCTCGAAACGCGCCGCCAGCCTCGGTTGCTCGTCGACGTTGACCTTCGCCAACGCCACGCGGCCGTGAGACTCCCCGGTCAGCGCCTCCAGCACTGGTGCCACCGCGCGGCACGGCCCGCACCACGGCGCCCAGAAATCGACCAGGAGGAGGCCGTCGGTCGTCGCCAGCGTCTCGTCGAATGTCTGCTCGGTCAGCACTTTTTCATCCACCTGCATCACACTTCCTCCCGCTCGTTAAGATGCGGAGAGGCCGCTCGGGGATCCGCGCCGGCCGCCACCTCGTCGGCTGGGGTGTGCGCCGCGCCGGGGCCGCCTCACTGTTTCGCGACCATCACGTCTGACGCTTTGATGACGGCGTAGGCCACGTCGCCTTAGACGAGCTTCAGTCCACCGTGATCGACGCCGTTATCACGCCGCCACCGCCGATGTCGATCGTGACGTGGGCCGTCGTTGCGCCGCGCAC
This sequence comes from Candidatus Rokuibacteriota bacterium, assembly GCA_003221455.1. GTDB lineage: Bacteria > Methylomirabilota > Methylomirabilia > Rokubacteriales > CSP1-6 > AR9. The sequence continues at coordinate 1,922 of QHRX01000181.1, forward strand.
AACCTCGACGACCCTGCCCTTGAGCACGTTCCGCGCCCGGAGCTTCATTCTGGTCTTCCGCGAGGGACGAATGCCGGCATCGTACGCTTCGCCCCGCCGGAGTGCGCAGGACCTTAGGACACTGCTCCTTCGGACTCCGACCCTGCGCGACCGCGCGACCGTTTTGCCGGCCGCGGCCGTCGCGGCGTCGCCGCGGGGGCGTCGGGCCCCTGCGACTTCCCGAGCGAGCGGCGCGACGGGGTCGGGACCTGCGGGCGGTGTCGGCGGCGCGCTTGACCACCCGCGTGGGGGCGGGTTACGTTCGGGCTCGGTCGCGAGTGAGTCGCGAAGACAGGCATGCGCGGCGCCGACGATTCGAACGGCAGGACTCGGAAGCGGCCGGGACCCCACTCGGACCGCCGTGCTCGATGACCCCCAGCGGGAGGGCCGGACGAGGTTCGGGGCGGCGTTCCCCGCCGCCGCCACGGAAGCGCGCGGTCGCGGTCCGCCACGTAGCCTTCGAGGACCTCGGGTCCTTCGAGGCGGTGCTGTCCGCTCGTGGCTACGGCGTCCACTACATGGACGCGGGGACACACGACCTGGCCGCCCTCGCGGGGCAGCCGCCGGACCTCCTCGTCGTCCTCGGAGGACCGATCGGCGCTTACGAGGACGAGACCTATCCGTTCATTCGCGACGAATTGAAGGTACTCGAGGCGCGCCTCGCCCGGGATCTGCCGACCCTCGGCGTCTGCCTCGGGAGCCAGCTGATGGCGCGCGCCCTGGGCGCCCGGGTCTACCCGGGGCCGTGCAAGGAGATCGGCTGGGCGCCGGTCACGCTCACCGAAGCGGGCCGCCGCTCCTGCCTGGCGCCGCTCGGGTCGGCGCCGACGCCCGTGCTGCACTGGCATGGTGATACCTTCGATCTGCCCGCCGGGGCGACGCGGCTCGCGTCGACCGAGCTCTACGAGAACCAGGCGTTCGCGTGGGGCAGGCACGCGCTGGCCCTTCAGTTTCACGTAGAGGTGACGGCGAAAGTCCTGGAGCGCTGGTTCATCGGTCATGCGTCCGAGATCGCGGGGACGCCAGGCGTGACGGTCGCACAGCTTCGGAGCGAGACGGCCCGTTGGAGCCCGTTCCTCGAGGCGCACGGTCTGAGATGCCTTGACCAATGGCTCCGCGATGTCACGGAATAGCCCGGACCGCGGCCGCGGTCCGGGCGTCGCGCACCCTCCCCTCCGGCGACGACGAGCGTTTCCGCCCGCCCGCGCGGTCCTTCCTGGGGTCCGACCTCCACGCGTGCTAGACTGCGCGGGACGCCGGGCGGCGGTCGCGCGCCAGCCCGCCGCCGGGGAGCCGACATGAACCTGACCGAGGCGTTCTGGATCTTCGTGATGCTCTCCGCCCTCCAGCCGATCGTGCGCCAGAAGTTGCTCGAGCTGCACCGGATGCGGACCCTCGCCCGGTTCGAGCAGAAGCGCGAGAGCCGGGTCATCGCGCTCGTGCACCGGCAGGAGACGATGAGCCTCCTCGGCTTCCCGCTGATGCGGTACATCGACGTGCACGACTCCGAGGAGGTGCTGCGCGCGATCAAGCTCACCGACCCCGAGGTTCCGCTCGACTTGCTCGTCCACACGCCGGGCGGGCTCGTGCTGGCGGCCGGGCAGATCGCGAAGGCCCTTCGCCGCCATCCCGGAAAGGTGACCGTCTTCGTCCCCCACTATGCGATGTCCGGCGGAACGCTCATCGCGCTGGCCGCCGACGAGATCGTCATGGACCCGAACGCGGTGCTCGGGCCGGTGGACCCCCAGGTCGGCCAGTCGCCGGCGGCGTCGATCCTGAGCGTGCTCCAGCGGAAGGCCCCGAACGAGATCGACGACCAGACGCTCATCCTGGCCGACGTGGCCCAGAAGGCGGTCCGGCAGCTCGAGGCGACGGTGCGGGAGCTCCTGGTGGTCCGGATGCCGGAGGATCGCGCCGCCGCGCTCGCCCTGAAGCTCTCGTCTGGGACGTGGACCCACGACTACGCGATCAGCGCCGAGGAAGCGAAGAGCCTCGGGCTTCCCGTGAGCACGGACATGCCGGCGGAGGTCTACGAGTTCATGGAGCTCTTCCCGCAGCCGACGCGAGCTCATCCGTCGGTGGAGTACAGCCCGCTGCCGCACCGAGGCCGGCAGGGACGCGCCTCGGGATGAGCGGCGCCATCCCCGGGGCCCGCTCAGGAACTCCGAGTTAGGTCGACGGCGTGCGCTGCGTGGCCGCCGGTCGCCTCCTTCCTGGCCCAGGCGTCTGCGCGCCGACCCGTGTTCGCGTCCGGCGCCACCGGGTCGACCGCCGGCCCGCCGCCCTGGCCGACGCGCGCTGGGACGTCTCCACGGTGACGCCTGGCCGGTCGAGCCGCCGGGAGGAGGATGCGGAGGCATGCCGCCGAGCCCGTGGAAATGGTGTCGTCAGGCCAGCCCCGAGCGCGAGCACCTCGTACTGCTCTCGTTGCTTCCGCTCAAGCGGTTCTCCCGAATTCCGTGGGTCCTGCTGCACACGCTCCGGATCGCGAGGCAGCTCGCCGCCGCCCGGGGGCTCGTCGGCTACTCGCTCAACGGCGAGCCGCTGGCGAAGCGGTTCTGGACGCTTTCGGTCTGGGAGGACGACGCCGCGCTGCGCGCCTTCGTCGGGATGCGGCCGCACGCGCAGGCGATGCGCGTCATGACGGCGCTGCCGCCGACCTGGGCCGAGGCCGTGCGCCGCGCGGGCGGGGGGCGCCCGGCGGCGGGGTGAGGCGGGGGGAGGCGAACCAGGATGACGGCGTCCGTCGCCTCGGGGCACGCCCGGTGCGAGAGACGGAACGGCCCGCCGCGCTCCGGCCGGTGCGGCTCGCGCGCGACCCGGTCGGCGTCGGCTGCGTGCCGAGGCCGCGGCCGATCCCCCGCCGGCCGAGACGCCGTTGCGAAACCCGAGCAGCCGTAGCGAGGTGCCGCGCCCATGGGAACGGCGCAGAAGAGCCGGTACGTGACCCGTCAGCGCGACGGCATCAGGACGATCGGGTGGTGCTCGATCGGCCTAGCGCCGCTCGTGCTCGCCGCCCCGATGGTCGATCTGGAGGCCGAGCGCGACGCGCTGCTCCGACTCTGCCAGAGCGGACTGGGCTGGGCCTGTCTCCGGCCGGACGCGAACGGGACGGCGCCCTGGCTGGCGGCGGTGAGTCTCCTCGGCTTCGGCATTCTCCTGCTGGCGATCCGGCGGCCCGTCCGATCGGAGGAGAGGATCGACTGTCCGTTCTGCGCCGAGCCGATCCGCGTCGAAGCCGTCCTGTGTCCGCATTGTCGGAGCGAGTTCGACCGCGGGCGGGATCGGGTGAGTCGGGGGCGGTAGGCGGCCCGGTGGGTCGCGGGTCCGCATGTCGCTGCGCTCCGGGTCTCGGGCCCTCCCGGACGGGGCGCCGACGGACGGTGGCGGTCGTCGCGGCCGGCGGCTCCCGGCGGGATTCGAGGCACCCTTCGCGGCCCGGAGCTATCGTGCCACCGTGCTGAGCCGTCGGTTCGCGACCGCCGTGGCCCTTGTCGCCTGCCTTGCCGTCGGGGGCAGCCTCCGCGTCGGGCCTACGGACGCGGCGCGAGACGGCGCCGGCGCGACGACGACGATCCGGTACCTTGTGGTCGTCTTCCAGGAGAACGTTTCCTTCGACCACTACTTCGCGACCTACCCGCAGGCGGCGAACCCGCCGGGAGAGCCGGCGTTCCGGGCGGCACCCCGCACCCCCGCGGTCGACAACCTCCAGCGTGCTGGCCTGCTGGCGCCGAACAATCCGAACGCGGCCCAACCGTTCCGCCTCGCCCGCTCGCAGGCCGCGACCTGCAGCCAGAACCACGCCTACTGGGCCGAACAGGCGGCGGCCCACGGCGGCGCCATGGACCTGTTCGTGCCGTTCGTCGGCGTCGGGAGCACCACGTCGAGGCCGTGCCACGACTATGGCCTCGGACGCCGCCTCGTCATGGGTTACTTCGACGGCAACACCGTGACGGCGCTCTGGAACTACGCGCAGCACTTCGCCATGAGCGACCGGTTCTTTAACGCCACCTTCGGGCCGTCGACTCCCGGCGCCCTGAACCTGATCACCGGTCAGACCCACGGCGCGTCCCCGGCTTCGCTGCGCACGCCGACGGGCCCGGCGGTGGCCGCCGGCTCCATGGTCGGCGATGGGCAGCCGCGCTTTGACGACTGCTCGATGCTGCCGGTTACGGTGGCGATGAGCGGGCGGAACGTCGGCGATCTGCTGAACGCCCGGGGCGTCACGTGGGGCTGGTTCCAGGGCGGCTTCGCCCCGTCCTCGGTGGTGGGCGGCACGGCCCGGTGCCACACGGCCCACGTGGGGAGCGACGGGACGCTGAAGGAGGACTACCTCCCTCACCACGAGCCGTTCCAGTACTACGCGTCGACGGCGAACCGGCACCATCTCCCGCCGTCGTCGGTCGCGATGATCGGGCGCCCGGACCGGGCCAATCACCAGTACGATCTGCGCGACTTCTGGGCGGCCGCGGCGGCGGGGACCATCCCCGCCGTCAGCTTCCTCAAGGCCCCTGCCTACGCGGACGGCCACGCCGGCTATTCGTCGCCGCTGGCCGAGCAGCGATTCATCGTCGAGACCCTGAACCGGCTCCAGCAATTGCCCCAGTGGCGGCAGATGGCCGTCATCGTGACCTACGACGACTCGGACGGCTGGTACGACCACGTCGCGGGCCCGATCGTGAACCACTCGCAGGCGTCGGTCGACGCGGCGATCTGCGCGGGGGCGGCGCCGACGCTCGGTGCCTACCAGGGCCGCTGCGGCTACGGGCCGCGGCTGCCGCTCCTCGTGATCTCGCCGTTCGCCAGGCCGAACTACGTTGACCACACCCTCGCGGACCAGTCGTCGATCCTCCGATTCATCGAGGATAACTGGGAGCTCGGCCGGATCGGCGACCGCTCGTTCGACGAGGCCGCCGGCTCGCTCCTGGGCCTGTTTGACTTCGATCGCCCAGAGGCGGGGAGGCTCTTCCTCGACCCCGATACCGGTCTCCCCCTGCCGGGCGCCCGCCCCGAGTAGCGTGCGGATCGGGCCTGCGTCGTGTCGCGAGCGGCGGGGCGGGGCGTGCGGCCACTCCTTCGTTCGGAGCCCGGCCCTGGCGGCCCGGGAGGCTTCGTCTCTCCGCGGCGGGGCCGTGCTGACGGCGTGGCGTTGTTGAGGTGGTGCCAGACGAACTCGTCGGGGCTCAACCCCCCGACGCCTCGCCCGCGGGCGAGAGGGTTCCAAGCGACGGGGGCACACCGGACGTCGCGCGCGCCGACCTCCGCAGAGGTCCTGGCCTTTGTAAGGGCCGTCCCGGGGGCTCTGAGCTGCGTTGTGGCCGGGCCCGGATCCGAGCGAGGAACGCGCGGGCCGGCCTGCTGCGGGGAGGGCCGCGTCAGCAGTGATGGGGTGGGCGGTCGCGGGGCGTAGCCGCGACCTCGGCGGCCCGTCGAGCTCACCGCGCGTCCCGGAACTGGCGCCCCCACGAGCCCCCTCCGATATCCGCGTCGCGGGCCGGCCGCGACGCGCCCTCACGCGGGGCCGATCTTGGATACCCCGACGTGAGCCCATGGGAGAACCCCCTAGCCCCGCGCAGAGGTCGGCGAACTCAAACGCGGCGATTTCAAAGGCGGTGCCCAGACCGACGGGTCGCGTTTCCGAATAGTGCGAAACCCTCGTAGGGTGGGCGAAGCCCTCATTTTCGGCGCCCGGTTATTCACACTTGAAAAATCAATGGCTTCCCGGATAGACGGCGGCGCCCAGGGAACTCACACTGGGCACGATCGGCTGCAATTACGCAGTCCGATACGCAAGCAAGGAGGAAACGAGATGAACGGTAGAAGGGTGCAGGGCGGATTCTTCAGAGCGGTCCTGCCGGCGCTCGCCGGGACCGTGAAACATGGAACGACCGGAGGGACAGAGGAGACCAATCACACCGGCGACACCAACAGCGGTGGGGGCGGCGGCTTCGACCCCTGCATCATCGGCGGCATTTGCGTGACTCTGCCGTAGCCGAGTCCGCTTGAACCACCGGCGACGTTCCACCGGGCCCCGACGTGCGTCGGGGCCCGGCGTCGCTGGGGCCGCGCCGCCGCTGTCCCCGCGCGAAATCTTCAGACGCTTCTGGCCCTATGCCAGGCCGTACCGCTGGTTCATCTGGCTGACCCTTCCCTTCATTGTCCTGGCGCCTGCCGTCGAGACGGCCAGGATCTGGCTGTTCAAGGTCGTCGTGGATCGGGTGCTCGTCCCGCGCGACTTCGGGCCGTTCTGGTGGATCGCCCTCGGCTACGCCGGACTGACGTTCGTGGCCGGCGCCATCGCGGTCGGCGACGCCTACCTGGCGGCCTGGGTCGGAGGGCGGTTCGTCCTGTCGCTTCGCAGCCGGTTGTTTCGTCATCTCCACGGCCTCTCGCTCGATTTCTTCGAGCGGCGACCGCTGGGTGACATGATCTCCCGGCTCACCAACGACGTGGCGGCGATCGAGCGCTTTGTCCTCTCGGGCGTCGGGGACATGGTCGCCTACGTCTCGCGCATCATCTACTTCGCGGGCGCCCTCTTTTACATTCAGTGGGAGCTCGCGCTGGTGTCGCTGATCGTCGCTCCCCTCTTCTGGCTCGTGCCCCTCCGGTTCGCGCGCGTGATCCGGCACGCCTCCCGTGAGGCACGGCGCCGCAGCGGTGCGATCAGCTCGGTCGCGGAGGAAAGCTTCTCCAACGCCCAGCTGGTGCAGGCCTACAACCGCCAGGAGGCGGAGATCGATCGGTTTCAGCGCGAGAACCTCGGGCAGTTCGAGGCGTCGATGATGGCGGCTCGGACAAAGGCGCTGGTGTCGCCCGTGGTTTCGCTGATTGAGGTCGCGTGCGGCCTCGCGGTCATCGCGCTCGGCATCTGGCGGCTCGCGGACGGACGCCTCTCCCTCGGCGCGCTGCTCGTCTTTCTCACCTACCTCGGCTGCCTCTACAGTCCCGTTCGCGGCCTCGGACAGCTCGGCACCACGATCTACGCCGCGTCGGCCGCGGCCGAGCGGATCGCCGAGTTTCTGGACGAGCAGCCGTCCGTGCTCGACCGGCCCCACGCCCGCCCGCCGACGCAGGCCCGCGGACGGATCGAGTGTGAGCGAGTCTCGTTCCGGTACCCCCACGCCCCGACGCCCGTGCTCACCGATGTCACGTTCCGGATTGACCCGGGCGAGACGCTGGCCCTCGTGGGGCCGAGCGGGGTGGGCAAATCGACGCTGGCCAAGCTGCTCCTACGCTTTTACGACCCGACCGAGGGCGTGATCCGACTTGACGGCCAGGATCTGCGCGACCTGCCGGTGCACGCCTTGCGCGAGCACATCGCGCTACTGCTCCAGGAGGCGCTGGTCTTCGATGCGACCGTGCGCGAGAACATCGCCTACGGCCGGCCGAACGCGACCCACGAAGAGATCGTCCGCGCGGCCACGGCTGCCGATGCGCATGACTTCATCGCGGCGCTCCCTCACGGATATGACACCGTCGTCGGCCAGAAGGGTCGCCGTCTGTCCGGCGGCCAACGTCAGCGGATCGCCATTGCGCGAGCGATGATTCGCGACTCGCCCATCCTGATCCTGGACGAGCCGACCTCCGACCTCGATCCCGAGTCCGGGCAACGGATCCTGGAGCCCTTGCGGCGTCTGATGCGGGGGCGGACCACGATCATCGTGTCGCACAACCTCATGACCGTCCGCGAGGCGACCACAATCCTTGTCCTCCAGGACGGACGCGTGATCGAGCGCGGCACACACGGAGATCTCCTGGCGCGGGACGGTACCTACGCGGCCCTCTATCGCTTGGGCCAGGATCCAGGCGCGGCGATCACGGTCTCGGAGACCGATCTCGGCCCTCGGCGGACGGTCGTTCGCGAGACATCCGGGGTCTCCCTCCCGGGCCGTCACGCCGCCGGCGCGAGCTGAGCTGCACGATGTCGAGTGACACGATGTCGAGCGACGTGGTACGCGACGCGGTCGCTCCCCCCCTCCCCGTCGGCACTCGGCTGGCCTCGAATTACAGGGTGCTGGCCTGCCTGACCCGGGGAAAGACGGCTGATGTCTACGACGTCTGGAGCGAGGATCGCGACTGCCGGTGTGTCGCCAAGGTCCTCCGTCCGGAGCGCCGCCACGACACAAAGGCACAGCGCGCGCTGCTTCGCGAGGGGGTCCTCCTCGGCCAGCTGAGCCACCCCCACATCGTCCGCTTGTACGAGATACTCTGGAAGCCGTCGCCGGCCTTGATTCTCGAGACGCTCACCGGAGCGACGCTCTCCCACCTCATCAAGCGGAACCGCCGCCTCGGTCTGGCCGACCTCGCGCCGCTCGGCATCCACGTGTGCTCCGCCATGCACTACCTTCACCAGCGCGCCGGCTTCCTGCACCTTGACCTGAAGCCCTCGAACATCGTGTGTGAGGGGGGGCGCGCGAAGGTGATCGACTTCAGCATTGCCCGGCGGCCAGGACCGGGGCACCAGGGGGCGGGAACCTGTCAATACTTGGCTCCCGAGCAAGCTCGCGGGGATTCGGTTGCCCCGGCGACCGACGTCTGGGGAATCGGCGTGGTCCTCTTCGAGGCGGCCACCGGCCGCAAGGCGTTTCCTGCTGCCGACACAAACGGGGACTACGAGCAACTCACACGCCGGGCGAAATCTGTGCGCACATACTGCCGCTTGCCACTCCGGCTCGCCACGGCCATTGATCGGTGTCTCGAGCCGGATCCGAAAGATCGGCCACCTCTCGCAGAGCTCTCGAAGATCCTGAACCGGTTCGCCTGATGCGCTGTGCCGGCGAAGCGGCTCGAGCCCGCTGATCGCGCCGGCCCAGCGTGGCGATCACCTGTTGGCGGATTCGGCGGCCGTCGCGACGGATCTGAAGAGACTCGCGCGCGTGCGGGGCCGTTGCCCCAACGCTTCACGCGCACGAACCCATCGCCATCATCGGCACGTCTTGCTCCGGGATCAGGAAAGACATGCACCGATGGTGGCACTACATTTCAGACCGAAGTCGGGTTCATGCTCCGTAACCGCGCGACGTCGCAGACGACGACACCACCGCATCTGCGAAACTGATGTCGAACTGAATATCAGCGACTGCCGGAGTGGCGACAGATGGCGGTCGTCGTCACCGACGACGACTCGGACGGCTGGTACGATCCTGTCGCGGGCCCGATCGTGAACCACTCGCAGACGACGCTCGACGCGGCGATCTGCAACGGCGCGGCGCCCGCACTCGGCCCCTCCCAGGGTCGGTGCGGCTCCGGGGCGCCGAGCCGAACTCCGTCGACCAGACGCTCGTGGGCCAGACATCGATCCTCCGGTTCACCGAGTCCAACCGGGAGCTGGCCGGATCGCTGACCACTCGCTCGACCTGCTCGCCGTCTCGCTCCTGAGCCTGTGCGACCTCGACCACCCAAAGGCGCGGCGGCCCTTCCTCGACCCAAGGCCGGGTCTCCGCCTGGCCGGCGACGCCGGCGAGAGCTTCGGCGCCTAGTAGGCGATAGAGTCGGAGTCGCGCAGCGCCCCCACGCGGCCGGAAGTCTGTCCAGTTCACCCGCCGCCTTGACGGGACCCGCCCCGACGGCCGCTCGCGGTGAGCCCCTGTCGTCGACTGGGAGGCTCGCTCCCGAGCAGCGTCCCCGAAGACGTTGATATTTCATCGATCCCATTTCGGTATCAGACTTGCCCTGGAGTCCTGCCATGGAGGGCTCCGCACCCCGCCCCAAGGGGCGTCCGTCGAAGGTGGCGCCGTACGCGTCTCAGGTCGCACAGTGGCTTCGCGAGGCTCCCGACCTCTCGAGCGCCGAAGTCCTGTCGCGCGTCCGGCTGGCTGGCTATCGCGGCGGCAAGAGCGCGCTCTACGAGTTCGTGAAGCAGCTGAGGACGCCGGAGTTCGGATACAAACGCTGTCCGCGATGTCGTGTCATGGTGCGAGACATCGCCGAGTTCTGCCCGCAGTGTGGACTGGGCTTACCCTCCACCCTGCCGCATCTCTCCGTGCACGGGGCCGAGGCCGAGACCCGCACGGCGGCGGCCCCGAGCACGGAGGCAATCGCCCGCCGCCAGACTCCCCGCGTACCGGCGATCAAGCCGTACATCGTCATCGCCCTCCGTGACCGGCGGGAACTCTACGAGTACTTCAAGCGGAAGTTCCACCGCGCCGCGCCGATCGAGGTCGTACGCGACCGGCGCGTGGCCGACCGACGCAGGCGTGCGGCCGAGCGGCCGGTCGACCGTCGGCAGCGGGACCGGCGGGCGCGGCACGCCATCGACGCCGAGCTACGCGCCTTCGGCTTCGCGATCGTGATCCGAGACTGATCGCGCCGCAGACGTCAGGGGGCTCGGGCGCGAGGGTTCCGATCCGGGCGTTCCCGGGGCATCCGCCGTAGTCCGGGGCTCGCCGTGTGACCGGGTTTCCGGAAATCACGCCCGGCCAGATTTTCCGGAACCCTCAGTGCTTTTCCCCGTCCGATTCGGGTGTTCACCGTGTTTGCCTCTCCCGATTTCGAAACGAGCGTATGTGTCGGTCGCGGCGCACTCCTCTGCCGCGACGAAAAGTTGGCGGACACCGCGGTCGGAGTCCCAACCCTCCGACCGAGCTCCGGGCTTTCCGCGGTTCGAAATGAGGGATTCATTGGATTGAAAACGGGGGCGGATAAACTTATACACACTCGTAATCAGATCGTAATGACTCGGTAGTGCCTCAGTCGCTTACGCGAGCATCGGAGGTGCCTCCTTGGACATGAGGCTCGGAGTCTTCGGCACGGGCTACGCGGGACTGGTCACGTCGGTGGGGCTCGCTGAGCTCGGCCACGCGGTGACCGCGATCGACAAGGATCCGGACATCGTGGCGCGTCTCGCGGACGGAAGGCCCACCTTCCACGAGCCGGGTCTGCAGGAGTTGCTGACCTCCAACCTGCAGGCCGGCCGGCTCAGGTTCACGACGCGAGCCGAGGAGGCGACGGCCGCCGCCGACATCATCTTCCTCTGCGTGGGGACGCCGCCCCGGGCGGATGGACGGGCCGACCTCTACCAGGTCGAGGAAGTTGCCCGCACGATCGCCCCGCTGCTGGACGGCTACAAGCTGGTCGTGGAGAAGAGCACCGTTCCCGCCCGCACCGCCTACTGGATCGACTGGACGATCCGCCGCCTGGCCGGCCGGGAGCGCGAGTTCGACGTCGCCAGCAATCCGGAGTTCCTCCGCGAGGGGTCGGCGGTTCGCGACTTCCTCGCGCCGGCCCGGATCGTCATCGGCGCCGATACCGGCCGGGCGCGCTCGCTGCTGCTCGACCTCTATCAACGGAGCTTCGACTGCCCGATCGTCGTGACGAGCGTCACGACGGCCGAGTTGATCAAGCAGACGGCCAACGCCTTCCTCGCCACCAAGATCTCCTTCATCAACCTGGTGGCCGACCTGTGCGAGGAGCTCGGCGTCGACGTGACGACCGTGGCCCGGGGCGTCGGCCTGGATCCCCGGGTCGGCAGCGATTTCCTCCGAGCCGGCCTGGGCTTCGGCGGCTCCTGCCTGCCCAAGGATCTGAGCGCCCTCATCCGGGTGGCCGAGGACAAGGGCGTTGATATCGGCATGCTCAGAGCGGTCGAGCACATCAACAGCGCGCGGGTCGACCGGCTGCTGGCCAAGGTCGAGCGGGCGTTGTGGGTGGTGCGGCACAAGGTCGTCGCCGTCCTCGGCGTGGCGTTCAAGCCGGATACGGACGACATCCGCGGGGCGCCGAGCCTGGGGGTCATCCCCCGGCTGCACGAGGCCGGCGCCATCCTGCGAGTCTACGACCCCGCCGCCATGCCGAGACTGAAGACGCTCCATCCACCGGATGACCGGCTGACCTATGTGGAATCGGCCATCGAGGCGGTCCGGGGCGCCCATGCGCTGGTCGTCCTCACCGACTGGGAGGAGTTCCGGTCGCTCGACCTCGGCCGGGTTCGGTCGCTCATGCGAACCCCGATCATCGTCGACGGACGAAATCTCTTCGAGCCGGCGCAGATGCAGGTGGCCGGCTTCGAATACTATAGCCTCGGTCGCGGGGAGGTTGCCCCGCGTGCGGAGCCGCAGCGGGAGCGGGTGTGACCCACCAGCGCCGATCTTCGGCGACCGTGTTGATCACGGGGGCGGCCGGATTCCTCGGCTCGCACCTGTGCGACTATTTTCTGGCGCGGGACTGGCGCGTCCTGGGGATCGACAGCCTGCTCACGGGGGCGGCCGGAAACCTGGCCCATCTGGGCGGCGACCGTCGGTTCCGGTTCCTGCGGCAGGACGTGGCGAGGCCGTTCGTCGTCGACGATCCCGTCGATCTCATCCTGCACTTCGCCTGTCCCGCCAGCCCCCGAGACTACCTGCGGTATCCGATCCATACCCTCAAGGTCGATAGCGTCGGCGCCCTGCGCACGCTCGGGCTCGCCAAGGCGCGTCAGGCGCGATACCTGCTGGCCTCCACCAGTGAGGTCTACGGCGATCCCCAGGTCCACCCGCAGCCCGAAGCGTACTGGGGCCACGTCAACCCGATCGGTCCGCGGAGCGGGTACGACGAGGCCAAGCGCTTCGGCGAGGCCCTGACGATGGCGCACCACCGCTCGTACGGACTGGATACGCGGATCGCCAGGATCTTCAATACCTACGGCCCGCGCATGCGCGCCGGCGACGGTCGCGTCATCCCGCAATTCATCACCCACGCGCTGGCGGGGACGCCGTTTCCCGTGCACGGTGACGGCCGGCAGACGAGGAGCTTCTGCTTCGTGGACGATCTGGTCGACGGTATCTACCGGCTCGCCACCGACGACGGACTCGCGGGCGAGGTTTTCAACCTGGGCAACCCCGAAGAGGTGACCCTCCTGGAGCTGGCCGAGACCGTGGCCGCGCTCGTCGGGGGGGGTGCGCCGGACATCGTTCACCGGCCGCTGCCCCAGGATGATCCCACGCGCCGGCGCCCGGACATTCGGAAGGCCCAGGCGAGGCTCGGGTGGACCCCGGCCGTGCCCCTCCGGGAGGGACTGAGGCGGACGATCGCTTGGTTCGCGAGCCGCACCCCCGTGCAAGGTCGCCCGGTCTCGGCGTAGGAAACCGACCGTGTTGATCGCCCCGCCCCCCGACTCGCTGACGGCCGACGGGCGGCGCCCGCGGGCCAGCGTCTCGGACGCCGCCCGCGGGGCCGCGCCGATCTCCATTCCGGGACTCGCCCGGCCGCAGGCGCGGGGCAAATTCATCTTCGCCGGCGACGCGAAATTCTACGTCCGCGGCGTGACCTACGGGGCGTTTCGCCCCGACGCGAGCGGCCGCGAATACCAGGAGGTCGACGTCATCGAGCGGGACCTGGCGCTCATGGCGTCGAACGGGATCAACACCGTCCGCATTCCGCACACGTCGCCTCCGCGTTCTCTCCTCGACGCCGCCGAGCGGCACGGCCTCCGGGTCATGGTCGGGTTATCCGCCGAGCAGTATCTCGGCTTCCTCATCGATCGGAAGAAGAGCCTGTCGGAGATCGAGGCGCTGGTCCGCGCGAAGGTCCGGGACAACGCCGGTCATCCGGCGCTCTTGTGCTACGCCCTCGGCAACGAGATCCCGGCGCCGATGGCGCGCTGGCTGGGCCGCCGAAGGATCGAGCGCTACCTCGAGCGGCTGTACCGGGCGGTCATGGAGGAGGACCCCGGCGGGCTCGTGACATACGTGAACTACCCCACGACGGAATACCTCCAGCTGCCGTTCCTCGACCTCGTGTGCTTCAACGTGTACCTCGAGTCGCAGGACCGGTTTGAGGCCTACCTGGCCCGTCTGCAGAATCTCGCCGGCGATCGACCGCTCCTCATGAGCGAGCTCGGGCTTGACGGCCTCCGCCACGACGAGGGCGTCCAGGCGCGCTCGCTCGCCTGGCAGGTGCGGAGCGCGTTCGCCGCCGGCTGTGCCGGCGTCTTCGTGTTCGCCTGGACCGACGAGTGGTATCGGCACGGCCACGACGTGGAGGACTGGGCCTTCGGCCTCACCCGGGTCGACCGGTCCCCCAAGCCCGCGCTGCATGCGGTCCGGGACGCGTTCGGCGAGGTGCCGTTCTCACCGAGCCTCCCGTGGCCCCGAATCTCGGTGGTCGTGTGCACGTACAATGGCGCGCGCACCATCCGCGACTGTCTGGAGGGACTGACGCACCTCGCCTATCCCGATTACGAGGTCATCGTGGTGGACGACGGGTCGACCGACGCGACCGCCGCCATCGCCCGCCAGTACGCCTGTCGGCTGATCCAGACCGAGAACCGTGGCCTCGCGAGCGCGCGCAACACGGGCCTCGCCGCGGCCGCGGGCGAGATCGTCGCCTACACCGACGACGACGCCTACCCCGATCCGCACTGGCTCACCTATCTCGCGGCCTGCTTCCGCAGCACGTCGCACGCCGCGGTGGGCGGACCGAATATCGCGCCGCCGGGTGACGGACCGATCGCCGAGTGCGTCGCGCGGGCGCCGGGCGGGCCCGTTCACGTCCTCCTGACCGACGGCGAGGCGGAGCACATCCCCGGCTGCAACATGGCGTTCCGCAAGGCCTGCCTCGAGGCGATCGGCGGCTTCGACCCGCAGTTCCGTGCCGCCGGCGACGACGTGGATGTCTGCTGGCGGCTCCAGACGCGGGGCTGGACGCTCGGCTTCAGCCCGGCCGCCGTGGTCTGGCACCACCGCCGGAACTCGGTCCGCGCCTACTGGAGGCAGCAGATCGGGTACGGCCGGGCGGAGGCGATGCTGGAGCGGAAGTGGCCGGAGAAATACAACGGTCCCGGGCACGTGCGCTGGGCCGGTCGCCTCTACGGCAGCGGACGGCCGCACGCACTCCGGTGGCGCCGGGCGCGCGTCTATCACGGCGTCTGGGGCGTCGCTCCGTATCAGTCGCTCTATGAGCCCGCGCCGAGCCTGCTCGGGTCGCTGCCGCAGATGCCGGAATGGTATCTAATGATCGCGATCCTGACGGGACTGGTCGCGTTGAGCGTCGCCTGGCGCCCGCTCAAGCTCTTGCTGCCGCTGCTCGCGGGGGCCGCCCTGCCGCCGCTGGCGCAGGCCTGCCTGAGCGCGTCCCGCGCCTCGTTCCGGGACGCGCCGCCCCGCGGGGCGGCGAGGCTCGGACGGCGGATGGTGACGGTAGCGCTCCATCTGCTCCAGCCGCTCGCCCGTCTGCGGGGGCGGCTCACAGAGGGCCTCACCCCCTGGCGCTGCCGCGGCACGCCACAACCGGCGCCGCTCTGGCCCAGGACGGCCTCCCTGTGGAGCGAGCACTGGCGGGCGCCGGACCAGTGGCTCACGTCGATTGAAGCCGCCAGCCGGGCGGAGGGCGCCTGTGTGCTTCAGGGCGGCGAGCATGACGGCTGGGACCTGGAGGTGCGGGGGGGAGGCTTCGGCGGCGCCCGACTGCTCCTGGGGGTCGAAGACCACGAGGCGGGGCAGCTCCTGCGGCTGCGGTCGTGGCCCCATGTCCCGGCATCGGGCCCGGTGCTCACCCTCGGGTTCGTGGCGCTCGCGATCGGCGCGCTTCACGACCGTGCCTGGCCGGCCGCCGCGATCCTCGGCCTCGTCGCCCTGCTGGCCGCGCTCCGCACGTTTGAACAGTGCACGGCCGCCATGGCGACGATCGCCCGGGGCCTCGGACGACTCCGCGACGGAGGCGCCTGATGGCCGAGGTCGCGCTGTACCGGCGGCTGTTAGGGCAGGCGCGCCCGTACTGGCTCCACCTCGCGGGTGCCTTCGGGCTGGGGCTCCTCGCGAGCCCGGTGGCGCTCCTCACTCCGCTGCCGCTCAAGCTCGTGGTGGACTCGGTCCTCGGCACGCGCCCCCTGCCGGCCTTCTTGCGCCCGCTCCTCCCCGCCGCCGTCACACGCTCGTCCGCCGCGATCCTGCTGTTCGCCATTGGCTTGCTCGTGGTCGTCGCGGCGATCGGTCAGATGCAGGTCGTCGCCGGGACGCTCCTGCGCACCTGGGTCGGGGAGCGGCTGGTCCTCGATTTCCGGGCCCGCCTCGTGGACCAGGTCCAGCGCCTGTCCCTCTCGTACCACGACTCGAAGGGAACGGCCGACTCCCTCTACCGGATCCAGCACGACGCGCTGGCGATCCAGAACGTCATGGTAGAGGGCGCCATTCCGTTCGCATCGGCGGCGGTCACCCTCGCGACGATGATCGCGGTCACCGCCCACCTCGACTGGCAGCTCGCGCTCGTCGCCCTGGCGATTTCGCCTCCGCTCTTCGTCCTGTCGCGCGTCTATCGGGGGCGCATGCGCAGCCAGTGGCGGCGCGCGAAGAGGCTCGAGAGCTCGGCGCTGGCGGTCGTGCAGGAGACACTCGGGGCGCTGCGGGTGGTGAAGGCGTTCGGGCAGGAGACCCGTGAGACCGAGCGGTTCGTCCACCGCTCGCGCGAGGGCATGGGGGCCCGGATCGGCTTCGCCCGGCTCGAAGGCCGCTACGGTCTCTGGGTGGGAGTCACCACCGCGTTCGGCATGGCCGCCGTCCTGCTCATCGGCGTGGGCCACGTCCGGGCGGGGGTCCTCACGCTGGGGCAGCTGCTGTTGGTGATGGGCTACCTGGGACAGCTGTACGAGCCCCTGAAGGCGATGAGCCGAAAGGCGTCGAGTCTCCAGTCCTCCCTCGCGAGCGCCGAGCGGGCGTTCGCCCTCCTCAGCGAGCGCCCCGACGTCCCCGAGCGCGCCAACGCCCGGCCGCTCCTGCGGGCCGCCGGTGCGCTGGCGTTCCGGCATGTGTCGTTCGCCTACGGCTCGGGCCATCCGGTGCTGGAGGACGTCTCGTTCGACGTGCCCCCCGGTACCCGCGCCGCGATCGTGGGGACGACGGGGGCCGGCAAGACGACCCTGGTGAGTCTCCTGACGCGCTTCTACGACCCCATGGCCGGCGCGATCCTCCTCGACGGCATGGACCTACGCGACTACCGCCTCGCCGACCTGCGCGCCCAATTCGCCATCGTCCTCCAGGAGCCGGTGCTGTTTTCGGCGAGCATCGCGGAGAACATCGCCTATGGCCACCCGGGGGCGAGCGACCTCGACATCGTCCGGGCGGCCCGGGCGGCGGAGGCGCACGACTTCATCGCCCGCCTGCCGCGCGGCTACGCGACGCCGGTCGGAGAGCGCGGGATGCAGCTCTCCGGCGGCGAGCGCCAGCGGATCGCGCTCGCGCGCGCCTTCCTGAAAGACGCGCCGCTCTTGATCCTCGACGAGCCCACGAGTTCGGTCGACGTGACGACTGAAGCCGCGATCCTGGAGGCGATGGATCGCCTGATGCGGGGTCGCACCGCGTTCCTGATCACGCACCGACCCAGCGCGGTCGTCACCTGTGACGTGCGGCTAGAACTGGAGGGGGGCCGTCTCGTGGAGGCGACCCCATCGCTCGCGTGCCGGCGGTGAGCGCGATCGCGCCCTGGCGCACCGAGGTCGGCGACGATCGGATCGCCCGCCTGATGACGGAGACCCTCGAGGAAGGGCTCTCCCGCCTCCGCGGCCAACCCGTGCGGATCCGGGAGATGCGCCGGGAGTTCTTGGAGTCGAGCTCGAGCTTCCGCACCGAGCGCCTGCACGTCTCGCTCGACGGCGGCAGACCGCTGCGCGTGTTTTTCAAAGATCTGGATCCGGAGCACCAGCTGGAGAAGGCGCGGGCGGTGCGCGAGCAGGACCTCGGGCCGAGCCGCCGGGAGTTGCAGATGTACCAGACGATCCTGTCCCCGGAGCGCTTCGGAACCCTCCACCTCTACGCCTCCCGGTGGGAGCCCGAGCACGGTCGCTACTGGATCTTCCTCGAAGACGGCGGCAGGTCGTTGCTGCGGAGCTTTGCCGACGTGAACCGCTGGACCGTGGCCGCCCGGTGGGCGGCGCGATTCCACGCGGCGACCCGCGATCTGCCCGAGGCGCGAACGTGCTTCCTTCCGCGGCACGACCCCGCCTATTACTGGACGTGCGCCGAGCGCGCACGGCAGATCCTCCCGAACCTCGACGCCCGGGAACGCCGGCTCGTCGAGCGGGGCCTCGAGTGCTACGCGAGACGCATCGACCGTCTCGGCAGGCTTCCCCGCCAGGTGATCCACGGACAGCTGTTCGGACAGAACATCATGCTCCGCAGGGGCCACGTCGCCCAGAAGATCGCCGTGATCGACTGGGAAACGGCGGCGCTGGGTCCGGGGGCCTTCGATCTGGCCAGCCTCACCTCGGGCAAGTGGACCGAGGAACAGAAGCAGGTCATGCGGGCCGCGTACTTCGAGGAGTACCAGACCGCGACGGGAGCGCACCTGGAGCGGGAAACGTTTGACCAGGACTTGGCCGCCGTCATCCTCCATCAATCGCTGAAGTGGCTGGGCTGGTGGGGCCACCACCGCACCCTCTCGCACAAGTTTGCGAGCTTCCTGAGGGAGCTGCGTGCCGTCCTGGACGACCATTTCGCGAGGGGTGACTGACGTGGAGGACACCTGCCGATGAAAGTCGAGTTCGCCGCGGCGGACATGACCGAGCGGCTCGCCCCCTTCAGGGCCGTGCTCGAGCACGGAGGGGTTAGGGACGCGCTCGATCGGCTCTGCGCCGCCGAGTGGCGTCGGGGCACCGGGCAGGCGGTGCGCGCCCGCGCGCTCAAGTGGCACGGCGACCGCTGCACGTTCGAGATCGCCCTGAGGACCGAGGAGGGCTGGCACAGCGTGATCGGCAAAGTGTACACGGGCCACCGCTCGGACGTCTTCTGGGCGATGCAGGCCCTCGGGCAGGCCGGGTTTGGCCCGGAGGCGGACTTCTCGATCGCCCAGCCGTTCGTCTACCTGGCGTCGTTGGGGGTGAGGCTGGAGGAGAAGGTTCAGGGGCCGTCGGCGAAAGAGATCTTCCTGAACGGCGGCCCGGACCTCCACCTCGCGGCCGCCGAGCGTTGCGGGCAGTGGCTCGCACGCTTCCATCGGACGGCACCGCCGCTGGGTCACGTGGCCGACCTCGCCGCGGAGTTTTCCCGGTACCGCTATTGGACGGATCTGATCGCGCGCCTCGGGGAGCCGCTCGCCGCCAAAGCGGAGCGGCTCTTCCGGCGGCTCGAAGCGGTGGCGCCGACGGCAGGCGCCCTCGCCGGCTGCATGGGGCACGGCAGCTACATCCCCGAGCACGTGATCTTGAGCGGTCGGCGCACGGCCACGATCGATCTGGACGACTATGACGTGGGGGATCCGGGACGAGACGTCGCCTGGTTCCTGGTGTCGCTCCGGCGGTTGGCGCTGAAGCATCTGGGCTCACTCCATGGCTTGGACGGCGCCGGCGAGCGATTCGGCGAGGCGTACCGCGCGTCGGGCCGCGGGGACGCCGTGATCAACCTCGCCTTCTACACGGCCCTCGAGTGCCTGCACGGCGCGAAGCGCGATGCCGTCAGCCAGGCTCCGCGGGCTCGCGAGTGGGCTGACGCCATGCTGGACGAAGGACTCGGAGCGCTCGACAGTGCGCGTGGCCGGATGGTGAGTGTGTAAGGAGGAGGGGAACGTGGATTTCGAACAAGTGACGCACCTCTCCCCGCCTGAGGGGAGCGAAAACGGGGCCCCGACCGATGTCAACGCCCGCGGGAAACTGGCGCCATCCCCGCGCGGGCGCCGGAGCCCACGCCGGTGGCGCCGCTGGCTCGCCGCGGTCGTCGTCCTGGCGGGGCTAGGCGGGAGCGCCGCCTATTGGGGGACCGGGAAGGACGCGACCGCCCAGTACGTCACGGCGCCGGTGACTCGCGGTGCGGTCGCGGTGGCGGTGACAGCGACCGGCACCGTGAACCCGGTGACGGTGGTCATGGTCGGCACCTACGTCTCCGGTCGCGTCGAGCGCCTGTACTGCGACTACAACACGCCCGTGAGGGCCGGGCAGCTCTGCGCCAAGATCGATCCTCGCCCCTTTCAGATGGTCGTGGACCAGATGAGGGCGACCGTCGCGGTGCAAAAGGCCCAGCTCGCCAAG
>QHRX01000273.1 GCA_003221455.1 Candidatus Rokuibacteriota bacterium
GTTCATCCAGGGCGGCCAGTCCTGGATCCCCCACATGCCGCCGAGCTTGAGCGTCCGGAGCGGCAGCCGCGCGTACTCGAAGATGAAGCGCTGGACGTCCGCCCGGCCGAAGCCGTCGCCGTGGACGGTCGCCGCGTGCTCGGGCCCGAAGACGATCAGGAGCTGGCTCTGCGAGAAGTACCAGCCCACGTTGGAGCCGAGCGAGACCGACGTGTCCGCGATCGTGTGGAGGATGCCGGCGGCGGTGGTCGAGACGTGGTCGTTGACGTTGTGGGGCGCCTCGCCCCCAAAGATCGTCACGACGTCGCCGGCGTGGAGCGGCCCCCAGGGGTTGGCCGCCTCGTTCTCGGCGAGCGCGTAGGCCCCGCCGACGTTCATGAGGATCAGCCGGAGGGCGCGGCCGATCGTCGCGTTGGCGCGGAAGCCGGGGCCGAGGCACCCGCTCCCGGCGTGGAGCCCGATCCGGCGGGCGTACGGGCCGTTGACGATCAGGAGCGGTGCGACCGGATGCGTCGTCGCCTGCACCCCGTAGAGATTGAAGGCGGGATCCAGCATCGCCTCGACGGCGGCCACGATGACCGGGAAGGCGGCGGGCTCGCCGCCGGCCATCACCGCGTTGACCGCGAGCTTTTCGAGCGTGGCCTGGCGCCAGAGCGGCGGCATGGCGCCGAGCGATCGCTCGGGCTCCGCGCGGCCGAGCATGGCGCGGACGCGCGCCTCGGTCGGGGGAACGATCGGCAGCCCGTCGCACCACTGCCGCTCGACGAACGCCGCCAGCACCGCCTCTGGGGTGTCCTCGACCTCGATGAAGGGGCTCAGCTCCGACACAGGAGGCTCGCCAGCTGTTCCACCGCCTGCTGCGCCCGGCGCTTGACGCCGTCGGGTTTCTCGCCGCCGAGCGGGTGCTGCACGATCAGCAGCGGGAGCCCGCTGATGCCGAGCGCCTCGAGCTCGCCCAGCGCGAGCCCCTGGAACGCGGTCGTCCCGATGAGGCCCGCCGGTGTGCCGCCCTTCGCCAGCTCGATGGCGTCGTGGAGACTCCACGACGTGCAGGAGCCTCAGTCGGCGGAGCCGGCGAAGACGAGGTCGCACTCCTTGGCGAGCTCGGCCAGGACCGCGGGCGGCGCCGGCGTCGACGCGTTCGCCTTCTTCCGGTGCAGGACCCGCCGGACGCCGTACCGCTCGCGGAGGAGGGCACCGATGTCGTCGACGAGCCGGTCGAAGTTCGCCTTGTTGTTGTCGATGAAGCCGACCGCGCGTCCGGCGAGGTCGGCCGGCAGCGGGGGCGCCGCGGTGCTCGCGCGCTTCGCGGTGCCAACGGGACTGAGCACTCTGATGCGGGTCATCGCGTCACCTCCTGCGGCGGGTTATTCTAGCACCGGTCCCGCCTGGGCGGCGTCGGGAGGGGGGCGACGCCGCGCGGCTCAGCGGCGTCTGAACCCCACCGATCGCGTGAGGAGGCGGCCGAGCGTGGCGTGCACCTCCTCGAGGATGGCGCGCTTGACGCGGACCTGGATCGATTCGACCGGCTCGGCGCTGCCCGCGCGGTGGATCACGAGCGTCCCGGCGAACTCGTCGGCCCGCTCGTCCGTCGCCGCGAGGCCGCGCACGGTCAAGAGCTCCCACTCCTCAGACATGGCAGGCCTCCCGCGTTCATTCTACGATAGCGACTCCATCCGATGATCCTCGCCCTCGACGTCGGCACCTCGTCGGCCCGCGCGAGCGTCTACGGCGCCGACGGCTCCCGCACCAACGGCGTCGAGCACCGGGCGCCCTACGAGCCCTGGACGACGCCGGACGGCGGCGTCGAGCACGACCCGGCTCGGCTGCTCGAGGCGACCGCCGCCTGCGTCGACGCCGTGCTCCCCCGCGCGGGCGAGATCCGCGCCGTCGGTCTGTCGACCTTCTGGCACGGGCTCCTCGGCTTCGACGCGCGGGACCGCCCCGTCACGCCCCTCTACATGTGGGCGGACACGCGCAGCGCCGCCGCCGTGGACACGCTCCGGGCGCGGCTCGACGAGGGTGAGGTCCACGCGCGCACCGGCTGCCACCTCCACTCCTCCTACTGGCCGGCCAAGCTCTGCTGGCTCGCCACGCGCGCCGAGCGCCCGGCCGTCGAGCGCTGGGGCTCGATCGGCGAGCTCTTGGCCCTCGAGTGGTTCGGCGAGGGGGCGACGAGCATCTCCATGGCCTCGGCCACCGGTCTGTTCAACCAGGAGGGCGTGCGCTGGGATCGGTCGATGCTGGAGGCCGTCGGCCTCGACGCGGCGCGGCTCTTCCCGCTCCGGGACCGCGGCGAGCCGTGGCGAGGGCTCCGGGCGCCGTGGGCCGCCCGCTGGCCCGGGCTCCGTGAGGCGGCGTGGTTCCCGGCCGTCGGCGACGGCGCCGCCGGCAACGTCGGCTCCGGGTGCACGGGACCGACCCGCATCGCGATCAACGTCGGCACCTCGGCGGCGATGCGGCTCGTCACCCCGGCGCCGCCGGCGGCGGCGCCGCGAGGGCTCTGGCGTTACCGGATCGACGGGCGGCTCTCGGTCGTGGGCGGCGCCCTGTCCGAGGGCGGCAACGTCTACGCGTGGTGCCTCGACGTGCTCCGGCTGCCGCCCGAGCACGAGCTCGAGGGCCGCCTCAGGCGGGCGACGGAGCGCGACCACGGGCTCGCGGTCCTGCCCTTCCTGGCGGGCGAGCGGAGCCCGGGGTGGCGCGGGCGGGCCCGGGCGGCGGTCGCTGGGCTCTCGCTCACCACGACGCCGATCGAGATCCTCCAGGCGGCGCTCGAGAGCGTGGCCCTCCGCCTCGGGCTGATCTACGAGCGCCTCGCGCCGCTCGCCGCCCCGGCGCACGAGGTCGTCGCCTCCGGCGGTGGGCTCGTCCGCTCGCGCGTCTGGGCTCAGATGATCGCGGACGCGCTCGGCCGGGCGCTCACGCTCGGCGGCGAGAGCGAAGCTTCGAGCCGCGGCGCGGCGCTCCTCGCCCTCGACGCGCTCGGGCTCCCACCCGGCCTCGCCGCCGCGCCGATGGGCGGGGGCGAGCTGATCGTACCCGACCCCCTCCGGCGCGACCGGTACCGTCAGGCCCTGGCCCGCCAGCGCCGCCTCTACGACACCCTCGTCGTCGAACCCCCGTGAAGTTGCCGATCCCGCCCGAGTCCTGACATACTGAGGCACCCATGCGCATCGCGTTCGGGTGTGATCACGCGGGGTTCCCGCTCAAGGACGCGCTCGTCGATGCCCTGCAGGCCGACGGTCACGACCTGTTGGACCTCGGCACGTTTTCCGAAGAGCCGGTCGACTACCCGGACTTCGCCCGGGCGGTCGCCAACGCCGTCCAGA
>QHRX01000274.1 GCA_003221455.1 Candidatus Rokuibacteriota bacterium
GCCGCGCCCGGATGTACGCGATCACGGCGTCCGGCAGGCGATAGGCGAGCGAGCGCCCCTCGCGGGCTCGGCGCCGCAGGTCCGATGCCGAGATCGGGAGGGACGCGGCAGGGACGATCAGCACGCCGTCGGGCGGCAGGGGATGACCCGCGCGGACGAAGCGCTCATGCCCGATCTCGCGCAGGACCTTCAGCGCCTGCACACTGTCCGGGTCGAACGCGCTCCCGGCGCGCGGGACCACCACCAGGCGCGCCAGGCGCGCGAGGCGGGGGGCGTCCTTCCAGCTCAAAAGGTCGAGGAACGTTTCCGACCCCACCAGCACGAAGAGCTCGTCGGCGCTGCCGGCGCGCAGCGCCTCCACGGTGTCGACGGTGTAGGACGGTCCCGGCCGCCGGAGCTCAAGGTCCGACACGTCGAAGGCGGGGTGGCCCGCCGTTGCCAGCGCCACCATGGCGAAGCGGTCGACGGCGGGCGCCAGCTGCTGGCGCGCCTTGTGGGGGGGAAGGGCGGCCGGCATGAAGAGCACCCGATCCAGCGCGAGCGCCTCCCGCACCTCGTCGGCGAGCAGGAGGTGACCGCAGTGGATCGGATTGAAGGACCCGCCGAAGAGTGCCGTCCGGGCCACCGGCGGCTACTCCCGCACCTGCCCGTCGCCCTGCACCACGAACTTGGTGGTCGTCAACTCCTCGAGGCCCACGGGGCCCCGCGCGTGGAGCCGGGAGGTCGAGATGCCCATCTCCGCCCCCATGCCGAACTGGTTGCCGTCCACGAGGCGGGTCGACGCGTTGACAAGGACGGCGGCGGCGTCGACCTCTCGGGTGAACCGGCGCGCCTGCCGGAGGTCCTTGGTGACGATGGCCTCGGCCAGGCCCGAGCCGTGCCTCCGGATGTGGCGGATCGCCTCGTCGAGATCGTCGACGACCTTCACCGCGAGGATCAGGTCGAGGTATTCGGTGTCCCAGTCCTCGTCCCGGGCGGGGCGCGCCGAGGGCACGAGCGCGAGCGTGCGCGGGCAGCCGCGGAGCTCGACGCCGGCCGCCGCGAGGCGGGCCGCCACCGCCGGCAGGAACTCGGCCGCGATATCGTGGTGCACGAGCAGGGTCTCGACCGCGTTGCAGACCCCGGGGCGCTGCGTCTTCGCGTTGTCCGTGAGCTCGACCGCCATCGCGACGTCGGCCGCCGCGTCCACGTAGATGTGGACCAACCCCTTGTCGTGCTTGAGGACGGGAACGCGCGCCCGCTCCGCCACGAGGCGCACGAACGCCTCGCCGCCCCGCGGGATGATCAGGTCGAGGTAGCGATCCATCTCGAGCAGGGCCAGCACCGCGGCCCGGTCTGGGTTCTCGATGAACTGGATTGCGTCCGCGGGCGCGCCCACCTTCTCGATCGATTTCGCGAGCACGGCCGCGATCAACGCGTTGGACTCGGTCGCCTCGCTGCCGCCGCGGAGCACGACGGCGTTGCCGGACTTAAGGCAGAGGCCCGCGGCGTCGGCGGTCACGTTCGGCCGCGACTCGTAGACGAAGCCGATGACCCCGAGCGGCACCCGGACCCGTGAGATCTCCAGGCCGTTCGGCCGGCGCCAGACGTCGACCGTCTCGCCGATGGGATCGGGAAGGGCGGCGATCTGGCGCAGCGCCTGCGCCATCTCCTCGATCCGGCCGTCCGTCAGGGTCAGGCGGTCGAGGAAGGCGCGCGGGTGGCCGCGCGCGCGGGCCCGATCGAGGTCGGCCCGGTTGGCCTCGAGGATCGGCCGCGCCTTCTCCTCGAGCCCGCGGCCCATCTGGAGGAGGGCCTCGTTTCTCAGCCGCGTCGGGGTGAGCGCCAGCGCGGTCTTCGCCCCGCACGCGGCCCGGGCCTTCGCCTCTACGAGCGCTCGGATGTCCATGACCCCCTCACAGCACGACGAGGTTGTCGCGGTGGACGACCTCGTCGAAGCTCTTATATCCTAGCAGGCTCTCGATCTCGGTGGTCTTGGCGCGCCGGATCATCCGGAGCTCCTGCGCGTCGAAGTTGACGAGCCCGCGCGCGAATTCCTTGCCGTCGCCGTCGGCGGCGCACAGGGCCACCACCTCCCCGGCGTCGAAGTCCCCCTCAATGTCGACGACGCCCGAGGGCAGGAGGCTCTTGCCCCGCTCGATCAGCGCCTGCCGGGCGCCCGCGTCGACGAGGAGCCGACCCTGCGGCGGGACCGCGAACGCGATCCAGCGCTTGCGCGCGGTCAGGCGATCGCCGCGCGGCGGGAAGTAGGTGCCCACCGGCTCGCCGCGGAGGACGCGCGCGAGCGTGCCCGGCTCGCGGCCGCTCGCGATGACCATCGGCACGCCCGACGCCGCGGCCTTCTGCGCCGCCTGGAGCTTCGTGGCCATGCCGCCCACCGCGACCCGGTCGGCGTCGGACCAAACCAGCCGCTCGATCTCCGGGGTCACGGCCTCCACCGTGTCGAGCTTCCGCGCCTGCGGATCGCGGCTCGGGTCGCCGGTGTACAGCCCATCGACATCGGTCAGGAGAACCAGGAGGTCCGCGTCGATCAACTGCGCGACCAGCGCGCTCAGGTTGTCATTGTCGCCGAACTTGATCTCCTCGACGGCGACGGTGTCGTTCTCGTTGATGATAGGCACCACGCCGTAGCCGAGGAGCGTCGTCAGCGTGTTGCGCGCGTTGAGGTACCGGGCGCGGGCGCTGACGTCGGCCTGCGTCAGCAAGATCTGGGCGACGGTGACGCCGTGGCGCGCGAACGCGGTCTCGTAGTGCTCCATCAGTGCCGACTGCCCGACGGCCGCTGCCGCCTGCTTCTCCGGAATCGACCGCGGCCGCACCTGGAGCCTGAGGCGCGCCATCCCCGCCACCACCGCGCCCGAGGAGACGAGGGCCACCTCGGTGCCGTGCTGGCGCACCGCCGCCAGCTCGTCGGCGAGGGCCCCGATCCGGCCGGGATCGAGCCCGGCCTCGCGCGCCGTGATGAGGCCGCTCCCGACCTTCACCACGAGGCGGCGGACCCGCGTCAGCTCGCGGCCGCCCACGGGCGCCCCAGGAGGTGCGCGTCGATCACGCGGATCAGCTCGGGGATGCCCCGACCGGTGACGGCCGAGACCGCCACCAGCGGCAGGCCCCGTCGCTCGCACAGCTCCCGGACCTCCGACAGCCGCGCCGCCGCCGCCGGGAGGTCGA
>QHRX01000182.1 GCA_003221455.1 Candidatus Rokuibacteriota bacterium
TCACGATCGCCGGAATACGCAGCAAGGCCATACCTGCAAATCCCCGGATTTGCGTGAGGTGGACAGTGTACTATTCCTTACCCTTGCCGGCGCGGAACGCCGACGAGTTTCACTCGCGGCCACACATCGGAATCCGCACAATTGCGTGAAGCGCCCTTACCCAGTCGAGCGAGGTAGGCGATCGAACTTTGCATGAGTGCACTCCTTCAGAACCCGTCGACATCACTGTCCGTGTTCTGTCCGTGAATTGCTGCCGATTGCCGCCCACTCAGCTCAGAAGGCCAGGCACGAAATCCTGATTTCCATTGGGCTTTCTTGGCTGGGTTCGGGGCTGGTGGGGGCCGGAGGTGACCTCACATGCCAGAGGTCACTGGTTCGAGTCCAGTATCGTCCACCATCGAAACCCACCATTTAACCGACGCGGATGCTGCTCGAGCACCCCGACACTGTCCGCGCCCTCGCTAAGCTGCGATCCCCACCCGGCGTCATCGAGCAGGAGATCACCGGCCGGCGTTTTCGCTCAATGTCGGAGCTCCGCTGCGTCCAAGGCGGCCGCCGCTCGTCGCACCTGCTCGGCGCGCTCACGCAGCATCGGCTCCGCCGCCCGAGCCACCTTCCGGACGAGATCTTGACGCGCTCGATTCGGCGAGCCGGCGTCGAAGGGTGGGCGGGGATCGTATTCGATCGCGAGCTGGATTGCTTCGGCAGCGTCCCGACCGGCGATCTCGGCGACGACCTGGAGGGCGAGGTCGATGCCGGCGGTCACACCGCCGCCGGTAATGACATTCCCGTCGACGACGGTCCGCGCGTCCACCGGCTCTGCGCCGAACGACCTCAGCATCTCGCGCGACATCCAATGCGAACTGGCCCGTCGG
This sequence comes from Candidatus Rokuibacteriota bacterium, assembly GCA_003221455.1. GTDB lineage: Bacteria > Methylomirabilota > Methylomirabilia > Rokubacteriales > CSP1-6 > AR9. Next base: position 876 of record QHRX01000182.1, read on the forward strand.
CGTCGCAGGAGACCCGCGGCGCCCAAGACAAGCGAGCCTGAGCAGACAGAGGTGACATACTTTGCCCGCGAAGCGACGCGTCGGAGAAAGGCGAGAACGTCCGTGTCGGTCAGGACCTCGTTCACACCGGGCCCACCGGGGATGCAGACAAGGTCCAGCTGGGGGCACGTCTCCAAGGTGGCCGTCGGGAGGATCGCCAGGCCACGATCGCTCTGGACCGGCTCGAGATTCTTCCAGAGCAAGTTGACCGCGGCACCCGGCATGCGGGCGAACACTTCGTAGGGGCCGGTCAGGTCCAGCTGTGTTAGTCGCGGGAACAGCAGCAGGCCGATGTGAAACGCAGCGTCAGCCATGGTCTCGCTTCCTCCCCGTCCGGCTTTGCCGGCGACCCCAAGTTCCCGAGCCGCCAGTGGCGTCGGACTCCCGTACTGCTTTCGATGAGGCGCGCTTCCCAGTCTCCGTATGGCCGGGAGCCACGCCCCTGCGGCCCGCGGATTTCGATTGTCTCCCGAACGAGACCGCGCGCCTCGACTTGTCACGCCAGGATAACCGATAAACGTGCGCCAGGCCGGGGACGACTTGTTTTAGCGCAGCAGCAGTTCGCTCAGGCCTCACGAAATCCCAGGTCGACGCAGATCGAGGTCCCGCAAGAAGGCGGGACGCGCGTCTCGCGAGTCCCTCAGCGAACAGCTTCCTGGGTGGCAGCGAGGAGTGTGGATCGTCTATCGACCCGAGGTAATGGGCCTGCCGCCAGCGTGCCGACGCCTCGACAGAAGACGCGGTGCGGATCGCGATCGCTCTTGCCGGGCGCCTGCTCTCGCGGTGGCCCCCGCCACCCGCGGCGTAGAGGCGCGACACCGCCACGTGAACGTTAGAGTCGTAGAAGCCAACGCGTAGCCGGGCGCGCCCTCGGGGAATCCGCTCAGAGACCGAGCGAATCTCCGTCCAGCCGCGCGTGATGCCCCAGAGGGGGTTCGACCTCAACAGCCTCGTCCGATTGGATCTATTTCGCTGCCATCAAGGTAAGGTCGCGTGTATTGAGGGCGCGGTAAAGCTAGGAGAGCGCCTACGTCGGCTCGCTCAGATCGCGGAAACCCTCGCGGCAGGTAATCGCTTCGTGAGCGGGCGCGGCGTCCACCGTGGGTTGACCCCCTCAGCGTTCGAGAGGACGAGGTCGACGAACAGTTCTGACGCCACGAGCCGGGGGCGATCGGCCGTCCGATGCCCGCGCGCCGGGTCGGCGTGCTCGGAGGGCTCCGTGAGGTCGCCGTCGACGATTAGAGACCGAAGCCCTTGGGCAGGGCGTAGGTGCCCTGCGGAGTGCGCCAAACCTTCCCCAACTTCACGTACTCGGCCAGGCTGAGGCTGACGGCCTCGGCGTCCGTGTGTTTGCCGGCCGCACGGAGTCGCTCGACCAGCTCATCCACGTGCAGCGGCTTGGTCGCATCACGCAGGATGTCCAAGACGAGCGGCCTGAGCGGGCCTTGCCTCGAACTCGAACTAGCCGCCGGACGAGTAGAAGTAGCGGGCGGGGCAGGCTCGCGCCGCCTGACGTCGTCCGGCTTGGGCGGAGCTACAGTCTCCCCGAGAAGGAGCTCCCTTCCCCTGCGAACCGGCCTCGCGGGGGCGTCTTCCTCGAGCGGAGGATCCTTCGCTCGAGGTGCGGTCTCCCCGAGAAGCAACTCCCTTCCCTTGCGGACCGGCCTCGGAGGGGAGTCTTCCTCGAGCGGAAGATCCGCCGCTCGACGAAGTGGTTTCGGGTCCGCGGCGTCGCCAACGTCAGGGTCTGCTGGAGTCGCGCCAATTCCTCCTCGGTCTCGGCGATCTTCGCCTCGAGGAACTTAATCGCCTCTTCCGAGCGCTCCATGCCTTCGCCCCTGCAGGTATGTTCGGGACACCATGCCTACTCTAACCTTAGCATGTCTCGCCGGGGATCCCGTCGTTTGCCGTTCGACCTCATTGGACCACTCGATGAACACGGCGAATGTCGGCGGTCCGGAGCTTCGCACGCGCCGGCGGCGACCCTCGGGTCACCGCGAGCCGCCCGCGCCGGCCACGCCCCGCGCGCGCCACTTGACGAGCGGATCAGCCGACGATCGTCGCCTCGCGTGGCCGTGGTCGGTCGGCTTCGTGCTATCTTTCAGGCCACGACCGCGCGGAAGCCTCCCTGGTCGGCGGCGCAAGGGGGATGTCGGGCTTGGTCACACTGGTCTCTATCATCTTTCTGGGGTTCTTCCTCGGTATGCGTCATGCGACAGACGCCGACCACGTCATCGCCGTCTCGACCATCGTGAGCCGAGAGCACACGTTTCGGAGCGCCATCCTGATCGGGAGCGCCTGGGGTGTCGGTCACACGCTGACGATCGTCGGCGTCGGTGGGGCCCTCATCCTATTCAGCGTCGTGATTCCGCCCCGGCTCGGCCTGTCGATGGAGATGGCCGTGGGCCTCATGCTGATCGTCCTCGGGATGTGGAACCTGACGGGGATCCTGAAGTGGCTGCAGGAGGTTCTCTCGTCCGGGAGAGCGCGCCCGCCGGGCCTCCACACCCACGTTCATAGCCACGGGGACTATGGCCATAGCCACCCGCATGCTCATGACCCGGAGAGCCACGGGCACGGAGAGGACGAGACGCCGCAGGCGTGGCTCGATCGCCGCTTCGGCCGGCTGGCGGCCTACCAGGTGCTGCGCCCGCTGGTCGTCGGGATCGTCCACGGGCTCGCGGGGTCGGCGGCCATCGCGCTGCTGGTCCTCGCGACGATCCAGAACGCGTGGTGGGCGACCGCGTACCTCCTCCTCTTCGGCCTCGGGACGATCGCCGGAATGATGCTCGTGACCGCCGCCATCGCCGCCCCCTTTGCCTTCGCCGCGCAACGGCTCGGCGGGCTCACCCGGTACCTGCGGGTGGCCTCGGGGCTGCTGAGCCTTGGGTTCGGCCTCTTCCTCGTCTACCAGATCGGCTTCGTGAACGGGCTGTTTACCGGCCGGCCCCACTGGACCCCGAGGTGAGGGGCGCGCCCAACGCCTATTGACACTTCCGGCGCAACTTAGTATTACGAAGGGGGCCTTTCGCTGGTCTCCGGGGTCGGTCCCAGGCCTGCGCGAGGGGGGAGGAGTCCGTGGCCCAGGATGACATCGCGGCCTCCGGCATCGTCGGCACGTCACGGCGCGATCTCGGCGGGCGGCCGTGGCATCGGTGGCGGAGGACAATTGCCCTCGGCGTGGTGCTGGTCGGCCTCGTCGGCATCGTGCTAGCGGCGTTGGCGCGGGAGGCCTTGTTGCCCCGGTCGGCGCTGACAGTTGCCGTCCCCCCGAACCCTTTCGCCCCGCCCCGTCCGGCCTTGACGCAGGCCGAGGAGGCCTATGCGCGAGGCCTCTGGAAGATCCACGATGACGTCAAGCTGAGTGCCGTCCGCATGACCTTCGCCGGGCTCGCCTACAAGACCGGCGAGATCGACCGGACGACCTTGAAGGCGCGGGTGGACGCGGCGCGTGACGTCTACGCCCGCGCCGAGATTCGTGCCCGGGAGCTCGAGCCGCCCCAGTCGCTGCGTCGCGTCCACGCCGATTATCTCGCCGCGATTCGCCTGTACCGGCAATCCGCGGTGGAGATGGCCAAGCTCGCAGCCGACGGGCGTGAGCAGCATCTGCTCGCCGCGTATCCGTTGAGCGAAACGGCCTCGAAGAAGCTTCTCGAAGTCGGGGACGCGCTGTGGCCCGGCGAGTACGTGCCGAACTGATACGTCATTCATGGGAGGTGAGACCTCGCATCGCGCGGCGCAGGAGCGACGGAGTGATCGACGAGACACATTTGGGGGGGTGGAGATGAACAAGGTGGTGAGGTCCGTCCTGCTTTTCGCGTTGCTGGCGCTGATGGTGTCGACGGGCTTGCCGTCGACCCCGGCGCAGTCGGCCGACATGCAGTATTCGGTCTGGCTCATCGAAAGTAGCCGCTTCATGGGGGTGCCGGCCGGGGCCTTCATGCCCGACCGCGCGTTTGTCCCGGGCAGCAGCAACAAGATGAACAACAAGCCCTTCTTCGATCTGCCGGTGAACATCGGCGTCATCAAGGGCGGGCGGGACATCGTACTCTACGATACCGGCTGGAAGCAGCAGGACTATCACAAGATGACCGGGACCCAGCACTGGGCGCCGATCGCGCAGCAGCTGGCTCAGCTCGGCATCAAGCCGGAAGACGTCACCAAGCTCGTGATTGGCCACGGCCATTGGGACCACGCGGGCCAGCTCATGGACTTCCCGAACGCGGTCCTCTACGTGCAGAAGGCGGAGCTGGAGGGGATCGAGTGGGCGCTGAACTACCCGAACCCCCACATCCGCGCCGTCAACACCGACCCGGGTGGGTGCGCGCGCACCCCGGCCTGCGGCTATCCGCCGCTGACGCTCCAGGAAATCTACGGCAAGGTACTCTCCGGCAAGGCCGTGATCGTCGATGGCGACATGGAGATCGCGCCGGGCCTCATCATCCACCCCGCCTTCCGGGCGCACACGGCGGGCTCGCAGCTCCTCGAAGTCCACACGGCCATCGGGCCCCTGGTGTTCGGGAGCGACTCGTACTCGTCCTGGGAGGGCATCCGGGACTGGATGATCGCGAACCCGCAGCAGACTGATACGGTCCAGCAGTTCCTCGCGTACGAGAAGTGCTACAAGATCACGGGGGGCTATGAGCACTGCGTCGCTGCGCACGAGCCCTTGAGCTACAGCGAAGGGTATCCGCTCACCAGGAACTCGTGGGTCGGGCCGAACGGCTCCCGCGCCGCGGAGATCGTCCTCGCCCCCGGAGAGCGGTCCCGCAAACCGTAGTGCCGCGACACGCTTCATCGACGTTCGCGAGGAACCCGCTGTCGGGCGGGTTCCTCGCGGCGTTCCTGTCGGCCCTCATGCTTCTCAGCCCGTCCGCCGCTCGAGCTCACAACCCGAGCGCGTGGGGGGGCCTCTTCAGGTCGCGCGACAGCGGGGTGACGTGGTTTCCGGCCAATGCCGGCCGGTTCGTGAGCGGAGCGACCGCGCTCGCGATCAGCCCCACCGACGTCAATCACCTGCTCCTCGCCACCGACAGCGGCCTCCTGCGCTCGCGCAACGGGGGGCGCGACTGGGACCTCGAAGCGCCAGCCGTCCTCGTCGGCGCAGTGTTCGCGGTCGCCTTCGACGCAGACGGCCGGCGCGCGCTCGCGTCCACGGGCTCGGGAATCTTCCGCTCGGAGGACGGCGCGACCTGGCTTAGGTCGCCGGCGCCGCCAGGCGCGGCGCCCGCACGGGCGATCGTCCGGGGCGCGGTCGGCGGGCGCGTGTACCTCGCCGGCTGGCGCGGGCTCTCCCGGAGCGACGACTGGGGAGCCTCCTGGTCCGGCGCCGGCCAGGGGCTCCCCGAGGACCCGGTCACCGCGCTCGCCGCCGCCCGTAGCCCCTCGGACGTCGTCTATGCGGTGGCGGGAGGCCGGATCTGGGCGAGCTCTGACGGCGCGCGCAGCTGGAGACCCCGGGATCGAGGCATCCCCGACGGGCGGGTCGACGCGGTCGCGCTCGATCCAAGCGCGCCCGACCGCCTCTGGGCCACGAGCGCCGACCGGCTCTTCCGCAGCGACGACCGTGGCGAGCGCTGGGAGGCGATCGGGGCTCCGCTCGGCGAGCCGAACACGTCGGTCCGCGGCATCGCCACCTCGACGCCGGGCAAGGCGATCGTGCTCTCGACCGATCGCGGCCTCTACCGAACCGTCGATGGCGGCGGCCACTGGGACCTCGTCGTCGACGGCAACCTGCCGGTCCACCTCGAGGCAGGGCCGCTCGTCCGGGATCCGCTCGATCCCGCCACCCTCTACGCCGGCTTCGGGCTCACGCCGTACGAGGAGCTCTGGCGGACCGCGGCCGAGGGCGGCACGTCGCTCAGCCGACTCGATTCGCTCAGCATCGCGGGCGGCGCCGCCTTCCTCATCGTGTTGGGGCTCGGCGCCGCTGTGACGCTCCGCCGGGTGGCGCGCTACTACCCCGCGGCCGGCGGCGCTGCGACGTCGTCGCCCAAGCGACGGCTGCTGGCGAAGACGGCGCGGTGAGCCCGGACGCCGGACCGGCGACGCTGCGACCGGATCGGGGGTCGCGACGCCGCCTCGCCTGGGTGGTGGCTCTGGCGCTCGCGACGGTCGCGGCCGCCGTCGCCTGGCGCGTCGGCCCGTGGCGCCACCCAGGCTTCGTCGAGTACCGGATGCCGACCTCGACCGACATTCCGACGGCCGTCGCCGTCGCGGCGGACGGGACGGTCTGGTTCACGATCGAGTTCTCGAACTCGATCGGCGTGCTCCGGAACGGCACGATCACGAAGCTCCCCAAGGGCAGGCAGAACCTGGAGCCGATCGGGCTCGCCGTCGACTCGCACGGGTTCGCCTGGTACACGGACGCGCCCGCCCGCGTGATCGCGCGGATCGCGCCGGACGGCACCATCACCGCGTTCCCGTTGCGGGGACCGGTCGCCAAGCTCGCACGGCTGACCGTCGGGCCCGACGACGCGGTGTGGTTCGCGGAGGCGACCTCGCTCGCCGTCACGCGCCTCAAAGGGGGCACGTTCACGCGCTTCGAAGCGAGCTCGTTCAGCGCGGCGCCCTTCGGCGTTGCCGTGGACCGGGAGGGCACGGTGTGGGCGACGCTTCAGAACGTCAACCGCCTCGTGCGCATCTCGCGGGATGGCCGGCTCAGCGAGCTCGACGTCCCTACGCGCGGCAGCGTGCCGAGCGACATCACGGTTGACCCCACGGGTGCCGTCTGGTTCCTCGAGTTTCGCGGAAACAAGATCGGTCGCTACGCGGACGGACGCTTCGCCGAGTTCCCGGTCCCGACGCCGCGGGCGGGGCTTACGGGTCTCGCGGTCGCGCCTGACGGCGCCGTCTGGTTCGCCGAGATCCGCGGCCACGCGCTGGGCCGGCTGCACGACGGGGTGATGGCCGAGTTCCCGCTGCCCCGGTCCGACGCGCGCCCCTTCGACGTCGCGGTCGATGCGGCGAACAACGTCTGGTACACGGATCTGAGCGGGTGGCTCGGCAGGCTGTCGGCCGAGCGCGCCCGCGTCCGTTAGGGGTCGCCCCGTCTCGTAACCGGCCGCGCCTCGGGGCGGGTGGCCCGCACCGGCGAGTTCCGACCCGAGTTCGTTCCGGTCGACCGTCACGACAGTGAAGCGGCATCGCGAACGACCAGGGTGCCCGAGGCGCCCGCCACGCGGGCCGGGCAAGGCTCGGCAGGGACGCGAACGCAGCCCGAGGCGCGGTCAGCGGAGCGCGGCGACGGTCCGCCACGCGTTTGCGGTCAGGAGCAGGCCGACCAGGACGATCAGCAGCGCCGCGCCCACCTGAAGCCACCCGACCCAGCGGCTGCTCAGCCAGGCGAGCACGATTTGCCCGACGCGCGCGGCGACGACGCCGACGAGGACCAGCACCGACGCAAAGCCGACGCTGAAGACTACCACCGTGAAGAGCCCGAGGATCAACCGCCCGCTCGCGACCGAGGCCAGGAGGATGGCGAGGGCCCCCGGGTCTGGCAGGAGCCCTCCGGCCACACCCAGCCCGAGCAGCACGCCGAGACGCGGGCGGGCCAGGGCCAGCGCCTCGACGTTGTGCGTGTGGACCGGTCCCCAGCCGTGGCGATGGGCCGCGGAGGCGACACCGTGGTCATGGGGCTCGCCGCCGTGGGCGTGCGGCTCTGCGTGTGCGTGGTCGCCGACCGCGAGCGGCGCGACCCGGAGCTGGGTCCGGAGCATCCAGAGGCCGATGCCGATGACGAGGACTCCCGTGCCCACCGCGAGGTACGCCTCCACCCGGTGCGGCACCACCCATGCCGATCCGAGGGTCGCCAGAAGCGCGACGAGGATGATCCCGCTTGTGTGGGACAGCGTCACGAAGATGCCGAGGACGAAGGCGTCAACCGGGCGCCCGCGGGCGCCCACGATGTAGGAGGCCGCGATCGTCTTGCCGTGACCTGGCGTCGCGGCGTGCAGCGCTCCGAGCCAGAAGCTCGACACCAGGTAAACGAAACCTTCGGTCATGGGCCGTCGAACACTACAGGCGCGCCGCCGGGCGTGTCAAGGCGCCGCGGCTTCGGCAGGGGATCCGGGACCCAGGTCCCGGCGCGATCAAAAACGAGGCCCCGCCGCCTGCGCGGCGCGCGTCACACCGGTCGAGCGGAAAACCCCTGCGCCGGGAGTCGGAACGCCTTGGCGAATTTGCTCGCAAAGGTCTGGTAGCCGATGACGAACGCCAGCTCCACGATCTCGGCCTCCGAAAAGTGCGCCCGGAGCCGGGCAAGGCAGAGGTCGCTCACCTCGCGGTCTTCGCGGGTGACGCGTTCGGAAAACTGGAGCGCTGCCTTCTCGCGCGCGGTGAAGCGGGGGTCGTCGGCGTAAGCGGCGAGGGCGGCGAGCGCCTCGACGGGGACTCCTGCCTTCACGCCCACGGCGCGTTGGATGTCCATTCAGTAAACGCTGCCGTACAGCGTGGCGACCTGGACCTGGAGGAGGGCGCGGAGCCGCGCGTCAATCCGCCCGGCCCACTGGATTGCCCCGTAGAGGGCGCCGAGGCCGACCATGAGCGGGAGCCGGTGCGCCATGATCCGCTCGGGCGTCGGAACCTGCCCGAACATCCGCCGGCCGATCGAGTATAGGATCCGGACCACGAGTCTGGGCCGCTCGACTTCGATCACGCGCTTCATGTGGTTGCCTCCTCGCAGGGCGGTGGTGGGATCACGGGCGGGACGTCGTCCCGACCACCTTGCGCACGGACGCTCGGATCGCGGCGGCGAGCCCGAGTCGTCGGCCACGAACCTCGTGCCCGCGCCGGCCCGGGACGCGAGCGGCCGTCAGCCCCTCTCGGGAGCCGGCGAAGACGAGCGACAGGCGGCAAATCCGGCGCACGGCGGTGATGCTAGGCGCCCGCGGGGCGGGTGTCAAGGCGACACGGCTTGGCCGCAGGAGCCGGTTCGGGTAAGATGGATCCATGCTTCGCATGCTCGTCACGAGGATATTCGTCCTCCTCGCCCTCGCGCCGCTCCTCGCCGCGCCGGCGACCGCCCAGCAGATCGAAATCAAAGCCAAGCCGCCAGAGCAGGCGCCAAAGCTCGAGATCGTGCCGCCGCCGGGGGCCAAAGAGATCACCCGGCCGCGGGAGTCCGACTTCTACCCCGACGACATCCGGGTGCGTCTGGACCCGGCCTTCATCGAGCCGTTTGCCGCGGTCAAGCAGACCGGACCGAACTCCGCCGTCCAGATGGGGCTGGCGGGCTGGACCTCCCCGAACATCCCGGTCCCGCAGGGCGGCGACGCGTTCCGCGATGACCCCGGCTGGTTCGCGCTCGGATTCGCCATCGTGTGGGACGTGCCCGTCAACCAGGGGCGCCGCACCGCGCCGACTGGTCCGCCGAAGTAGCGCGTGGCGCCCGCTCCGCGCTGGCCGGGGGACGCCCGGGCGGCGTGCGCGTTCACCTTCGACCTCGACGCCGAGACGCTCTGGATGGCACGCGACGTCCGTGAACCGGTCGCGCTGTCCCAGGGCCGATTCGGACCCGTCGAGGCCCTCCCGCGCATTCTCCACCTGCTCGCGGCGGCCAGCATTCGGGCGACCTTCTTCGTTCCCGCCTGGGTGGCCGAACACTATCCGGACGCGATGAAGGCGATCGTCACCGGCCACCATGAGGTCGGCTGCCACGGCGACGAGCACGAGCGGGTGAGCGAGCTCGAGGCCGCGCGCGAGGAGGCGATCCTCACGAAGAGCCTCGAGACGCTGACCCGCCACGCCGGCCGCCGCCCGACCGGCTACCGCGCGCCCAGCTGGCAGCTCTCCCCGCGGACGCTCGGGCTTCTGGCCCGGCACGGCTTCGAGTACTCGTCGAACATGATGGACCGGCTCACCCCGTATCTCCACCCGCCGGAGGCGGGCGTGGCGCTCGTGGAGATCCCGGTCTCGTGGGTCCTGGACGACGCCCCCTACTTCCTTTTTACGGGGCAGCGGAGCCTGCAGCCGCCGGGACCGGTGCTGCAGGCGTGGCTCACCGAGTTCGACGGCATCACCGAGGCCGGCGGCGTGACGAACTTCACCTTCCACCCTCAGCTCATCGGCCGGCCCTCGCGCCTGGCGTGCCTCCGGGAGCTGATCGAGTACGTCCGCCACACCCCGCGTCTCTGGGTGGCGATGCTCGGCGAGATTAGCGCACACTGGAGATCCCACGGTGCCGCTCAGAGGTAACCTGCACGCCCATTCGCTCTTCTCGGACGGCGTCCGGTCGGCCGAGCAGGTGATCGCCGCGTACGAGGCGCTCGGCTACGACTTTCTCGCGATCACCGATCACGATGACCGGGTGCCGCCGCACTACTGGCGGGCACTCGCCGCCCTCCGGCCCCGGCTCTTGCTATTCCGCGGGATCGAGCTCGACTATCGGCCGCTCTCTCAGCACGTGGGCCGGGTGTACGGCGACCGTGAGGTGCTCCACGTCCTGAACCACCCGGCGCGGTACAATCTGTCGCTGGACGAGACGACCCGCCGGGTCGCCGTCATCCGCGGGGACGGGCTCGCGATCGACGCCGTCGAGGTCACCGACACAGGTCACTATCGGCCGCAGTACGACACCGACGCGATCCGTCTGCCGAAGATCGCCACGGACGACTCCCACCGCGAGCCGCACGTCGGCCGCGCCTGGATCGAGGTCGAGGCCCCCCGCGATCGCGATGCGATCATCCGCGCGATCAAGGCGGGCGACTTCCGGCTGGGCTTCGCCTCGGGCGAGGGGGATCCGCCGGGCTAGCGTTTGAGGCCGTCGCGCGTGTGTTCCACGTGCGCGAGTTCTACGTGCCCTTCAGTCTTCACTTGAGCTGAGGCATTCCATCCTCTTGTTTTTTCGGCGGAGCCCACGATCACAAGGCGCCCCGAGCCGGCACGGGCCACGTCGGTCGCTCGAGCCGACTTGGCGGAGCCAGAGCCGGCTTCGCGAGCAGGACAACTCGACCCGGACGAGGTCCGGCACCTCGGACGAGGAACGCCATTAGGAGCGAGGCGCAGTCCCGGGAGGAGAGGCCCTACCGAAGAGGCATGACGACGGCCTTACCCAGCCCCGCCCATCCGGACGGCCCCCCTGACCATCGCCATGGCGCGTATCCTAGTCAGGAAGGCTCGGGCCGACGAGGCTGAACCCGGGAGACCGCGAGACCTATGAAGATTTCGAGCATCGCCGTCCACCGGCTGTCGATCCCGCTCCGACGGCCCGTCCGTACCTCTATCCACGACCTCACGCATGTCCACACGGTGCTCGTGGAGATGCGGTCGGACGCCGGCCTGGCCGGATCCGGCTACTGCTTCGCCTTCGGGCGGCGCGCCGCCGGAGCGCTCCATGAGCTCGTGCTCGATCTCGCCCCCCTTTACGAGGGCAAGGATCCGGTCGAGGTGCGGGCGCACCATGCGGCCGCCTGGCGCGCGCTGAACTTTCTTGGCCACGCGGGCGCGGGCATGATGGCCCTCGCCGCGCTCGACGTCGCTTGCTGGGACCTGGCCGCCCGATCCGCCGACCTGCCGCTCTACCGCTACCTCGGCGGCGCTCGAAACCGGGTGCCGACCTACGCCTCGTCGGGGCTCTGGATCGACTCTTCGATCGACGATCTCCTCGCGGAGGCGGACCGCTTCCGAGCGCAGGGGCACCGGGCCATGAAGATGCGGATCGGCCGCCCCAGCGCCGCCGAGGACGTCGAGCGCGTCCGGCGCCTCCGGGAGGCCGTCGGCCCCGGCGTCCACCTCCTGGCCGACGTGAACCAGGGCTGGGACGAGCCGGCCGCGGTGCGCGTCGGCCGGCGGCTCGAGGCCTACGACCTCTACTGGCTCGAGGAGCCGCTGCCGTACGAAGACCTCGAGGGATGCGCGCGCGTCTCCGCGGCCCTGACGATGCGCGTGGCCACGGGCGAGAGCGATTACGGGAGCCTCGCGATGAAGCGGCACCTCGAGCTCCACGTCGCCGACGTGCTGATGCCGGATCTGCAGCGCATGAGCGGCGTCACCGAGTTCATGAAGGCGGCGGCCCTCTGCGAGGCCTACCACCAGCCCGTCTCCTCGCACCTCTTCACCGAGACGAGCTGTCACTTGCTGGCGGCGTCGCCGAACGGCCTGATCGTCGAGCACATGGACTGGTGGGAGGAGCTGTACGGGGAGCCGGTCCGCCTTGTCGACGGTCACCTCGTCGTCCCCGACCGGCCCGGGATCGGGTACGAGCCGGATCCGCGGGCGCTTGCGCGATTCAGGGCCTGACGGAATTCCCGGCCGGCCCCCGTGACACGCCTCCCACCATTCTGGCATGCCGGAGCGGCGT
>QHRX01000009.1:0-1929 GCA_003221455.1 Candidatus Rokuibacteriota bacterium
CCGCCGATCGGTCGCCCGAGCCGCCGCAGGGGCGCGCCGCCCACTGGACGGTCGCGCAGGCGCTGCGGACGCCCGCGTTCTGGTGGCTCGCCGCCCTGCGCTTCTTCGCCGCCTGCGCGTTCCCGCTCATGAACACCCACATGGTGGCGTACGCGGTGGGGCAGGGGATCGAGCCCGTGGCGGCCGCGACCGCGCTCGGCGCGGTGAGCCTCGTCAGCATGGCCGGGCGGCTCACGACGGGCTGGCTCGCGGACCGGATCGGGCGCGCGCCCGCGCTCACGATCACCTACGCGAGCGCCGCCGCCGGTATCGGCTGCCTCGCGCTGCTGGCGCTCCACGGCGCGCCGGGCTGGCTCGCCGCCTACGTCCTGCTCTACGGCATGGCGCAGGGATCGAGCGGAATCATCGCCTCGGCCCGGGCGGCGGACGCCTTCGCCGGGCCCCGGTTCGGGTCGATCTTCGGGTGGCTCTCGCTCTTGGTCGGGCCCGGCGAGGCCCTCGGCGCCTGGCTGGGCGGGGCACTCTATGACCGCAGCGGCAGCTACCTTCCCGCCTTCGGCGTCGTCATCCTGGCCCTAGCCCTCGCCCTCTTCGCGATCTGGCGAGTGCGGGGAGATCGGTCGTCGGTCACGGATTCACCGTGAGCTCGATCTGGGTGCCGTCCGGGTCGCGAATGCTGAAGGACGTGTCGGCCTCGCCGAAGGGCGTGAGGCCGTGGGCCAGGACCCAGCGCCGAGCGCGCGCGAGATCGTCGTGGTCGCGCCCGACGGTGAAGGCGATGTGGTAGAGACCGGGCGCGCCCCTGGGCGGCGGGCCGCCGCCGTCGGTGTGCGCGCGCTCGCAGGAGAGATCGTGGTGGTGGACACCCGCCGAGAAAAAGAGGATGCGGCCGCCCTTGCCGCTGCCGGTTTCCGTCAGACCGAGGATGTCCCGGTAGAAGTGTCGCGAGGCGTCGAGATCCCGAACGTAGAGCGAGACGTGACCGAGCTCGGTCACCTTCACGGGTGTCTCCATCGTCGAGGTAGTGTAACATCTCGGTGTGACACGACTTCCGGGTGACACCGTGATGGTGGCGGGCGCCGCGGCTCCGGCGGTCGAGGCCTCGGCCGCGATCGTCGGGCCCGTCAAGCCCGACGCGAAGCTCCTCGGTCTCCTGGCGGTCGGGCATCTCACGGTCGACACGATCCAGGGATCGCTGCCGGCGCTCCTGCCGTTCCTCAAGGCCACCTTCGCCCTCTCGTACGCGGCGGCGGGCACCGTCATGCTGATGGCGACGGTGACCTCGTCGGTCATCCAACCGCTCTTCGGCTATCTCTCGGACCGGTCGGCCCGGCGCTGGATCCTGCCGGCGTCGGTGGCGCTGGCCGGGATCGGGCTCGCGCTCACGGGCTTCACGCGGAGCTACCCGGTGCTGCTCGGGCTCGTCGTCCTCATGGGGCTCGGCGTGGCGGCCTGGCATCCCGAGGGCTACCGGACGGCGAGCAACGTCGCCGGCGACAAGAAGGCGACCGGCATCTCGTGGTTCTCGCTCGGCGGCAACGTGGGGATCGCGCTCGGGCCGCCCGTGATCACGCTGCTCGTGACCACCTTCGGTCTCGCGGGAAGCCTCGGTCTGCTCATCCCCGCCGGGCTCGTCGCGCTCCTGCTGATGGCCGCGCTGCCGATGCTGTCGGTGCCGGCGCGGCCGCGGGCGGCGTCCGTCGCCGCGCCCGAGGCGCGCAACATGCCGGGCGCGATGGCCATCCTGATCGTCGTCGTCATGCTCCGGTCGTGGACCCAGCTCGGGTTCACGACGTTCGTGCCCTTCTACTACGTGGACCACCTCAAGGCCGATCCGCGCATCGTGGGTCCGCTCCTCTTCGTGTTCCTCGGCGCCGGCGCGCTCGGAACGATTGCCGCCGGCCCCGTGGCCGACCGCTTCGGCGCGCG
>QHRX01000009.1:2102-79100 GCA_003221455.1 Candidatus Rokuibacteriota bacterium
CGCTGGGGGCTGCCGCTCGCGCTCTGGGTGACCGCGCTGATGCCGGTCGGCGGGTTCGCCGCGTCGCTCTTCCTGCCGGAGCCGAAGCCCCGCTGATGCCGGACCTGCGGTTCCTGTTCCAGGACGGCGAGCAGGTCTTGCTCGTGGATCAGCGGGGCAAGCGGCACCTCGTGTTCCTCAGGAAGTCGGAGACCTTTCACTCCGACCGCGGCTGGATCGCGCACGACGCGATCATCGGCCAGCCCGAGGGCACGCGGGTCCGGTCCTCGATGGGCCTCCGGTACCTGGCGCTCCGCCCGACGCTCGCCGAGTACGTGCTCGACATGCCGCGCGGCGCCCAGGTCATCTACCCGAAGGACCTCGCGATGATCCTGTTCTGGGCCGACATCTACCCGGGCTGCCGGGTCCTCGAGGCCGGGATGGGGTCGGGCGCCCTCACGCTCGCGCTCCTCCGGGCGGTCGGCCCCGACGGCCGGGTGATCTCCTACGAGCAGCGGGAGGAGTTCGCGCGCCGCGCGCTCGCGAACATCCGCACGCGCATGGGCGAGGTGGCGAACCTCACCGTGCGGTTCGCGCCGGTCGAGGACGGCGTGCGCGACGAGGCGCCGGTCGATCGCGTGCTGCTCGATCTCCCGGAACCGTGGAAGCTCGTGGAGGCGGTCGCCGGCGTCCTGCGCCCTGGCGGGATCTTCCTCTCCTACGTCCCGACGATCATCCAGTCCCAGCAGCTCGTCGAGGCGTTGCGTCGCATCGCGCCCTTCGCCCTGATCGAGACCTTCGAGACGATGTTCCGTCCCTGGAACATCGACGGCCCGTCCGTCCGCCCGTTCCACCGGATGGTGGCGCATACCGGGTTCATCACGGTGGCGCGCCGCATCGTCTCCGCCGATGCGGACGCCGCGGGCGCGTCCGTCGAGCCGGCCGAACCCGGCGACTGAGGGCCGGTGTGGTAGCCTAGTAGGCTCGGGAGGTCACGGATGATCACGGTCATGCGGCAGTACATGAAGGCGCTCCACATCTTCCTCTGGCTGGTCGTCGGCTCCCTCGTGGTGACGACCTTCTACGTGTGGGGCAAGGGCAGCCTGGCGGGGATCGGCGGGGCCGAGGGCGGCGGCGTGGCCGTCGTGAACGGCGAGACGATCCCGGCCGAGCGCTACCGGCGGCTCTACCAGTCCTACCTCAACCGCTACAGCCAGCTCTACCCGGACCGCTTCACGCCCGAGCTGGCCGAGCGCATGGGCTTGCGGCAGCAGGTCGTGAATGACCTCGTGAACGAGGCCCTCATCGTGCAGCGGGCGAAGGCCGAGGGGCTCGACGTGAGCGACGAGGAGCTGAACGCGCAGCTCCAGGCCGTTCCGGCCTTCCGGGAGAACGGCGTCTTCTCGATGAAGCTCTACCAGGAGTTCCTGCGGCGGCGCGGCACCACGGCGGCAGCGTTCGAGGCCGAGGTCCGCCGCGACCTCACGCGGTTCAAGGTCGAGCAGGCCGTCCGGGCCGGCGCCAAGGTGTCCGACGCCGAGGTCGAGCAGGCCTTCACGTATCGGAAGGAGAAGGTGCGCGCGGCCTGGGCGGCGGTGGACCTCGCGTCGATCGTGTCGAAGACGACCGCGTCGGACGCCGAGATCGCGGCGTACCTGAAGGACAACCCCGGCCAGTTCGAGCGGCCGGAGCGCCGGCGGATCCTCTTCGTCCTGGTCGACGCCAAGGACTGGACGCGGGCGATCACCGACGCCGAGGTCCAGAAGTACTACGACGGACACCGCGCCGAGTTCGAGACGCCGCACCAGGTGCACGCCGCCCACGTCCTGATCCGGGTGCCCGAGACGGGGGGCAGCGAGGGCGAGGACAAGGCGCGGGCGAAGGCGGCCGACCTGATCCGGCGGGCCAGGGCGGGTGAGGACTTTGGAAAACTCGCCAAGGAGTTCTCGGAGGACCCGGGCACGGCCGCGCGGGGCGGCGACCTCGGCTGGATCACCAAGGGCCAGGTCGTCCCGCAGTTCGAGGAGGCGGCCTTCGCGCTCACGCAGGGCCAGGTGGCGCCGGCGCCGGTCCGCACCCAGTTCGGCTTCCACGTGATCCGGGTGCTCGAGATCCGCGAAGGCGGTCGGAAGCCGGTGAAGGACGTCGCGCCCCAGATCCGGGCCAAGCTCTTCACCGAACACCTAGAGGAGGCGGCCGCCGCGCGGGCACGAGAGATCCGGCCCGCGCTCCTGGCCGCCAAGGACTTCGCCGCCGAGGCGAAGCGGCTCGGGTTCCCGGCGCGTGAGTCGATCGTCGCCCGCCCGGCGGGGTCGGCGGCCTTCGCGCGAGCCGAGCCCCTGCAGGAGGCCGCGTTCGCCGTCGCGATCGGGGGAGTCTCGGAGCCGGTGAAGACGCCGGCCGGTCTCGTGATCCTGAAGGTCCTGGAACGGCAGCCCGCGGGGGTGCCGCCGCTCGCCGACGTGAAGGACGAGGTGGGGAACGCGGTCAAGCGGAAGAAGGCGGAGGCCGTCGCCCTCGCGCGGGCGCGCGCGCTCGCGGCCGATGCACGGAGCGGCGGCGACCTGCCGGCGCTGGCCAAGCGGGAGGGGGACCAGGCGGGCGCGACCGCCCTCTTCTCCCGGGAGGAGCCGCCGGACCGCCTGCCGGCCGAGGCGGCGCAGGCGGCGCTCCGGACGCCGGCGGGACAGGTGGGCGATCCCGTCAAGACGCCGCTCGCGTACTACGTGGTGAAGACCCTCGAGCGTGTCGCCCCCGATCCGATGGAGCTCGCGAAGGACCGCCAGCAGGTCTCCCGCCAGCTGCTCGAGACGAAGCGCAACGACGCCTGGCAGCGCTGGGTAATGGCGACGCGCGAGAAGGCGAAGATCGAGCTCACCGGCCGGCCGGCGGCGAGCGGGTGATCCCGTGCGGCTCACCAAGACGGTGGCCGAATTCGTCCGGCGTGAACGCGTGTGCCGGGTCGCGACCGCTGACGCGCGTGGCCGCCCGCACGTGGTGCCGGTCTGCCACGTGCTGCTGGACGGCAGGATCTGCTTCGGGTCGGGCAAGGCCGCGGGCAAGGTGCGGAACCTCGAGGCCAATCCCCGGGTCGCGGTCGCCGTCGACGCGTACACCGACGCGTGGAGCCACCTCCGGGGGGTGATGGTCCAGGGGACCGCCGCCCTCGTCCGGCGCGGACCTCGCTTCCGGCGCATCCGGAAGGCGCTCTACGCCAAGTTCCCGCAGTACCCGACCGATGCGGCCCTCGGCGAGTCGGACTCCGTGATCGTCGAGGTCACGCCCACGCACGTCTACCACTGGGGATTCTAGCCGGACGCCCTCCCGGCCCGGCGGACGCGGTGTGTCTCACGCCGCCGTCGGGGTCCGCCGACGGGCCCGGCCCGCCGGCCAGGGGCCCGCGCGGCGGCCGTTTGTCGGGCCGGGGACGATGGTAGAGTGAGGCGATGTCGATCCAGCGGACACCGATGACGCGGCCGGGATTCGAGAAACTCCGCGACGAGCACGACCGCTTGAAGCGGGTCGAGCGCCCGGCGATCACGCGGGCGATCGCGGAGGCGCGCGCGCACGGCGACCTCTCCGAGAACGCCGAGTACCACGCCGCGCGCGAGAAGCAAGCGTTCGTCGAGGCCCGCATCGCCGAGCTCGAGTCGAAGCTCGGCGCCGCCGAGGTGATCGACCCGCCGACCCAGGGCGACCGCGTGACGTTCGGCTCGACCGTGCTCCTCGAGGGCGCCGACGGCAAGGAGTACCGCTACCAGATCGTCGGGTCCGACGAGGCGACGCCGTCCGACGGGCGGATCTCGATCCTCTCGCCGCTCGCGCGCACGCTGATCGGCAAGAAGGTCGGCGACTCCGTCACCGCCCAGCTCCCGGGGGGCGTCAAGACCTTCGAGATCCGCGGCGCGAACTTTCCCCGCTGAGTGGGGGGCTCGCCGCCCTCCCCGCGGGAGCGGGGCGCCCCGTCGCCTACCCGCGGAGGTCCGCCGGGCCGATCGGCAGCTTCCGGATCCGCGTGCCCGTCGCCGCGAAGATCGCGTTGGCGACGGCCGGCGCGATCGGCGGCGTGCCCGGCTCGCCGACGCCGCCCGGCGGCTCGGCGCTCGGCAGGACGTACACCTCGACCCGCGGCGCCTCGTCGATCCGGAGCAGCGGGAAGTCGTGGAAGTTGCTCTGGACCACGCGGCCGCCCGCGATCGTGATCTCGCTCTTGAGCGTCGCCGTGAGCCCGTAGACGATCGCTCCCTCCATCTGGGCTTCCACGGTGTCGGGGTTCACGACGGTGCCGCACTCGACGACGCACACCACGCGGTCGACGCGGACGCGGCCGTCCTCCACCGCGACCTCGGCGACCTCGGCGACGACGCTCCCGAACGACTCGTGGACGGCGATCCCCCGGCCCCGGCCCCGCGGGAGCGGCGCGCCCCAGCCCGCCCTGGTCGCGGCCAGCTCGAGCACCGCGGCGTGCCGGGGCGCCTTCGTGAGGAGCGTGCGCCGGAGCTCGTAGGGGTCCCGGCCGCTGGCGGCGGCGACCTCGTCGAGGAAGCACTCGGTGACGAAGGCGTTCTGGGAGCTGCCCACCGAGCGCCAGAAGCCGACCGGCACGCCGGTCTCCTTCTGCACCCAGTCGACGCGAACATTCGGGATGGTGTAGGGGATGTTGTAGGCGCCCTCGATCGAGGAGGGGTCGAGGCCGTTCTTGACGATCGCGGGCAGCGCGCGCGCCGCGATCGAGTGGCCCACGAGGCGGTGGGTCCACGCGACGAGGGCCCCGCTCGGATCGAGGCCCGCGGTCAGGCGGTTCCAGGTCGTCGGCCGGTAGAAGTCATGCTGCATGTCGTCCTCGCGCGTCCACACGAGCTTGACCGGCGCGCCGACCGCCTTGGAGATCTGGACCGCCTCCGCCACGAAGTCCTGCTCGAAGCGACGGCCGAACCCCCCGCCGAGCAGCGTCGTGTGCACCTTGACCGATTCCGGGGCCAAGCCCGTGAGCTTGGCGGCGGTCTGCTGGTTGAAGCCCTGGGCCTGGGTGCCGACCCACAGGTCGCAGCCGTCGGCCCGGACCCACGCCGTGCAGTTCATCGGCTCCATGGTGGCGTGGGCCTCGTACGGCACCGTGTAGACGGCCTCGAGCGTCCGCGCCGCGCCTCCGAGCGCCGCCAGGACGTCGCCCTCGTCCCGGGCGACGACGCCCGGCTGGGCGCCGGCGGCCTCGAATGCCCGCGCGATGCTCTCGCTGCTGACGGCCGCCGTCGGCCCTTCGTCCCACACGATGTCGAGCGCGTCGCGGCCGAGCTTCGCCGGCCAGAAGGCGTCGGCCACGACGGCGACGCCAGAGTCGATCGCCACGACGTGGCGAACGCCGGAGACCGCCTTGGCGCGGGTCGGGTCGACGGTGCGGGGGGTGCCCCCGAACACGGGGCAGCGTGCCACCACCGCGACGAGGGCCCCCGGGGTCTTCACGTCCAGGCCGTAGACGGCGCTCCCGTCGACCTTGGGCGGCGTCTCGAGCCGCGCCAGGCGCTTGCCGATGAGCTTGAAGTCCTTCGGCGACTTGAGCGGAGGGTTCTGGGGGACCGGGAGCCGGGCCGCCCTGTCGGTGAGCTGGCCGTAGGTCAGGCGCCGGCCGGTCGGCAGGTGGACGATGGTGCTGTTCTCGGCCCGGCACTCCTCGGGCGGCACGCCCCATTCACCGGCGGCGGCCTCGACGAGCATCTCCCTGGCCGCCGCCCCCGCCTTGCGAAAGAGCTCCCAGGAGTTGCGGACGCTCCGGCTGCCGCCGGTGACCTGCCGCTTGGTCACCGGGTTAACGTACTCGGGGCCCGCCGGCGCCTGCTCGACCCGGATCGCGGACCAGTCGGCCTCGAGCTCCTCCGCGATCAGCATCGGCATCGACGTCAGGACGCCCTGGCCCATGTCCGACTTGTCGACGATTATCGTGACGACGTTGTCGGGGGTGATGCGGATCCAGGGGTTCGGCGCGAACGGCTCTGTCGAGGGCGCCGCGGCGGCGAGCGTGTCGCCGCCGGGGCAGAAGCCGATCGCGAGGCCGGCGCCCGCCGCGACGCCGGCCGTGAGGAAGGTCCGCCGACTCAGCCGGGGGCCTGCCCTCATCGCCCGCCGCCCGCGCGCGCGGCCGCCCGGTGGATGGCGCGGCGGATCCGCTGATACGTTCCGCACCGGCAGAGATTGCCGGCCATCGCGGCGTCGATGTCGGCGTCGGACGGCGCCCCTGTCTTCGCCAGGAGCGCCGCCGCCGACATGATCTGGCCGGACTGGCAGTAGCCGCACTGGGCGACCTCCTCCGCGACCCAGGCCTTCTGCACCGGGTGACTCGAGTCGGGGGAGAGCCCCTCGATGGTCGTGACGTGCTTGGCGCCGATCGCGCCGACGGGCGTGACGCACGAGCGCACCGGCTCGCCGTCGAGGTGCACCGTGCACGCTCCGCAGAGCGCCACGCCGCAGCCGTACTTGGTTCCGGTCAGACCGAGCGTGTCCCGGAGGACCCACAGCAGCGGGGTGTCGGAGCTCACGTCGACGGCGTGCTCGGCGCGGTTCACTCGGATCTGCAATGCCGCCATTCGCCTCGTCCTCCTCGCGCGCGGCCGACCGCGGGGGCAGAGAGCTGGGTCGACGCCGGAGCGTGTATCCTTTTACCCTGGAGTATGCCCCGGCTGTCAACGACGCCCGGCGTGCGAGGTCGCCTCGCGCGGGGCGCGCGCCTGATCGGGCGGGGTCGGGGGCATCAGGATCGCGTGGCCGGCCGCGGCGCCGCGCGCCTGGCGCCCCGGGAGGGCTGACCCATGACGAACGGCGCAGACGATTCCGGCGTCGGACGGCGGACGAGCCGGCGGAGCTTCGTGAGGCGCCTGACCGTCGGAGGCGGCGCCTTGGCCGCGGGCCTCGCCGGGCCCGCCCGCTCTCCTGCGGCCGAGCCGCCGGCGCCGGCCGACCCGACCCGCGAGCTCGGGCACCCCGTCAGCCCGTACGGGACCCGGTCGCGCTTCGAGACGGCCGTCCGGGTCCAGGCCCGGACGCCCACCAGCGTGGCGTCGTGGACCTTCACGCCGCTCCAGGACTCGTGCGGGATCATCACCCCCTCGGCGCTCCACTTCGAGCGTCACCACGCCGGGGTCCCCGACATTGACCCGGCGCGTCACCGGCTGCTCATCCACGGCCTGGTCCGGCGCCCCGTCGTCCTCACCCTGGCCGACCTTGAGCGGCTGCCGGCCGTGTCCCGGACCCACATGATCGAGTGCTCGGGCAACGGCTTGACCGAATGGGCGACGCCCACCATGCCGGATGTCCAGCGGACGCACGGGCTGACGAGCTGCAGCGAGTGGACGGGGGTCCTGCTCGCCACCCTCCTCGGGGAGGTCGGCGTCGAGCCGGCGGGCCTCTGGGTCCTGGCCGAAGGCGGGGACGCCGCGGCCATGACGCGGAGCCTGCCGATCGACAAGTGCCTCACCGACGTCCTCGTCGCCTACGGCCAGAACGGCGAAGCCCTCCGCCCCGAGCAGGGCTACCCCCTGCGCCTGGTCGTCCCCGGCTGGGAGGGCAACACCCACGTCAAGTGGCTGCGCCGGCTCAAGGTCGTGGCCGCGCCGGCCCAGACGCGCGAGGAGACCGCGAAGTACACCGACCTGCTGCCCGACGGGACCGCCCGGCAGTTCACCTTCGTCATGGAGGCGAAGTCGGTCATCACCTTTCCGTCGGGAGGCCACCGGCTGCCGGGCTCCGGCCTCTACGAGCTCCGCGGCCTGGCGTGGTCGGGGCGCGGCGCCGTGCGCTCGGTGGAGGTCTCGACCGACGGCGGCCGGAGCTGGCAGGCGGCCGAGCTCCAGGCGCCCGTGCTCCGGATCGCCCACACCCGGTTCCGGCTGCCCTGGCGGTGGGACGGCCGGGACGCCCTCCTCCAGTCGCGCTGTACCGACGAGACCGGCTACGTCCAGCCGACGCTCGCCGAGCTGGTCGCCGTCCGAGGCCTTCGCTCGCACTACCATCAGAACGCCGTCCAGAGCTGGAGGGTGGCCCCCGACGGGAGGGTATCGAATGTCCACGCCTAGGGCCGCCGTCGTCGGCGCCGTGGCCGCGACGTGCATGGCCCTGGCCGGCCCGGCGCAGGCCCAGCTCCCGAGCTACGGCGTCGGTCGCCCGCCGACGCCGGAGGAGATCCGGGCGTGGGACATCGCCGTCGGCCCGGACGGCGCGGAGCTGCCGCCCGGCGAAGGGACGGCGGTCAGCGGCAAGCCCGTATACGATGCGAAGTGCGCGGCCTGTCACGGGGCGACGGGGCGGGAGGGGCCGCAGGACGTGCTCGTGGGCGGCCAGGGCTCGCTCGCCACGGCCAAGCCGCTCAAGACGATCGGCAGCTACTGGCCGTACGCGACGACCGTCTACGACTACATCTACCGGGCGATGCCCTTCACGCAGCCGGAATCGTTGACGGCCGCTGAGGTCTACGGCGTGACGGCCTACCTGCTCTATCTCAACGGGATCATCGGCGAGCGCGACGTCATCGACCGCCGCACCCTGCCGCAGGTGAAGATGCCGAACCGTCACGGCTTCGTCCCGGATCCACGGCCGGAGAAGTTCCCGCGCTGATCGCCGCGAGGGGCCGGGGCGGAGGCCGAGGGGAGGGCGCTACCTGAGTGTGTCGCGGAGCTCGCGGGTCAGCACCTCGACCGTCCCCCGCGTCCCGCCGGCGAGCTTCTGCTTCCACTCGCCCTCGGTCTCGAAACGGCGGTCGCGCAGGCGCTCGCCCCACGGCTTGATGGTCTCGCGGATCGCGTGGAGCTCGAACGGGTCGCGCCGGAGCTCCCGGGCGCGGGCCATGATGTCGGGCGCGACCCGGATGAACGCCCGGAGCGCCGCCCCCGTCTTGATGGAGTACTTCCGGCCCGCCCACGCGTTCGGGAAGACGCCGGCCAGGGCCTTGACGTAGTTCAAGAAGAAGCGCTTCGCGCCCTGGCGCAGTTCCTGGATGCGCGCGGCGCCGCCGACCTTCTCCACGGTCTCCAGGAGCTCGACGATCTCCTCGGCGAGCGGCGCCTGGCTCACCCGGCCGCGGCCCGTGCCGAGCATCTTGATCTCGCCGTGGAGCGGCGACGTCTCGTCCTCGTTGAGCGAGCGGATCACGTCGTGGGCGAGGGCCTGGTTCGGGTCGGGGTAGAGCTTGCGACCGGCCAGGCTGATGATGTGCGACGGGTTGAGGCGCGTGTGCTTGGCGTTGATGGTGACGAAGAGCTCGACGATCTGCCGGGCGTCGAGGGTGTCGAAGAGCACGGCCGGCACCTCGATGCCGAAGGTCTCGCCCGACTGGGAGAGGGCGTGAAGCGCGAGCAGGCGGTGCTGGCCGTCGAGGACGCGGAGCACGCCCTGCTCCTCGGGGATCTGCAGGAGCCCGAGGTCGTGGTGGCTCGCCAGCGGCGTGAACGTGAAGCGCTTCTCGGACGTGATGATGACAGCGCCGGGGATCGCCGGGAGCGTGGCCGCCTCCTTGCACTCCCGGTAGTAGGCCACGAGCTCGTCGATCTTCCGTCGGATCACCGGCCGCTGGTACGCGATCTCGCTCTCGCTGATGCGCTTCTCCAGAACCTCCCAGTTCACGCGCCCGCGGTTGCCGCGGGCGGGCTTGGTGGTGACCTTGGGGGCCCCCCCCGTGTAGCCGAGCACCTCGAACTTCACGAGCCGATCGATGTCCTTGGCCGAGAACGAGGCCTGGTAGAACTCGACGCCGAACTGCTTCACGCGGTGGGCGTGGACGGTGATCATTGCCGTGTCATGCTAATCGAAGCGCAAATCCCAGTCAATCGACGCGGTGCCCGACGGGGCGCGCCGGGGCGCGGCCCCTCTATTTTGTGGTCCGCGCGGAGCGGGACGGCATCCGTGGGATTCCCCGGGGTCAAGCGAGGCCGAAGGCCTCCCGGGCAAGCGCGGCGATGTGCCGGCCGATGGCCAGGGACGCGGTGGCGGCCGGCGAGGGCGCGTTGAGCACGTGGATCGCGTCCGGCCCGCTCACGATGCTGAAGTCGTCCACCAGCGAGCCGTCGGCGGCCACCGCCTGGGCGCGGACGCCGGCGCCGCCCGGGGTGACGTCCTCGGGACGGATCGCGGGGATCAGGCGCTGGAGCGCCCGCACGAAGGCGGCCTTGCTGAGCGAGCGGTACATCTCGTAGCTGCCCGTGCGCCAGTATCGCGCCACCATCGCCCAGAACCCCCGGTAGCCGAGCGCCCCGGCCAGCTCTCCCGGCCGCACCCGGCCGAGCGAGTAGCCCTCTCGCGCGAAGGCCAGCACCGCGTTCGGCCCCGCCTCGACCTGGCCGTGGATCGTCCGCGTGAAGTGCACGCCGAGGAACGGGAACGCGGGGTCGGGCACGGGGTAGACGAGGCCGCGCACGAGGTCGTGCCGCTCGGGGCGGACCATGTAGTACTCGCCGCGAAACGGGATGATCCGCACCGCCGTCGGGGCGCCCATGAGCCGGGCCACCACGTCGGAGTAGAGTCCCGCGCAGTTGATGACCCTTCGCGCCGCCGTCTCTCCCCGGCTCGAGCAGAGGCGGACGCCGTCACCGTCGCGGACGACGCGCGTGATGTGGCGGCCGGTGAGGATCTCGGCGCCGGCGGCCCGCAGCCGGAGGTCCAGCGCCGCCGCGACCTCCGTGAAGTCCACGATCGCGGTGCTCGGCGAGTGGATCGCGCGGACCGCCGCCGCGTGCGGCTCGATGGTCCGGAGCTCGCCCGGCTCGAGGAGGCGGAGCCCCGGCACGCCGTTGGCGGTCCCGCGCTCGTAGAGGGTCTGCAGGCGCGGGAGCTCCGCGTCGGTGGTGGCCACGATGACCTTGCCGATGCGCTCGTAGCGGATGCCGTCCTGCTCGCAGAACTCGATCAGCTGCCGGGCGCCCTCCACGGTCAGGCGGGCCTTGTACGATCCCGGCCGGTAGTAGATCCCGGAGTGGATGACGCCGCTGTTATGGCCGGTCTGGTGGGTGCCGATGCGCGATTCCTTCTCGAGGAGGACCAGCCGGAGGCGTGGAAACCTTTCGGTGAGCGCGAGCCCGGTGGCGAGCCCGACGATGCCGCCGCCGACGATGGCTACGTCGTACATTACGGCCATGCTACGCTACCGCCCCAAAGGAGACAACGATGCGGCGTATCTACGGTAGGACCGATGGCGAAGAGCGTCACGCGCACGACGGCTGTCCGCGCACCGTCCGCCTGCTGATCGAGCCCGCCACCGCGGGCGCCACGCACCTCGCGATGGGCACCGAGGCGGTCGATCCGGGCAGCCGGATCCCCGTCCACGTCCACGACGACGCCGAGGAGATCCTCTTCCTCTACGCGGGCGGCGGTCGCGCCCGCGTCGGCGACGAGGAGATCGAGATCGGTCCCGAGACCGCGATCTTCGTGCCGGCGGGCGCCCCGCACGGGTTCGTGAACACCTCGGCCGCGCCCGCCCGGCTCACGTGGACCTTCTCGCCGCCGGGCGCCCACGAGAAGTTCCGCGACGAGGCGGTGTGGAAGCACGCGCGTCGGGACCCGCGCTGATGGCGGGGAAGTACTACGAGGAGCTGACCGTCGGCCAGGTCTTCCGCCACCAGCCCGGCCGCACGATCACCGAGGCCGACAACGTGTTCTTCTCGTGCCTGACCATGAATCCGCAGCCCCTGCACGTCGACTTCCACGCCGCCCAGCAGGCGGAGTTCGGCAAGCCGCTGGTGAACAGCCTGCTCACGCTCGGGATCGCGGTCGGGCTCTCGGTGGGGGAGACGACGCTCGGCACCACCGTCGGCAACCTCGGCTTCGAGAAGACCGAATTCCCGAAGCCGGTGTTCCACGGCGACACGCTCTACGCGGAGACCGAGGTGGTCGACAAGCGCGAGTCGAAGTCGCGCCCGCAGTGGGGGATCGTCACGTTCGAGCACCGCGCGCGGAACCAGCACGGGGAGCTCGTCGTGCGGACCCGCCGCGCCGCCATGATGCGGAAGCGCGAGGCGCGATGACCGAGGGGCTGCGCCGGTCGCTCCACTTCGTCCCCGGCGGCAACGAGAAGATGATGGCCAAGGCGCTCGGGCTGCCCGCCGACGGGCTCATCTACGACCTCGAGGACTCGGTGCCGGCTGACCGGAAGGTCAGGACGCGTGCGACGGTCCGCGCCTGGCTCGAGGGTGGGGACCTGGGGGGCCGCGAACGCTGGGTCCGCATGAACCCGCTCGTCTCTGGGTTCGGCCGCGGCGACCTCGAGGAGACCCTGCCCGGCCGCCCCCACGGCTACGTGGTCCCGAAGCCCCGGCGCGCGGCCGACGTGCGCGAGGTCGCCCAGCACCTCGACCGGCTCGAGGAGCACCAGGGCATTCCGAACGGCGCCACGCGGCTCCTCCTGATCGCCACCGAGACGCCGGAGGGGCTCCTCAACATCGCCGAGTTGGCCGCGGCGAGCCCGCGGATCGCCGCGGTCTCGTGGGGCATCGAGGACCTCGGCGCGTCGATGGGCCTGCCGCGGACGCGCGACGCGGGCGGACGCTACCTGGACATCCCGCGCTACGCGCGTATGATGTGTGCGATCGCCGCCAGCGCCGCTGGCGTCGAGGCCCTCGACACCGTCTACACGGACATCGACGACCTGGACGGGCTCCGCCGGGAATGCGAGGAGGCGGCGTGGATGGGCTTCGCCGGCAAGCTCTCGGTCCACCCGACCCAGATCGACGTGATCAACGCGGCCTTCGCGCCGACGCGGGAGGCCGTCGCCGAGGCGCAGGAGTTGATCGCCGCGTTCGAGGAGCACGAGCGCCGCGGCGTCTACGCGTTCCGCTTCAAGGGGCGAATGGTCGACGCCCCCCACCTCAGCCAGGCCCGGAAGGTCGTGGCGCGCGGAGTTCGAGCCGGCCACTGACCTGCCCGGGCATGTCACGATGCCCGTCCCGCGATGTCCCGCCGACACACCTTTTTTGACGCCCGGACCGGGCTCCGCTCGGCAGATCAATGGGTTACGACACAGGTACGATGTTTGCTCTAAGAGCGTCGCGGAGGAACGGGGATGAGCCACGGCTTCCGGTCCACCCTTCTCGTCTCGGCGCTCCTGACGGCGCTCACTCTCGCGGCGCCACCCGGATCCGCGGCCCGGCCCGCGGGCGACCCTCCTCCCGCAACCGGCGAGCTCGACGCGCTCGACGGGCTCGCCGCCGCGCTCCGGAGCGATCTGCACCTCGAGCAGCAGCGGCTCGACTCAGCGTGCGAGTTCACGGAGATTCGCGCGCGCCTGATCAGGGTGCGGGACGAGGCGGTCGCGGCCGCCGAGCGGCTGGGGAGCCTCTGGCGCGGCGGCCGCCTCCGCGCCCGTGGCCTCGCGATGTCGGAGGTGCTCGTCTACGACTTCGCCGCGCTCATCTACGAGGCCCGGCGCGACACGGCACTCGCCGACACGCTGGCGACGCTCGAGGAAGAGACGCGCCAGGGGTCGGCCGAGGCGCGCGCCCTCTTCCGGCGCATGGTCGAGATCCATCCGGCGGCGCCGGCCTGTCTGAGCGGGACGCCCGACGAGCCCGAGCGGGGCGACCTCGCCGCGGTCCGCGCGCTCAAGCGGGCGCTCTCGATCGACTCCGTGCCTGATAGCGTCCTGGTGATCCGCGGGCTCAGATGACGCGCTCGGCGCGGAGCCGCCCGATCGCCGCGGCGTCGTAGCCGAGCTCGCCGAGCACCTCGTCCGTGTGCTGGCCGAGGGTCGGCGCCGGCCGCCGAATGCGGGCGGGTGTGTCGGAGAGCTTGATCGGGATCCCGAGCACCCGCGTCCGCCCCGCCACCGGATGGTCAACCGGCACCGCCATCTCGCGATGCGCCACCTGGGGGTCGGCGAAGACCTGATCGTAGGTGAGGATCGGCCCCGCCGGAACGCCCTCCGCCTCGAAGCGGTCGAGCCAGGTCGCCGTGGTCTCCTTCTCAAAGCGCGGCTGGAGCAGTGCCTCCAGCTCCTTCCGGTGCCGGACGCGGTCGCCCGGCGTCCGGAACCGGGGGTCGTCGACGAGCTCTGGGACGCCGAGCAGCGCGCAGATCTTCGGCCAGAAGCCCGGCGAGCCGCCGCCGAGGTTGATCCAGGAGTCCTTCGTCCGGAAGGCCTGGTAGGGCGCGCTCGCACGGTGGCCGGGCCCCAGGCGCTCCGGGACCTCGCCCGTCGCGAAGTAGGAGGAGGCCTCGTAGATCGACCACGCGATCGGCGTCTCCAGCAGCGACGTGTCGACGTGCTGACCCCGGCCGGTGCGCGACCGCGCGGCGAGGGCGGCCAGGATGCCGATCGTGGCGAACATGCCGGTGCCAATGTCGGCGATCGGGATCGGCAGCGGCAGGGGGGGGCCGTCTAGATCGCCGCTGATCGACATGAACCCTGACATGCCCTGGGCGATCCGGTCGAAGCCGCCGCGCTCCCGATAGGGACCGGTCTGGCCGAATCCCGAGATCGAGCAGTAGATGACGCGCGGGTTGATCGCGCGCACGTGGTCGTAGCCGAGCCCGAGGCGGGCCGTCGCGCCCGGGCGGAAGTTCTCCAGGACGACGTCGACCCGGGCCGCCAGCGCGAGCGCGATCGTCCGGCCGGCCGCCGCCTTCAGGTCGAGCGTGACGCTCCGCTTGTTGCGGTTGTAGGTCATGAAGGCCGCGCTCTCGCCGCTGATCTTCGGGGAGACCGCGCGCGCGTCGTCGCCGACGCCCGGCCGCTCGAGCTTGATCACGTCGGCGCCGAGGTCGCCGAGCAGCATGGCGCAGTAGGGCCCGGAGAGCTGGGAGGTGAGGTCCAGGACGCGCAGGCCGTCGAGGGCGAGGCTGCCGGTCGTCATCGGCGACACAGTCTACGGCGCGACGGCGCGGCGCGCAAACGCCGCGCCCGCGGGCAAGCGCGTCTGGGTCGCCCGCGCGTCGGTCGCGGTGCGCGCGGCGGTCGGGTCGGCGCCCGGCGGATCTCGCCGCCCTTCGACCTGACCCCCGACCGCCCGGTCTCGACCGGTCGCCGCGCGCGGCGTCCGTGCGCGTTCAGGTCCAGACGTCGTCTTCCCGGTCGGACCGGGGGCGTCGGGGCCGGCCCGCGGGTGGCGCTGCCCGGCCGTGCTTGACACGTCGAACAATCGGATGCTATTCGTGGGGCCCATTTGCGCCGGCACACATCACGCATGAGGGCCGGGACGTCCGCGGCTCAGGGCCTCCTGGCGGCGGCGCTCGCGGTGGTCGCCTTCCGCCTCGCCTGGTCGTCGCGAACCTGGCCGCTGATCCACGACGCCCCCCTCATGCACTACATCGCCTGGCGCATCCAGCACGGCGCCGTCCCGTACCGCGACCTATTCGACATGAACGCGCCCGGCCCCTACCTGATCCACCTGCTCGTGCTGCGGACGCTCGGCGGGGGCGACCTGGCCTGGCGGATCTTCGACCTCGGCTGGCTGGCGCTCACCTGCTGGGTGGTGGCGCTCTACGCGTGGCCGGTCGGCGTCGGCCCCGCGGCGGTCGCCGCCGCGCTCGTCGCCCTCTACCATCTCGCGGGTGGCGTGTGGCTCGCCGGCCAGCGCGACTTCCTCCTCTGCGCGTTCCTGATCGGAGGGGCGCAGCTGGTGGCGTCGCCGGCCACCTGGTGGCGCCTGATCCTGGCGGGGGTCGTCGGCGGGGCAGGGGTCACGCTGAAGCCCCCCGCCCTGATCTTCTTGATCGTGCTCGCGCTGGTGGCGGCCGTCGCGGCGGCGCGCGAGGGCCGGGTCTGGTGGACGCCACCCCTCGCCGTCCTGGCCGGTGGCGCCGCGGCGCCGCTCGGGTGCCTCGCCTGGCTCGCCTGGACCGGCGGGCTCCGGGCCTTCGTCGAGATCTTCGTCGAGTACGACCTCCCGGTCTACTCGCGGCTGGCGCGCGTTTGGCCGTGGACCGCGCTCGGCTGGTGGCCGTTCGGCTGGCGCGTCTGGGCTCTCTTCGCCGTGCTCGTCCTGGCCGCCGGCGCCACTCGGCGCTGGGACACGCGGCGGGCGCTCGTGCTCGCGGGCCTGGCCTATGGCGTCGTGCACTTCCTGGCGCAGGGCAAGGGCTGGGAGTACCAGGTCTATCCGCTGGCCACGTTCGCTTGCCTCGGCGCCGGCTTCGCCATGGCGGCCCCCGCCCGCGCGGTGCGGGGGACGGCGCTCCTGGCCTCCGCGCTCCTCGGCCTCCAGCTCTACGTCAAAGGCGTTCAGGAACTCCGGCCGGCGTGGATCACGGCGAAAGCCCAGCGCGTGGACCGCATCGTGGCCGACCTGCGGGGTCGCGTCGGGCCGGAGGACACAGTCCAGGTGCTCGACACGGGCGAGGGGGGCGTCCACGCGCTCCTCAGGCTCGGCGTGCGCCAGCCGACGCGCTTCATCTACGACTTCCCGGTCTTCCACGACGAGGACCGGCCGGTCGTCCGGCGCCTCCGCGCCGAGTTCCTGCGCGAGCTCGAGGCCGCGCCGCCAAAGTTCATCGTGGTCCTCGAGCGCGGCTGGCCGTCGGGGGACTACGCGCGGATCGCCTGCTTCCCCGCGCTGGCCACCTGGATCGCGGCCACCTATCGCCTCGACCGGGAGGGCCCCGAATACCGGGTCTATGCGAAGCGAGCAGATCTTTAGGATCATCCGGGCCTACGACGACCCGGTGGTGCGGGCCTACTGCTGGCTCCGCTTCGGCATCCTGCGCCAGCGCTTCCTCGACGAGATCGGCCAGTATCTGCCGCCGTCGGGCGAGGTGCTGGACCTCGGCTGCGGCTTCGGACTCTTCTCGCTCTACTACGCCTCGATCGCCCCCGGCCGCTTCGTCCGCGGCCTCGACCTGAACGGCCGGCGCATCGCGATGGCCCGTCATGCGGCCGCGCGCCTGGCGATCGCCAACGTGGCGTACCGCCAGGGCGACGCGCGCGACGTCGGCGGGAGCGGCGAGTACGGTGCCGCCTACATGCTCGACATCGTGCACCACGTGCCGGCCGCGAGCGTCGAGCCACTCCTCCGGCGGCTCCATGGCTGCCTCGCCCCTGGGGCGCCGCTCCTGATCAAGGACGTCGATACCCGTCCGGCCTGGAAGCGCTGGTTCACCTGGACGCTCGACCGCCTGATGGACCCGTGGACGCCGGTCCGCTACTGGCCCGCCGACGAGCTCGAGGCCCTCCTCGAGCGCGTGGGCTTCCGAGTCCACCGGCACCTGATGGTGGACTTCCTGCCGTACCCCCACGTGCTCTACATCTGCCATCGGGCGGGGGGTCGCTGAGAGGGCGCGGGTCAACCGCGTCGGCGCCGTCGACACGCCCTCGCGGCGCGCGACCGCGTCGGTGCCGGTCCCGGCGGCCGCATGGTCACGTCGGGCGTGACCGAGGTCTCGTCGGAAAAAAGGGCGCGAGCGACGGGGACGTGACCCGGGCGGCGAGGACCCTGCGCAGGACGCGGCCGTTCGGTTTGACGACCGGCGCCTCTGGAGTATATCGTCACAGCGCCGAGAGCCGCCCGCGGGCTCGAGGAGGACGACTCATGCACACGCTCGTCCGGGCTCAAGGGCTCTCGGAGCCGATCAGCCACTACTCCGACGCGGTGGTGGCCGGCCGAACGGTCTACGTGTCGGGCCAAGGCGCGTTCGATGCCCGCGGCCGTCTCGTCGGCGCCAACGACGTCGTGGCCCAGACGCGTCAGGTGCTCGAGAACATGAAGACGGCGCTCGGGGCCGCCGGCGCGACGCTCGACGACGTCGTCAAGGTGACCGTCTACCTCGCTAACCGCGACGACCGGCCCCGGGTCAACGAGGTGCGGAAGGAATACTTCAGGGCCAACAAGCCTGCCAGCACGCTGATCGAGATCAGTCGCTTCGCGATCGAGGGCATGCTGATCGAGATCGAGGCGATTGCGGTTCTGCCCTCCTGAGTCTGGCGCGACCGCCGCAGCGCGGCCGCCGGTCGTGAGCCGGCCTTGACGCTCGGCGCTCGCGGGACGTGCATCGCGCTGCGGCCGCGCCGAGGGCCGACCGGCCCCCCGCGCACCCGCGTCCCGCTGGGATGACGACGCCGCTCCGCACGCTTCCTGCGCGTGTCGTCCGCTGGAGTCGGCTCGCCCGCTGGCTGCGCGCGGCGGATGCGGTCGGGGGCTTCGGCGTGACCTGGGCGGCCGTGCAGGCCTGGGGGCCGGGCGCCGGGCCGCGGCTCCACGCGCTGCTGGCCCTCGCGGCCGCCGCCGGCGCGGCGTGCGTGCCCTTCGTCCGCCGCCGGTTCCGTCCCGTGAGCGGCCTCGTCGCTCTGTGGGTGAGCCGCCGCCTCGCGCCCGGCGCCGCGGCCTGGTTCATCCGCCCGGGGGGCGCGGAGCGCGTGCTCGTGACGGGCCGTCGGGGCCTCCGCCTGGTCATCTTCCCGGTCGGAGCGGACGGCCCGGCGGAGGGGATCGAGGTGCGCCGCACGCGCGTCTTGCTCGTGTAGGGCCGGCGAGGCGCGCGGGCCCGGTCACGCCGGCTCGCGGTCGCGGATCGCCTCCTCGATTCGCTGGAAGCGTCGCCGAATCGCCTCGAGACTCTCCTCGTGCGGGATGATGTAGAAGCGGTTCCGTCGGATCGCGTCGACGACCATGGCGGCGACGGGCTCGGGCGAGAGCGTGCGGCCGATCAGCTCGACCGGCGCCGCCGCGGCCGCGCCCTCGTTCCGGAGCGCGGGCGGCCGGCCGCGCTCGCTGTCGCGGATGCGGGTGGCGACGCCCATCGGGCAGAGGACCGAGACGCCGATCCCGTACGGGCGCAGATCCTTCACCAGGGTCTCGGAGAGCCCGACCACCGCGTACTTGGACGTGTTGTAGACGCCGAGCCCCTGGCTCGCGATGAGCCCCGCCATCGAGGCCGTGTTGACGACGTGCCCCTCGCTCTGCTGGGCGATCATCCGCGGCACGAAGGCCTCGACCCCGTGGATCACGCCCCAGAGGTTGACGCCGAGGACCCAGCGCCAGTCGCGGTGCGTGGCCGCCTCGAGCCCGCCCCACAGCGCGACGCCGGCGTTGTTGCAGACCACGTGCACGGCGCCGTAGGCGGCCCAGGCCCGGTCGGCCAGGGCCAGGACCTCCCGGCGTTCGCTCACGTCCGTGCGCACGGCGACTCCGTCGAGCCCGTCGATCGTCTGGGCAAGGCCCGCCTCGTCCACGTCGGCGGCCACGATCCGCATCCCGGCCTGCGCGAGCGCGCGGGCGAGGGCGCGCCCGATACCGCTCGCCGCGCCGGTGACGACGGCCACCCTGCCCGCCAGCTCCCTCACGGGTGGAGGATGACCTTACCGTAGCTCTCGCGCGCAGCGATGGCGGCGAGGGCCTGCGCGGCCTGCGCGAGCGGAAACGTCTTCCAGACGACGGGACGGAGCATGCCGCGCTCGACCAGGGCCAGGAGGTCCGCCATCCACCGGTCCACGAGCGGCGAGCCGCGCTCTTGATAGAGGCCCCAGTGCACGCCAACGACGCTGATGTTCTTCAGCAAGATCCGGTTCGCGGCGATCTCCGGGATTCGGCCGCCGGCGAAGCCGATCACGAGCAACCGGCCCTCGAAGGCGATGCACTTGCTCGAGCCGTCGAAGACGTCGCCTCCGACGGGGTCGTAGATGACGTCGGCACCGCCCCCGGTCACCTCCTTCACGCGCGCGACCCAATCCTCGGTGCGGTAGTTGACGAGTACGTCGGCGCCAGCCTGGCGGGCCACGTCGAGCTTCTCGGCGGTGCCCGCCGTCGCGATGACGCGCGCGCCCAGCGCGTGGCCGATCTGCACGGCGGCGAGCCCGACACCGCCAGCGGCGCCGTGCACGAGGAGCCACTCGCCGGCCCGGAGCCCGGCGCGATGCACGAGGGCGCACCAGGAGGTCTGGTACACGAGGCCGAACGCCGCACCGTCGTCGAAGCCGAGCGCGGCCGGCAGCCGGTAGACGCGGCGCTCGGGCACGGCGACGGCCTCCGCGTACCCGCCCCACCCCATGAGCGCGAACACCCGGTCGCCGGGCGCGAAGCGCCGGGCGTTCGGCCCGCAGGCGCGCACGACCCCGGCCACCTCCACGCCCGGGCTGAACGGCAGCGGCGGCTTCTTCTGGTACTTGCCCTGCACGATCAGGATGTCCGGGAAGTTGCAGCCGATGGCCTTCACGTCGATCAGCACGTCGCCGGGGGCGGGCGTGGGCGGGGGCACGTCGGCGTATTCGAGCTCCGTCGGGTCGCCCCAGCGGGTGGCGAGCATGGCTTTCATCGGATCGTCGCTCCGTCCTTGACCGGGATCGGCAGCAGTATACACTTCGGCCCGTGACGCGGAACGTGGTGACGGTCGAGGGCGGTGTGCGCATCCACTACCGGCGCCTGGGCGCGGGGCCCGGCATGGTGCTGCTCCACGGCTTTCCCCAGACCGGCCACATGTGGCGAAAGGTGATGCCGGCGCTCGCCGAGCGCTTCACCGTCCTCGCTCCCGACCTGCGCGGCTACGGCGATTCCGACCGCCCGCCCGGCGGCTACGACAAGCGCCGGATGGCGGCCGACCTCGCGCAGGTGATCGAGGCGCTCGGCCTGACGCCGGTCGTCTTCGTCGGCCATGACCGTGGCGCGCGCGTCGGACATCGCTTCGCGCTCGACCACCCGGCGCTCCTCACGCGCCTCGTGCTCCTCGATATCGCCCCCACGTTCGACGTCTTCGACCGCCTCGACCAGGCGAGTGCGCGGCGGGTCTGGCACTGGTTCTTCCACCTGGTCCCGGACCTCCCCGAAGCCCTCACGGCCGGACGTGAGGAGGTCTACCTGCGCTGGTGCTACCGGACCTGGAGCCACAACCCGGCGGCGATCGAGGAGGAGGCGGTCCAGGAATACCTGCGCTGCTTCCGTCAGCCCGGCGCGATGCGCGCGGCCTTCGAGGACTATCGGGCGGGCGGGACGGTGGATCTCGAGCAGGACGTCGCCGACCGCCACCGAAAGGTCACCGTGCCGACCCTCGTGCTCTGGGGCGCCAGCCGCACCGCGCAGAGCACCGACATGCTGGCCGTCTGGAGGGCGCGCTGCGAGCGTGTGGAGGGGCGCGCCGTCCCCGAGTGCGGCCACTTCATCCCGGAAGAGCGGCCGGCCGCCGTGATCGACGCGGTGCTCGGCTTTGCGGGCTAGTTCCCGGCGAGCTTCGAGAAGAAGCTCTTCACGCTGTGGCCGAGGCCGGCGGCGCCCGCCTTGAAGTTGGCCCACGCGCCCTTGGCCGGGGGCTCGGCCGCCTTTCCCGATTCCTTGAGCTTCTCGCCCGTGAACTTGCTGCCCTCGACGATCGTGTGACCGATCCCTTTCGCCGTCTCCTCAATGCCCGGGCCGATCTTGCCGGTACCGATCTTGTGCGCGCCCTCGTCGACCTGCTTGGTCGCGGCCTTCACCTTCGACGCGTCGGCGGCGGCGGCGGGCGTCGCGGTGACGACCAGCGCCCCGAGCAGGGCCGTGCAGACAACCGCGGATCGTGGCATGGCAATCCTCCAACACGATCTATCTTACCGCGGGCCGTCCCCAGCCCGCGCCGAGCCGGCCACCAGTTTAGAGGGCGATCGTGGGGCCGACGCTGGCTGGCTCGGATCAGACGGCAGGTTGAGGCTCATCGAGGGGCCGACGAGGAGCAGCCCGTTATTGGGAGGCGGGTCTCCCACTCCGTCCTGGCTCGCGATCTCGAACGTCGGAGCGGCGGAGTTCGTGTCAAGGGCTCCGACGACGAAATTGGGCGTACAGGTCGTCGGAATGGGGTTCCCGTTGGCGTCCAGGACGGGCGCCCCCGTGCTCGGGTCGGTCTGGTATGTGCGCACCGGGTTGGTCTGCTGTCCGGCCACGGGGAGCGAGGCGAGCCGCGCGACGAGCGGCAGGACTGAGAGGATTTTCTTCATTCACCCCTCGAGCGAGCGGCGGTCACGTTTTACCTTAGGCGGCTCCCCGTCGCCGGTCGCCGACGACGCGGGCGAGGAGGCCCCTCGCCCCCCCCTCGTGCGCGATCGCGGCGCGCGGCAGCTCTTCTTCGACCGAGAGCCCGATCGTCCGATCGCCGACGTGCCGGAGCTCTCCGACGCGGATCACCCCACTCTTCATCCCCGGGAGGAGGACCTCGACCCGGTAGCAGCCCCCGAGCTCGAGCAGGTCGGCCCGCGCGGGGCCCGCGACGACGACGCGCATCCCCTTGAGGCTCGCGTCCACCGCACGGCCGACCGCCGCCCCGCCTGCGTGGAGCCACACGCGGACGGGCCAGGAAACCGGATCGCGGGGATTCCGTCGGCGTTCTCCGGCCCGCGGTCGCTCGGGATGCGGCGCGGGCGTCCCCCGCGCCGGCCCGGCGGACTGCCGGGGGGTCTCGACGGCCTCGGGTACGCCCTCGGACGGGAAGCCGTTCCTGGCCGGCGCCAAGGCCACGCCGGCCGCCCCCGCGGCGAGCGGGCCGGGCGCTCCGCCGAGGCCTCCCACGTGACGCGGGATAATGCGGTTTCCGATCACGCGCGCCGCCGCCAGGGCCAGCGCGGCGATGAGCCCGAGCCCCAGGAGGGTCGGGGCGAGCGCCGCGTCGGGCGCGGCCAGCGCCGCCTCGCGGGGAATGGCGACGGCTAGATAGGCGCCTTCGCTTCCGTCCGTGCTGGGCAGGGGAGTGAAGCCGACGAACCGATCGATGCCGTCGGGTCCGGCGGTCTCGGCCGAGCCCTCGCCCAGAGCCACCATCCGGTCGACGACGGCCGGGCCCCAGGCGACGGGTCCGACCCATTTGGCGGGATCGGGGAAGCGGACCCGGACGCGGCCCTGGCGGTCGCTGATCGTGACCGTCGAGCCCTCGGGTAACCGGGCGAGCGCGGCGAGCCGCGCGAGCCCCGTCAGGTCGACCGCCGCGAAGACGGCCCCCTGCACGGTCCCCGCGTCGTCGCCGAGGGGGTAGCTGACGTTGACCGTGGTCCGGCCTGTCACGCGGTCGACCCGGTACTCGCCGACCTCGAAGCCGCTGTTCTCCAGGGCGCGCCAGAAGTGGGCGCGTCCGCCGAGCTCGATCGGCTCTCCCGGCGGCGCCGCGCTGCAGAAGACGCTCCCGTTCAGCGTGACGGCGCCGAGGTTAGCGTAGCGCGAGTACCGCCGCAGAAGATCGCCGACGAGCGCGTTGCACCGGTCGGGCCGCTGCTGCCGAACGTCGGGGAGCTGGGCGAGCATCGTCAGGAGCTGCCGCGCCATCTCGATCGACCGTTCGTGCTCGGCGGCGAGGGCGCGCGCCCAGCGCACCGTGTCCTCCTGGGCGAGCGAGGCGGCGTGGCGGCGCTGCGCCAGAGTCGTCCGGAGCAGCAGTCCGGCCGTGGGGACGAAGCCGACCAGGAGCAGCAGCACGAGGTGGACGTGAAGCCGGGACAGGTAGGACCGCCGCACGAAGTCCGCCCGACTGCGGCGCCGGGCGGGCTGGGAGCCGGTCTCGCCCGACGGCAAGGTCGCGCTGACCCACGCGCCGTTCGTCGGGGCGGGCGGGGGAGAGGTGTGCTGCGGAGCTGACTCGGTGACCGCCGGCATGGTCGACCTCCTTCGCCGGTAGATCACCGCCCGTTGGGGCGGACAACTAGGGGCCTGAACCCCTGAAGCGGCGCCCGTATACTTCTACGCGGTTGGGCCGGCCAAGTCAAGCCGCGGTCGCGACCCGAATCGGACCCGGAGGATCCATTACGGCCCGGGCGGCCTCCGTTGGTTCGGCTGAAGCCGGGAATGATATCCTCTGCGCGTGACCTACCGGCACCTTCTCGTCGCGCGCTCCGCCGACGGTCACGTCGTCACGGTGACGATCGACCGGCCCGAGCGGCGGAACGCGCTGAACACGGCGCTCGGCGAAGACCTGCTCGCCTGCTTCGAGAGGCTGGCGCGCGATGCCGACGCACGCGTCGTGGTGCTGACCGGCGCGGGCGACAAGGCGTTCTGCGCGGGGGCCGATCTGAAGGAGCGCGATGGCATGACCGACGAGGCGTGGCGCGCCCAGCACGTGGTCTTCGAGCAGGCCGCCCTCCGGATCCTCCGCTGCCCGATCCCGGTGATCGCCGCGGTGGAGGGCGCGGCCCTCGGCGGCGGCTGCGAGCTGGCGCTCCTCGCCGACTTCATCGTCGCCGGCGCCACCGCGGTGTTCGGCCTGCCGGAGACGACGCTCGGAATCTTCCCCGGCATCGGCGGCACCCAGCTCCTGCCGCGCATGGTGGGCGCCCCCCTGGCGAAGGAGCTGATCTTTACCGGCCGCCGGCTTGCGGCGGACGCGGCGCGGGAGGCGGGCCTCGTCAACCACGTGGTCGCCGCGGGCCAGGCCCGGGCGACCGCGACGGAGATCGCCGCGACGATCGCGGGCAACGGCCCGATCGCCGTCCGCCAGGCGAAGAAGGCGATCGCGTACGGCACCGAGACCGACCTCGAGACCGCCATGGTCCTGGCGATCGAGGCCTACAACGCGACCGTCGTGACCGAGGACCGGCTCGAGGGCGTGCGCGCGTTCAACGAGAAGCGACCCCCCCGCTTCACCGGACGATGACGACGCTGAACCTCTCGCTCACCGCCGAGCAGCGGGCGCTCAAGGCCGGCGTCGCGGGGGTCTGCGCGCGCTATCCCGGCGAGTACTGGCGCGAGCTCGACCAGAAACGCGAGTACCCGGAGGCCTTCGTGGACGAGCTGACCCGCGCCGGCTACCTGGCGGCGTTGATCCCGCCGGAGTACGGCGGCGCCGGCCTTGGCCTCCTCGAGGCGGCGCTCATCCTGGAGGAGATCAACCGCTCGGGGGGCAACGCCGGCGCGTGCCACGCCCAGATGTACATCATGGGCACGCTCCTGCGTCACGGGAGCGAGGCGCAGAAGCAGGCGTACCTCCCGAAGATCGCCGGCGGCGAGCTCCGGCTGCAGGCCTTCGCGGTGACCGAGCCGAACGCGGGTTCGGACACCACCAAGCTCCAGACGACGGCGGTCCGGCGCGGCGATCGCTACGTGGTGAACGGGCAGAAGATCTTCATCTCCCGCGTCCTCCAGTCCGACCTCATGCTGCTGCTCGCCCGCACGACGCCGCTCGCCGACGTCGCCCGGAAGACCGACGGGCTCTCCGTCTTCCTCGTCGACATCCGGCAGGCCCGCGGGCTCGAGGTGCGGCCGCTCCGCGTGATGATGAACCACTCCACCAACGCCCTCTTCTTCGACAACATGGAGGTCCCCGCCGCCGGCCTGATCGGCGAGGAGGGCAAGGGGTTCAGCTATATCCTCGACGGCATGAACGCCGAGCGGATCCTCGTCGCCTCCGACTCGATCGGCGACGGAAAATGGTTCGTCGAGAAGGCGGTCGGCTACTCGAACCAGCGCGTGGTCTTCGGCCGGCCCATCGGCGCCAACCAGGGGGTGCAGTTCGCGATCGCCCGGGCCCACATGGCGGTGGAGGCGGCGGAGCTGATGCGCAACAAGGCCGCCGCGCTCTTCGACGCGAGCGAGCCCTGCGGGCCCGAGGCCAACATCGCGAAGTACCTGGCGGCGGAGGCGGCGTGGGAGGCCGGGAACGCGTGCATCGACTGCCACGGCGGCTACGGCTACGCCGAGGAGTACGACGTCGAGCGGAAGTTCCGGGAGGCGCGGCTCTACAAGACCGCGCCCATCAGCCAGAACCTCGTGCTCGCCTACGTGGGCGAGCACGTGCTCGGCCTGCCCCGCTCCTACTAAGTCCGCCCCCGGGGCCGGCCGGGCCGCGCGGCTGCCCGTTGACCCGCGCCCTGGGGCGCGAGCGGCCGTTCGTCGCTACCGGGTGCGCCGGGCGCGGTGGAGCCAGAAGTGCTCGGCGCGCATCTCGAGCCGCGCGGCGAGGAGCCGCGTCCCCCGCTCGAGGTCGCCGGCGCGGAAGCACGCCTCGAGCAGGGTGTCGTGGAAGACGTCCCGCTGCGCGCGGCTCCCACCGAGCTCGACGATCCGCGGCGAGAGCGACTCGATCCGCTCGATCACCCGCGCATAGTCGCCGCCCGCGAACGCGTGGAGCCCCTCGATGAGCGGGATGGCCACGCCCGCGACGAGGTCAGAGCGATCCTTGGCGGCGCGCTCCCGGAGGAGGCCGAGCTGCTCGCCCGCGGTCGCCCAGTCCCCCGCCATCGCGAGCGCCATCGCGAGGTGTGCCGCGTGGTAGAGGAGGCCCGGGCGCCTCACGCGCTCGCGGGCGATCGCCGCGAACGGCGCCCAGGCGCCGCCCTGCGGGCGGCCGTAGAGCTCGAAGCGCCAGAGGAGCGAGATCGAGTCGTGCAGGTCGCCCGCGATCGACGAGGGCGCCAGCTCGAATACCTCGCGCGCGAGCGCGCGGGCCCGGTCGTAGCCGCCGCAGGCGAGGTGCATCAGAGCGAGGTGCCACAGCAGGTGGTCGCGAAACCAGCCGAGCTGGACGCAGGGCTCAACCCGGGCCGGGAGCGCGGCGAGCCCCTCCTCGCTCCGGCCCGTCTCGTAGAGCGCGTGCGCGAACGCGTGCACGGCCCACGCGTCCCGGGCGTCCCGCGCGAGGGCGGCCTCGGCGGCGCGGAGGGCCTCGGCGCGCCGGCCTCCTTCCTCGAGGGCAAACGCGTGGAGGCCGAGCATGAACGAATCGTCCGCGTTCGCGGCCGCCAGGTCCCCGGTGAGGGCCAGCAGCTCCGCGAAGCGCCCCTGCCAGAAGAGGATGAAGTAGAGCCGCTGGAGGATCACGAGGTCGCGCGGGTAGGCCGCGAGGTGCGCGCGCATCGCCGCCTCGGCCTCCGTCGTCTTGCCGCCGGTGAGCAGCGCGACCGCCTCCACGTGGCCGCGCTCGCGCGCCGACTGGGCCTCGGCGGCCAGACGCGCGCCCGCCGCCTCGGCGCGCGCCTCCTGGAACCGCTCGTCGAGGAACAAGCAGACGGCCGCCCCGGCGCGGGCCAGCGCGAGCCGCTCGTCGCGCGCGGCGGCGGCGCGGAAGCGCTCGAGCGCGCCCGCGTCCCACGCGAGCAACCCACGCGCGCCGAGGTCGTAGAGATCGAGCGCCCCGCGGTCGGTCGTCGTGACGCCGAGTCCGCGCCCGTCAGCCAGCATCCGGGGCAGGATACTACAGCGCGGGGACGGGCCGCGCGAGCCCGCCCCGCGGGGGCGGACCCGGCCTACGTCGCAGAGAGGAAGGACCGGAGCATCCACGCCATCTTCTCGTGGCGCTCCAGCAGCCCGGTCAGGAAGTCGCTCGTGCCGACGTCATGGTGCCGATCGACCGCGACGGCGAGGTCGTCGCGGAGCTGGCGGATGACCGCCTCGTGGTCGGCGAGCAGGTCCGCCACCATGCCCGTCGCGTCGGGGATCGTGCCAGGTTGCTCCTTGAGCCGCGCGTGATGCGTGAACTCGGCAAGCGTGCCCCGGGCCCGGCCGCCCAGCGTCCGCGCCCGCTCGGCGACGTCGTCGACGACGCCGTCCAGCTCCTCGTACTGCGCCTCGAAGAACGTGTGCAGGTCGTTGAACTGCGGGCCGGTCACGTTCCAGTGGTAGTTCCGCGTCTTGGTGTAGAGCAGGTACTCGTCTGAGAGCACGTCGTTCAGGATCGTCACAACGGACGCGCGAGGCGCATCCGGGATACCGATGTTGGGTGCCATTCGTCGCTCCTCCTCGCCCTTTGGATGGCGGCGGTCCGCCGGCGGGTTCACGCCCGGCCGCCGTGGTAGAGTGGCGCCGAGATCGCCTTGGAGGCTGCTCCGATGAAGTTGCCGAGTCGCGTCACGATCTGCGAGGTCGGGACCCGTGACGGGTTCCAGATCGAGCCCGACTTCATCCCGACCGATCTGAAGGTCGAGGTGGTGAACGGGCTGGCCGAGGCGGGCCTGCCCCTGATCGAGGTGACCTCGTTCGTCCACCCGAAGGTGGTGCCCGCCCTCCGGGACGCCGAGGCGGTGATGGCGCGGATCGCCCGCCGGCCCGGCACCGTCTACGCCGCCCTCGTCCCAAACGACACGGGCGCGGTGCGGGCCGTCGACGCGGGCGTCGACGAGATCCACACGGTCGTCTCGGCGAGCGAGAGCCACAACCTCGCCAACGTCAACATGACGATCGCCGAGTCCCTCGACCGGCTGCACGCGGTCATGCGGGTGGCCGAGCGGGCGGGCGTCCGCGTGGTGGCGGGGATCTCGACGGCCTTCGGCTGCCCGTTCGAAGGCGCGGTCCCGGTGAGCCAGGTCGAGCGGATCGTGGCGCGGCTCGCCGACATGGGCGCCCGCGGAATCGGGCTGGCCGACACGACCGGGGTCGCGAATCCACTGCAGGTCACACGGGTACTCGAGCACCTGGCGCCGAAGTTCCCGACCCTCGAATGGGGGCTCCACACCCACGACACGCGCGCGATGGCGATCCCGAACGTCCTCGCCGCCATGGCGCACGGGGTGACGCACTTCGACGCCTCGATCGGCGGCCTCGGGGGCTGCCCCTTCGCGCCCGGCGCCTCCGGCAACGTCTGCACCGAGGACCTCGTCCACTGCCTCCACGCCATGGAGGTCGAGACCGGCATCGACCTCGACCGCCTGCTCGCCGTCTCCAGGCGCGTCGAGGGGATCGTCGGCCGCGCGCTCCCCGGCCAGGTCGTCAAGGCCGGGCCGTACACCCGGCGCTATCCCGTCCCCGACGGGATCGCCCACCGGCTCCCCGCGACGGCCGAATGAACAAGACGCCGCGGCGGATGCTCCGGGTGATGGACACCGCGCTCAAGTGGTGGCGGCTCCCCGCCATCGGCCGGGACAAGGGCCGGCTGATCCGCCGTCTGATCGAGCGCCACCGGCCCAAGCGGGCGATCGAGATCGGCTCACTCTTCGGCTACTCCGCGGTGTTGATCGGCGCGAGCCTCCCGGCGGGGGGCCGGCTCGTCTGCATCGAGGCGAGCGAGTTCCTCGGCGAGCTCGTGCGGCGGAACGCCGAGGCCGCCGGCCTGGGCAAGCGCGTGAGCGTGACCGTCGGCGACGCGCTCCGCGTCCTCCCGCTCCTGCGCTCGCGCTTCGACTTCGCGCTGATCGACGCCGCCAAGGAGGAGTACCTCGATTACCTCCGCTCGCTCGAGCCGAGGCTCGTCCGGGGTGCCGTCGTGGTCGCCGACAACACCGGGATGTTCCGCCGCGAGGTCATGCCCTACCTCGACCACGTGCGCGGGAGCGGGCGCTACCGGACGCGCGAATACGATGTCGGCGGGGACTGCATGGAGGTCTCCATCCTCTCGTGACCCCGCCGGCGCGCACGGCGGCCTACCTGAGCCCCGGCGGTGATCTCGGGGTGGCGGTCGGGCTCGCCCGGCGCGC
This sequence comes from Candidatus Rokuibacteriota bacterium, assembly GCA_003221455.1. Taxonomy (GTDB): domain Bacteria; phylum Methylomirabilota; class Methylomirabilia; order Rokubacteriales; family CSP1-6; genus AR9. The sequence goes on from QHRX01000009.1 coordinate 31,327, forward strand.
GGAGGGGCTCGGCTACGAGAGCGTCTGGGTCACCCACGGCACCGGCCGCGACTCCTTCCTCGTGCTGGCCACGTACGCCTCGGCCACCAGCCGCGTCGGCCTCGGCAACGGTGTGGTCCCGATCTACCCGCGTCACCCGACGGCGGTGGCCCAGGCCGCGCTGACGCTCTCGGAGCTCTCGGGCGGCCGTTTCCGCCTCGGGCTCGGCGTCAGCCACCGCGCGGCGATGGAGGGGATGCTCGGCCTGCGGCTGGCGGAGCCCCTCTCCGTCATGCGGGAGTACGTCGCGGTCCTTCGCGGGGCGCTCGGACGGGGGGCGCGGTTCGTCGGGCGGCACTACCGGGTCGAGTGGAGCATGACCCTGCCCGACCTCCCCCCGGCGCCGCCGATCCTGCTGGCCGGCCTCTCGCCGAAGATGCTCGAGCTCGCGGGCGAGGTCGCCGATGGCGTGGTGTTGTGGCTCTGCACGCCGCGCTACATACGGGAGACGGCCCTGCCGGCGCTCGAGCGGGGGCGGCGCCGGGCGGGGAAGACGCTCGAGGGCTTCGAGATCGTGGCCGCCGTGCCGCTGGCGATCACGGACGACCCGGCGGGGGCGCTGCGTGCGTTCCGCGAGGAGCTGGTCCGCTACCTGGCGCTCCCGTTCTACCGGGCGATGCTCGAGGAGAGCGGCTTCGGCGAGGACGTGGGGAAGTTCGATCGCGACCGCGTCGTCCCTGAGCGCCTAGCCGGGGCGCTCGGCGGCATCGGCCCGCCAAAGACCGCGCGCGCCTACGTGCAGGCCTACCGCGACGCCGGCGTGACGCTCCCCGCCGTGCGGCCGATCACGTTCCCCGACGCCCCCTGGTCAGCGCGCACGCTGGACGAGGCGCTCGCCGGCTGAGGGGCGCCTGCCGCCGGCGGCGCGCCCTGGGAGGGCGACGCCCTGCGGGGGAAGCGAGCCGGTATACTTGGAGCCACGATGATGCGCCTCGCCCCCATGGCCGGCGTCACCAACGCGCCGTTCCGGCTGCTCGCGCGCGAGTGCGGCAGCGATCCCGTCACCAGCGAGGAGATCGACGCCCGCGCGCTCGTCCATGACAACAGCCGCACCCGGGAGATCGCGCGCTTCCTGCCCGAGGAGCGCCCGATCACGATGCAGCTCCTGGGATCGGAGCCCGACGTCCTCGCCGAGGCCGCGCGCCGACTCGAGGCCGAGGGCGCCGACGCGATCGACCTGAACATGGGCTGTCCGGTCCCGAAGATCGTGGCCAAGGGCCAGGGGGCGGCGCTCATGCGCGACCCGGCCGGCGCCGCCGTGATCTTCCGCGTCATGCGCAGGGCGATCCGGGTGCCGCTGACGATCAAGATCCGAGGGGGCTGGGACGACCGGTCGGTGAACGCGGTCGAGATCGCGCGGGTGGCAGAGGGCGAGGGCGTCGGCGGGATCACCGTCCACCCGCGGACGCGCGCTCAGCAGTTCACCGGGCGGGCGCCGTGGGAGACTATCGCCTCGGTCGTGGACGCGGTCAGGCTCCCGGTGACCGGCAACGGCGACGTGCGCTCGCGCGCCGACGCGGAGGCGATGCGGCGGGCCACAGGGTGCGCGGGCGTGATGGTGGGTCGGGGCGCGCTGGGCGCGCCGTGGGTCTTTCTACCGGCGCCGCCGGCGCGGGCGGAGCGCGCGCGGGCGATCCGCCGCCATTGCCAGCTGATCATGGCGCTCCTGCCCGAGCGCTCGGCGCTGCTGCAGCTCCGCAGGCACTTGGCGTGGTACGCGGACGGGCTTCCGGTAGCCGGCCAGGCCCGCGCGGCGATGTTCCGGGTCCCGGACGCGACGGCGCTCCAGGCGCTCTTCTGGAGCCTCTGGGAGGGCGCGCCCGCCCTACTGTGACTTGCCGCGTGCGGCGATGTCCCACACGGCCTCGACGCGCGCGCCCCGCATCGCGTACACGCGGTCGTACAGGTTCATCGTCGGATCGCAGTGCGGCGGGAAGAACTCGACCCGCTCGCCGAGCCGAACGCTGCCGCGCGGGTCCCGGCTCAGCAGGCGCCCGTGTTCGTCCCCGGCGAACTCGTAGACCACGCTCGGCCGCTCCACCGGCTCTGGCCCGAAGGGGCGGTCCGTGGCGAATGCCTTCAGACCGGCGTCTACGATGGCGAGGTCCGGTGCCGGCACGCTCACGACGGTGGCGAGCACGGTCAGCGCCATCTCGAAGTCGGTGAGCCGGTCGCCGGTCCGGCCGCCGATCCGAAGGTAGTCGAGATCCATCACGCAGTACGACCCGCACTGGAGCTCCGTGAGCCCCGCGAGGTCGGAGTCGATGTCGTAGGTGCCGGTGGAGCCGCCGCTGACGATCTCGACCGGAATCCCCCGCGCCTCGAGGAGCCGCCGCGTCTCGATGAGCGGCGTCATCGCCTTGACCGCCGCCTCGCGCCTGGCCGCCCAGCCGACGATGTGCGCGCACTGCCCGGCGTAGCCCTGGAGGCCGCGGAACCTGAGCGACGGGGCCGCCGCCACGGCGCGGGCGAGCGCCAGCGCGGGCTCGCCCGGCCCGGTGCCGGTCCGGCGGCCGCCGACGTCGACGTCGACCAGGACGCCGAGCACGTGCCCGGCGGCGCGGGCCGCGTGCGCGAGGTCCCGCACGTTGTCCGGGTGGTCGACCACGACGAGCACGCCTGGGTCGTGGTCGAGGAGGCGCATCAGCCGGCCGACCTTCTCGTCGCCGACGACCTCGGTGGAGATCAGGAGGCCGGGGATCCCGGAGGCCGCCATCACCTCCGCCTCCGCGAGCTTGGCGCAGACGACGCCCGTCGCACCGGCCGCGACCTGGCGCCGCGCGATCTCCGGGCACTTGTGGGTCTTCGCGTGCGGGCGGAACTGCTTGCCCGCGGCCGACACGTGCGCGGCCGCGGCACGGAGGTTCCGGTCGAAGCGGTCGAGGTCGAGGAGAAGGGCGGGGGTGGGAATGTCGTCGCGGATCACGGCCGAGACTCTAGCACGCCGTCCGCCGCACCCGGCCTGTCTATTGCCGGGTGCGTTCGGTATCATCTGAGGCTTGACGATGAACGTGGCGGAGAGCCTCGAGGCGTTCGTGACCTGGCGGGAGACCGTCGGCGGACGACTGGGCCTCGTGCCCACGATGGGCGCGCTCCACGACGGCCACCTCTCCCTCGTCCGCCGCGCGCGGCGCGAGACCGACCGGGTCGTGACGACGATCTTCGTGAACCCGACGCAGTTCGGCTCCTCCGACGACCTGAAGGCCTATCCGCGCGACCTCGACCGTGACCTGGCCCTCCTCCGGGAGGAGCGGGTGGACTGCGTCTTCACGCCGGGGGAGGCGATGATGTACCCGGGAGACTTCTCGACGTGGGTCGTGGTCGAGCGGCTCACCGACCGCTGGGAGGGCGTCTCGCGGCCGGGCCACTTCCGCGGCGTCGCCACGGTCGTGCTGAAGCTCCTCAACATCGCGCGCGCCGACCGCGCCTACTTCGGCGAGAAGGACTACCAGCAGCTGCGGGTCGTGGAGCGGCTCGTCCAAGACCTCAACGTGCCGACCGAGATCGTCCCCTGCCCGACGGTTCGCGAGTCCGACGGGCTCGCGATGAGCTCGCGGAACGTCCATCTGTCGCCGGACGACCGTCGGGCCGCGCTCGTCCTCTTCCGGGCGCTCAGCGCGGCGCGCGACGCCTGTCACGCGGGCGAGCGGAACGGCGAGGCACTCGGCCGTCTCGTCGCGGAAACGATCGGCCGCGAGCCCCGCGCGCGCGCGGACTACGTCGCGGTGGCCGATCCCCGGACGCTCGAGCCCGTGACGCGGGTCGGGCGCGGCGGCGCCGTGTGTCTGGTGGCGGTCTGGGTCGGCTCGGTGCGGCTCATCGACAACGTGCTCCTCGGATCGCCCGGCTAGCCTCGCGGCGTCGGTCGGCGCGGCCGGCGGCCGGGTCCGGCGTCACGCGGTCGTGACGGCCTGCGCGGCGTCCTTCGGGTCGTCGGGGCGGGGCGGGAAGTGCGCGCCCAGCGCGCGGCCGATCTCGGCGACGGCCGCGGTCACGCCGTCGCGCATGCGCCCCGCGCGGAGCTCCCGCTGCAGTACGTCGCGCACGGAGTCCCAGAGGCGGTAGCCGACCCGCGCGTGGATCCCGTCGTCGCCGACGATCGCGAACTTGCGGTCGTCGACCGCGAGGTAGAGGAGCACGCTCGCACGATGGTGGGTCCGGTGCATGCCGAGGGCGTGGAACACGCGGCGGGCGTGGGCGAGCACGTCGCCGACCGCGCGTCGCTCGAGATGCACGCGGATCTCGCCCGCCGTCTGCCGCTCGGCCGCGGCGACGGCCGCCCGGATCGCCTCGAGATCGGCGGGCGAGAAGTGCCGCTCGACCCAGTCCGGATGCGGCTCCACCATCACCAACTCCCGCTCGCGCCGCCCCCGCCGAAGCCGCCGCCGCCCCCACCGAAGCCCCCGCCGCCGCCGAAGCCCCCGCCCCCGCCGAAGCCGCCGCCGCCGAAGTACCAGCCGCCGGGCCCCCCGGTGTAGCCGCGGCGGCCGTGGATCCCGGGCTGACGGCGCGAGGCGACGGCGAGCATGCCGAAGACGACGACGGAGAGGAGCATGAACGCGATCGGCGCCAGCGAGACCGCGTACGCGGCCACCGGCCGCCGCGCCGGCCGCGCGCGGTACTCGCCGGCGATCGCCTGGAAGATCGCCGTGAGCCCCGCGTCGAGGCCGTCGGCGTAGCGCTCCTGCCGGAAGAGCGGGGCGAGCTCGTGGCGGATGATGGAGTCGGCGACCGCGTCGGTGAGCCGGGCCTCGAGCCCGTAGCCGACCTCGATCCTCACCTTGTGGTCCTGGAGGAAGACCAGCACGATGACGCCGTTGTCCCGGCCGGCGTGCCCGATCTTCCACCGCTCGGCGAGGCGGATCGAGACGTCTTCGAGGCTCTCGCCGGCGAGCGACGGGAAGATCGCGACCACGACCTGGTTGCCGGTTTGCAGCTCCTCGGCGGCGGCGCGGCGCTCGAGGCGGTCCCGGTCGGCGGGGCTCAACACGCCCGCGTAGTCGTTGATGTGCCCGCTCGGCGCGGCGGGGAGCGTAAGGGCGAGGACGAGGAGCAGCGGGACCAGCAGGGCTAGAACTTGACCTTCGGGGGGGTCTGAGCCTCGGGAGCGGCCTCGAAGAAGGCCTTCTCTCGGAACCCCCGCAGGCCGGCGATCACGCTCCCGGGAAAGAGCCGCACCCGCGTGTTGTACTCCCGCACGGCCTCGTTGAAGCGCCGCCGCTCGACGGCGATGCGGTTCTCGGTGCCCTCGAGCTGGCTCTGCAGCTCGAGGAAATTCTGGTTCGACTTGAGCTCGGGGTAGCGCTCGACCGTCACGAGCAGGCGAGAGAGCGCGCCGCCGAGCTGGGTCTGCGCCTCCTGGAACCGGCGCAGCGCCGACGGGTCGCTGAGCGCCTGCGGCGGCAGCTGGATGCTCGAGGCGCGCGCCCGGGCGCTGGTGACCTCGTTGAGGACCGTGCGCTCCTGGCTGGCGAAGCCCTTCACGGTCTCGACCAGGTTGGGGATCAGGTCGGCCCGGCGCTGGTAGACGTTCTGGACCTGCGCCCACTTCTCGTTCACGTCCTGGTCGAGACGGACGAGCTGGTTGTTGACGCTGATCGCCCAGCCGACGGTGGCGATGGCGAGCAGCAGGACGACGGCGAGGACGGCCAGGAGCGCGCGGGCCATAGGACGTACCGATTATAGCGAGGACGGCTCGGCTCCGCGAGCCGAGCGCCCGGGGTCGCGTTGACCGGGGCGGCCGCCCGGGCTACGATGCGGCCGTGCGCACGCAGCTTGCCGAGTACCGCGTTCCCGCGCGCAATCCCTCCGGGCACTCCGCGAACAAGATCCACGACGACCTGGTCGCGCGCCAGCTCGGCTTCCGCGGGGGCCTCGTGCCCGGCGTCACCGTCTACGCCTACATGACGCGGCCGCTCGTCGCCGCCTGGGGGCGGGAGTGGGTCGAGGGCGGGACCGCGTCCGTGCGGTTCGTCAAGCCGGTATACGCGGGCGAGGTGGTCACGGTCCGGGCTGCGGGCGTGCCGGCCGATCCGGCGGCGCTCGAGGTGAGCGCCGTCAACCCGGCGGGCGAGCCGTGCGCGGTCCTCACCGCCCGGCTGCCGGAGCTCGGCGCCGCTCCGTCCGTCGACCTGGCTGCGTATCCCGCGCGCGAGCTCCCCGCCGAGCGGCCGCCCGCCACGCGCGCCGTCCTCGCGGCGCTCGACGTCCTCGGCTCCCCCGTGCTCCTCTGGGACGCGGCCGCGGCCGCCGAGGCCCGAGCGAAGTTCGACGACCCGGACCCCCTCGCCGGGGACGCCGCCGCCCTCGCGCACCCCGCCGTCTTCCTGGACCAGGGCAACCGCGCGCTCGACCAGAACGTCCGCCTCGGCCCCTGGATCCACACGGGCAGCACGGTCCAGCACCTCGGCGGAGTCCGGCCCGGCGAGCGGCTGACGACGCGCGGCCGCGTGGGCCGGCTGTTTGAAAAGCGGGGCCAGGAGTTCGTGGAGCTCGACCTCCTGGTGGTGGCGGGGGACGCACGGCCGGTCGCGCGGCTCTCCCACACCGCCATCTACCAGCTCCGGGCGTCGTGAGCGGTCCGCTCGCCGGGATCCGGGTCGTCGACCTCACGAGCTACGTCGCCGGTTCCTACGCGGCGATGGCGCTGGCCGACATGGGGGCCGCGGTGGTCAAGGTCGAGTCCCTCGCCGGCGACTCGTTCCGCGAGCTGCCGGGGTTCCTCGGCTGGAACCGCGGCAAGCGCTCGCTCGCGGTGGACCTCAAGACCGACGCCGGGCGGGCCGTGCTCGACCGGCTCGCGACGCGCGCCGACGTCGCCCTGGAAAACATGCGGCCGGGCGTCGCCGACCGGCTCGGCGCGGGCTGGGCGCGGCTCTCGGCGCTCAACCCGCGCCTCGTCTACTGCTCGATCACGGCGTTCGGCCCGACCGGGCCCGACGCGGGGCGGCCCGGCTTCGACCCGCTCTTCCAGGCGCTGGGCGGCGTGATGGCGCTCCAGGGGTTCGGCGGCCCGCCCCAGTACGTGCGGATCGCGGTGACCGACTACTACGCGGCGGCGCTCGCGAGCCAGGCGATCCTGGCCGCGCTCTTCGCGCGGGAGCGCACCGGCCGCGGCCAGAAGGTGGAGACGTCGCTCGTGCAGGCCGTGCTCGCGCTGCAGTCGGGCAACGTCGTCTTCTACCCGGACAAGGACACCCGCCTCCGCGAGAACCCGACCTACCGCCTCTACGAGGCGGGCGACGGCCGCTGGCTCTTCCTCGCCTGCGGCAACCAGTCTTTCTGGGCAAAGCTCTGCAAGGCACTCGACCTGGGCGCGCTCGTGGACGACCCGCGCTTTGCCTCCTGGATGCTGCGCGTCGAGAACCGGGACGCGCTCTCGCCGCTCCTCGAGGCGCGCTTCCGCGAGTGCTCGCGCGCGGAGTGGCTCGAGACGCTGGGCGCTCACGACGTCCCGTGCGCGCCGGTCCAAACCCTCCAGGAGTTCGTCGCCCAGCCGGCGGTGGCGCGGCTCGCGATGGTCCGGCAGTACGCGCATCCGGAGGTCGGTCCGCTGCGGCTGATGGGCCAGCCGCTCGGCTTCTCGGCGACGCCCGTCGTTGACCCCGGTCCCCCGCCCACCCTTGGCCAGCACACCGACGAGATCCTGGCCGAGGCCGGGTACGATCGGACCGCGATCGCCGACCTCAGGCGCCGCGGCGTCGTCGGAGGAGGGTCGGCGAGGTAGGTGCCGTTCCGCTATTACGCGCGCCTCTCGCGCTCCCAGAAGGCGACGTACGCGAAGAGCGACGGCGTCCCGCTGCTCCGGCTTCGCCGGGCGGAGGAGGTCCGGCCGCTCGTCCGCGCGCTCGAGGTGGCGCTCGGGTCGGAGAGCCGCGAGCGCACCCAGGCGGCGAGCGACCACCTCATCCGCGGCCTGACCGACGCGCTCGGGATCCGGGCCGTCCGGGTCGAGGTGCTCGCGGCACGGCCGCACGCGCGGTCGGGGGAACTGCACGGCCTGTACGAGGCGCCACGGGGCGCCCGGCCCACGATCACGCTGTGGATGCGCACGGCCAAGCAGCGCCGGGTGGTGGCCTTCCGTACCTTCCTCCGAACGCTGCTCCACGAGGTCGGCCACCATGTCGACTACACCCTCTTGAAGCTGCCGGACTCGTTCCACACCGAGGGGTTCTACAAGCGGGAGTCGAGTCTCTTTCACCAGCTCGTCCTGCCGGAGGGAGATGCGATGCCGACGATCGAAGACGTCGCGAAGCGACCGATCGAGCAGCAGCTCGACCGCCTCGGGCGCACCGCCCACGACCTCGCGGAGGCCATACGGGGTCAGGCCGACGCAGCGCTCTCGCGTCGACCGGACCAGAAGAACTGGGCCGCCACGGAGGTGCTCTGCCACCTGCGCGACACGGAGGAGTCGTTCATGGGCCGCTTCCACACGATCCTGGCGATGGACGAGCCCAAGCTCTTCCCGATCGACCCCGACCGGTGGGCCGACGAACGCCAGTACCTCCGCGCGGACGCCGAGCATGCGCTGCGCGCGTTCCGGCGGCGTCGGGAGGAGTCTCTCGGCCTCCTGCGCGGGCTCGCGGCCGAGGCCTGGAACCGCGGCGCGATCCACCCGGTGAAGGGCCGCATGACCGTCCGGGAGTTCGTCACGCTGATGGCGTGGCACGACGACAACCACCTCGATCAGCTGAAGCGCGCCCTGGAGGGCCGGGCGTAGCGCCCGATCAGCCGCGGGGGGCGACTCCGAGGGCGGCCAGCCGGAGCTCCTGACAGACGTCCCACCGCATGGTCCAGAGGACGCCCCCGACGTCGAGAATGACGCCCGCGGGCTCGGCCGGGGTCAATGCCCGCTCGGGATCTGGTAGGTCCGGCCGCCGCCCTGCTTCTTTTGGGGCTCGGGCTGCAGGGGCTGCACCGCGATCCAGCCCTTGGTCTGCATGCAGTCGGCGTCCAGTTCGCCGCGGCGGGTGCAGGCGGCCGTGTCTCGGTGGAACTCTTCCACCGTGTACGGGCCCGGCTTCATCCACTGGCGGTCCGGCTCCTGGGAGCACGCCGCCGCTGCGACGACGAGCAGCAGCAGCGCCGGCCGGATTTTCATAGAACGCTCCCGGCGCGGAAACCTCGCCCTTCAAGGCGGGGAGGAGCGCCGATCTCCATGGCGGACTCTCCCCGGGAGCTGAGCACGCGCTCCGCGAGCGGCCCTGGCGATAACCAAGCCGTGGGCCCGCTCAGACAGCCGTCGAAACGACGGTGGGGCTGGACGGGGAGGCTCCGGCGCAGCCGGGCGGGCCGACGAACCGTCAACCTGGAACCGCAGGGCCAGGCTCTCGGGTTCAAGCACGGGCTCCTTTCTCTGAAAGCCCCGGACTTCAGTCCGGGCGATGTTTACGCGCGGTATTCTATCAGCACTACTCTCCAGGGCCGCGACCGCACCCTGCGGCCGGTCGTGGCTCGTGCAGACGGAGCCACAGCCGCCCGGCGCCGCTGCGCCCTTCAGTTTTCGGCGTATCGGGCACCAGTGCCGGATCGGTCACCACCGGGGGGCCGCCGATCTCCTCAGAGGTGCGTTCTTCGCTCCCAGCGGCAACGGCGCTAGACTGATTCTAGATGCTGTCCACCCCGTGGCGCCCAACCATCCGGGGACTTCTCGTCGGCCTTGCCTGGCTCGTCTTGACCACGGGGGCGGCCGCCCAGCCTCCGGCTCACTACCGAACCGGCGCGGACGGCGTGATCCTGCCGGACTCTTCTGCGACACCCGGAGCCACTCGCCCCGTCACCGTCAGCGACCTCTGCCCCATCGCCCACACGCGACGCGTTCGCCACGTCACCCCGGCCCAGAAGCACCGTGCGTATGCCGTCTACGGCGCCACGCCGAAGCAGGGGGTCTGCTGCGAGGTCGATCACCTCATCCCACTGGAGCTCGGTGGCTCGAACGCTGATAGCAACTTGTGGCCGGAACCGTATGCGCCGAAGCCGGGTGCTCGCGAGAAGGATGTGCTCGAGACGTTCCTCCACTTCGCGGTGTGTGGGGGCACTCTGGACCTGAAAGAGGCCCAGCAGAAGATCGCGGCGGACTGGTACGCCGTCTACCTGGAGATGCGGGGGCAGGGTCCCTCGCGGTAGCCGTTGTCGCTCGCTCGTTGAATCACCGGGCATGCGGGACGCGATTCTTCTTGGTCAGCGTCCCGGGATTCCTAGGGTGACCCGCCCCAACGTCTCCGCGTCCCACTGGCCTCTCGCAGTTCCGGGCAGAGTCACGCCGACGGACGGTCCGGCTATGCGGGACGCCGGCTACCGGCGACGCCGCCCCCGTGCGGTGAGCGCCGCCGTCGGGCCCCTCCTACCGGGGCTCGGGCGCTCACCCCATGGCCACGACACCTGACACACGCTCGATGAGCGCCCGCACGACGGGCGCAATCGTCCCGGACGGATCGGGCATCGTCAGCGGCAGGGCGGTCTGGCTCCACGGGGTCCAGCGGGGCCGCGACGCGGGCGGAAAGAGGAGGACCGCCTGGGAGCCGACGGCGGCCGCGAGATGGCTCACCCCTGTGTCGCCGCCAAGGTACGCCGCTGCCTCCCGGAGGATCGCGGCCAGGACGGGCAGGGGGGGCTTCAGCAGCCGCAGCATCGGGAGATCCGGGGTCGACAGCAGTTCGCCCGCGGCGGCCTTGTCGGCCGGGCCCTCGTGGACCACCACCTGGCATCCGGTCTCGCGCACCACGCCGCGGATCGATTGGGCAAAGCCGCCGGCGGACCAGCGCTTCTCGGCGCCGCCGGCACCGGGATGGACCACGAGGAACGGGCGCGCGGCGTCGACACCGAGGCGCGACAACGCCCGCCGCGCTTCCGCGCGCCACGCATCTGGCAGGCGGAGCGGCAGGAGCGGCGGGGGAGTCGTCACGCCGCAGGGCTTCACCGTCTCCACGAGGTGCTCCCAGACGCGGAGCGGGGACTCCGGCGGAGGAACGGGGGAGGCCACCACGACCTCCCGCCCGAGCTCGCGCAGTCGCGCCGGAAAGGGATCGGCGCGGGCGCCGAACCACGAAATCACTCGGGCGAAACCGGCCAGACGGCACCGGACGTCGGCGGGCACGGGATCACGACCGAAGAAGGCCTCGAGCCCGAGCCCATCGAAGGACGGGCAGGACCCGACGACGCCGGTCCCAGCGAGGAGCGTGCCGAGGTGAGACTGCCCCGCGAAGGTCGGCGCGGTCCCGCCGCCGAGCTCCCGGAGCGCGGTCAGCGCGGGAATGGCCTGCAGGACGTCGCCGAGAGCCCCCGGATGGATGACGAGCGTCGCGTTCATGCTCGGCGATGCGCCCGGGTCAACCGGATCCGGGGGCTTCCCGTTGAGGGGCGCGCTTTTCCACGACCCGCAAGTCTCCTCTCGGAAGCGACGGCAGCCGGCCGTTGGCTGCGTGGTCGTCCAGTCCCGGCCAGATTCTACCCTCAGGCGCCCGATCGTCCAGTCCCGAGCGTCTCCCAGGCGGCGCGCTGCACTGCGAGCCACGGCGTCGATTCGAACGCGGAGCCCGTCGCGCCCGTCGCCGAATGCTCCATGCCGGTGACGTAGAACGTCGCCCGCCAGCCGCGCTCGTCGTACCGGGTGAGGCTGAGGTCATAGCCCTGCCGTGCCATGCCGGCGGCGACGAGGCCGATGCCCGACCAGGTGCCGAGCCAGGCGCGAACGAGGCTGAGCTCGGGCGCGTCGGCGGCGACGAGGGCGAAACCGAGTGCCGCGGTGAGGAGCGCCCTACGGTCAGCAGGACGCTCCTCGCGCATTGACGTCACGCCCTCCCGCTGGCGGCCTCCCACTGATTCGACACCCGCCCGGCCGGCCAGCCGAGCGGATCTCTGATCGGCCATCTGCCCGTTCAGAATGGTCTGCCGGTCCCGAGGCGCCGTCGAGCGGCGCGATCGGCGACAGCGCGACGACCGGGGAGAGGGCCTTCTTCACAGCCAGCGGCGCCGAAGGAGCCCAACGGGCGGAAGGGCGCCGCCGTCGTCTGCTTGACGCCTTCCCGGTTTGTGCCGGTGACCGTGTCAGCGGCGCCGCCCACGCACGCGGACACCCGGTCCGTACGTCGCTGATCCGACGAGCGAGCCAGGCGCTATTCTATCAGCGGGCACGCGCGCCAGATCCGGGCGCGCGAGACGGCCCCGGGTCCGCGCGTCCGGAGGAGACCATGCCGATCGCACGAGTGAACGGAGTCGACCTGTACTACGAGGAGACCGGCCGTGGGTTTCCTCTCGTCTGGAGCCACGAGTTCGCGGGCGATCACCGCTCGTGGGAGCCGCAGGTGCGCTACTTCGCGCGGCGCTACCGCGTGATCACCTACAACCACCGCGGCTACCCCCCGTCGAGCGTGCCCGCCGACGGCGCGGCCTACGACAACCTCACCCTCGTCGAGGATCTCTACCATCTCCTGCGTCAGCTCGGGATCTCACGCGCCCACGTGGGGGGGCTGTCGATGGGCGGTAACGTCGCCCTGAACTTCGGCCTCCGGCATCCCGAGATGGCCGCGAGCCTCATCGTCGCCGGCTGCGGCAGCGGCACCGTGGACCGCGAGCGGTTCCTTGCCGAGTACGGCGGGCTCGCCGCCGAAGTCGAGCGGGGCGGGATGGGCGTCCTGGTGACCCGCCTCGGCGCCATCCCCACACGCCAGGTCTTCCGCGCGAAGGACCCGCGCGGATGGAACGAGTTCCTGCGGTACCTCGGCGAGCACTCGGCCCTGGCCTCCGCGCACCTGATCCGGGGCGTCATCCTCAGGCGGAAGACGATCTTCGAGCTGGAGCCCGAGCTCCGGAGGCTGTCGATCCCGACGCTCGTGATGGTGGGCGACCAGGACGAGCCCTGCCTCGAGCCCGGCCTCTTCATGCGACGCCTCATCCCGCACGCCGGCCTCGTGATCCTGCCGATGAGCGGCCACACGATCAACATCGAGGAGCCCGCGCTCTTCAACCTGCACGCGGCCGAGTTCCTCACCGCCGTCGAGAACGGGCGGTGGGGGAGCTGGAGCGCGGCCTGAACGGCGCGGGCGAGTCTCGTCGCACGCCCGCGGCGGGACGAGACCGGGTGGGCCCGCGCGCCGAGCGGCGTCGCCCTGCGCCCGGCCGGTCGGTCGGCGGAGTACAATCGGGACCGATGACGACGCTGGCGAGGGTCTTGCTCGTCGCGACGCTCCTCGCCGGTTGCGCGACCCGCCCCCCGGCCGAGGAAATGGCGGCCGGGTGCCCCGCCCACCCCACGGAGACACTGATCCTGCCCGGTGAGCAGGCGGTGTTCCGGGCGACGGGGCCGGAGGATCGGAGCGTCACCTCCGCTCACGTGACGGGGACCGATCTCCGGGGCACGATCACGGTCGAATCGGACCGCGGTCCGGTCGAGGTGTGGATCGTCGATACGGCCCACTACCACTTCGGCGACCGGGTGGAGATCAGCATGGCCGTCCGGGCCGTGCGCGTGGAGGTTCGGCCTGCGTCGCCGGCCTCGCCAGAGGCGCCGCCTGCGGAATGGAGCGAGCCGGGCGATCACGCGGTCGTGCGGGGGCGCATCCTGAGTGCGGACCCGCGCGGCACGATCGCCGTCGAGTCGCCGCGGGGCCCCGTCCGGATCTGGGCGACGATCGAGCCGGGGCGGTACTGCGTCAGGAACTGGGTCGAAGCGCAAACCCGCGTCCGCCGGGCACCGTAACTGGAGGGGAGAATGAACGAGCCGTCGGTGCGGGGGTTGATCGCCGCGGACGGCTCGTCCGACCTCGGCTTCTTCGACCGGGACGGTAAGCCGATCGGGCCCGCCACGCAGCTCCCGTCCCACTCTAGGGCGAGCGCGTCAGCTCCGCCCTCATGCCCGTCTCCGCCGCCGCACCGGGCCTGAACAGGACGTAGCCCACGCCGGAGCGCTCGAGCCAGACTCGCCGGAGGTCGGCCAGCGCGTATCGCCGGGGTACCTCGCGGGCGGTCGGCGCCGCGGGGTCGTTGGCGAGCACGGTCCGGCCCTCGTAGCCGGTGAGGACGAGCAGGTGCCCCGTGGTTGATTCGATCGCGGCGCCGGCGAGCTCGCCCGCGGCGTAACGGACCGACGCCACGATCGGCACCCCCTCCGCGAGGCACCAGGCCGCGGCGGCCCAGGACGGGAAGCGGAGCAGGTAGCCCCAGACGCCGCGGCGGGCGGCCGCGCGGATCGCCGCCGGCCAGACGCCGTAGAGGTCGTGTCGCGGGTCGAACATCTCGCGGGCCAGGTCGAGCGGGGCCGCGGGCCGCTCCCAGTAGCCGAGCACCATCGCGACGCTCGTGGGCGAGCAGATCCGGTGGCGGATCGCCTCGGGGGTCTCCATCTGGCTGAGCGCGGGGACCTCGAGCGCCACCGGTCCCTCAGCCGCCGTCCCGCTCTCGGGATCGTCGTCGGACGCCGACACGGCGCAGAGGGCGGGGGCGGCCGCGACCGCCGCCAGGTCCGACGAATGGACCCACACGCGGAGCCGGACCTCCTCCACCGGTGGCGAGGCCGTGTAGAGATCGATCTCGGGACGGAGGCAAGGGTCGGATGACCCGCTCGCGGCCCAGGGGTGCGGCCCGACCGGGCTCAACGGGCTCCAGGCGCGGCTCGCGGCGCTCCGCGCCTCGAATCGGAAGGTGTGCTCGGGCTCCGTGAGCAGGCTCAGCGACGGGAGGATCTGGGTCGCCGCCACGCGCAGCCGGAGGGGGGGCAGGTCGAGGAGGGCCGTCTCCGGACCCACCGGCGTCCAGGGCGGCAGCGGCGCCGGCGCCTGCCGGCACTCCGGCGGCACCGGCGCCGGGCCACCGAAGACGAAGAGGTCCGTCGCCACTACGTGCCGGCCAGCTGTCTCCGGACGAGCTGGGCGCCCGCGACGAGCGCGCGGAGCTTCTGGTTGCACATGTAGCGCGGGCTCCAGCCGAAGCCACAGTCGGGATTGACCGTGAGCTTTTCGGGCCGGCAGACCTCGAGGACGCGGCGGATGCGCGCGGCCACCTGCTCGGGCGTATCCTGGTTGAAGCCCTTCACGTCGACGACGCCGGCGCCGAGTTCGCGGCCGTCGCCGTACTTCTGCCAGAGGTCCAGCTCCGCCATCTCGCGCCCGGCGAACTCAAGCACGAACTGGTCGGCGCGGGCCTGGAGGAGCCCGGGGAAGTAGGGCGCGTACGAGCGCTCGAAGCGCGAGCGGCCGAAACGGTTGCCGAAGCAGACATGGTAGGCGAGGCGCGCGCGCACCCCCTCGGTGGCGGCGTTGAAGAGCCGCGCCATCTCCTCGCCCGTGACGGTGCCTCGCGCCGGCTCGTCGATCTGGATGAAGTCGGCGCCGGCGGCGACGAGCCCGCGGAGCTCCGCGTTGATGACCTCGGCGAAGCGCTCCGCGACGTCGACCACCCCCGTGTACAGCTTGCCGGGGTGGATGCGGGAGCCGAACGTCAGCGGCCCGGCGCACGTCGCCTTGGTGCGGCGGGTCGTGTGGGCCTTGAGGTACTCGAACTCCTTGACGATGCCGAGGCCGCCGGACGGCGTCTCGATGCGCCCGATCGCCTCGTAGCGCGTCTGCTGGTCGTACCCCCAGGGACCCGCCTTGCGGCGCACCGGTAGCGTCTCGATGCCCTTGATGATCGCGTAGTACGAGTCGACGTACCCGTCGAGCCGCCGCACCTCGCCGTCGGTGATGATGTCGATCCCGGCCCGCTCCATGTCGCGGATCGCGGTATCGGCGGCGTCGTCCATCGCCTCCTCGAGATCGGCGGGACCGAAGTCGCCAGCTTCCTGCGCCTTGACCGAGACGAACCACCAGCCGGGCTTGCCGTGGGAGCCGACCACCGTGGTGGGGATCCGCGGCAGGTCAGCCATGGCGCGAGTCCTCCGATCGATCGGTCGGGGCGGGAGCGTCGGCCGGGCGGCCGTCGGCGACGTGGTCGAAGGTGAAGGTGGCCCGGACCTCGGGCGGGTTGCGGAGCGTGTCGAGGATCGAGCAATAGCGCTCCGCGGACGCGAGCAGGCGCCGAGCCCGCTCCGCGTCACCACCGCGCACGACGACGTGGGTCCGGACCTCGAGCTTCTGGATGCCGACCTTCGTCGTGCGGTCGAGGGCGAGCGTCCCGCGGAGGTCGGACGTCCCGGTCACGGTCACCCGGACGTCGTCCAGGGCGAGACCCATGTTGGCCGCCACCATCCGCACCGTCAGCTCCTGACAGGCCGCCAGCGCGGCCTCGAGCACGTCGCCGGGGCACGGCAAGGTGCCGTCGCCGCCCGCGACCGGATGGAGGCCCACCGTGATCTCGAAGGCCCGGCCGTCGGCGCGGCCGATGCGGACCCGCATGGGATCGCGCAGGTCCGAGGGAAGGCTCTGCACCGTGTCGGCGATCCTGGCCCTGTCTGGATGCTGCCTGAGGTCCTCCTTGAGCGAGGCCTGGTGCCGGCGGACGTCCACCGAATACATATGGGGTCTCCTCGAGGGCGCGCCCTACTTGTGGCCGCCGGCCAGCACGCCGCCGCTGTCTACGGTCCCGCCGATCGGGCCGGGCGTGGTCAGCGCGGCGTCGTCGCGTCGGTAGTCGGGCCCGCGGTGGGCCGCCTGCCGGGGCTCGAGCGAGGCGCAGCCGCCGAGCATCGCAGCGAGCCCGAGCCCTACCAATCCCGCGAGCACGGTCTTCGTCGTCCCACGCGCGTCGGTCTGGGCGCTCCGGGCACCATCGTACACCGGCGACGCCCGTCGCGGGGCCGCGCCGCCTCCCCGGATTGAGCCGGGGCGTCCCGGAAGCCGCGAGGCGGCTCCGGGGACTCGCGTCAGCCTCCCGACGTCCGAATGTCTTCGCCCGATCCGACGCCTCCCTGGAAGTCCTCGAAAACGAACCGCTGTGTGTGGGGTCGACGGCTGGTACGGGGGCTGCAGCCGCCTTGGATGCCCCGGGACATTTTGACGCTCGGCGCGCCTGGGAGGTCGTTCCCTCTCCGCTGAAGGAGGTCGGGATGGTTGAGCAGCTCGTCCGGGCGGTTCCGGAACGGTGGCGGGAGATCGCGGGGGTGGTGGCCGCTCCCGTCATCTGGATTCCGCCGATGCAGCGAGCCATCGCGCAGTTCTTCCTCGAGTCCCCGTCGCTGTGGATCGCCGCCGTGAAATACGTGCTCCTCCTCTTCCCGGCGGCCCTCTGGGTCGTCGCGGTCTGGTGCACGCAAGGCGCGCTCTACACGCTGCCCTTTCGCGGCCGGCGCCAGGCCTTCGTCTCCACCATGCTGCTCATGTGGTGGGACGCCGTGCGCGCCGCGTGGCTCTACTGGATGGGGGTCCTCCGTCTCGCCGTGGTGCTCGTGGGGTGGAGCGCCATGTTCGTCAGCCTCGGCATGAAGCTGATGGCACGGGGGGCGGTCCGGCTGGCCGGGCTGCCCGTCACGGCGAGCAAACGGCTGGCGAAGCACCATTCCCGGCCCGGGGTGCCCTGGATCGCCGTCCTCATGTTCAGGTTCTGGTGCTTCGTGGAGGCCACGGTGTTCACCTGGGTCCTGTTCCCGACGGTGTCCACGGTGGTGGCGAAGTTCGTCGGTCCCGCCCACGCGCGGGCCTACACGGCGCCCGTCCTCTACGTCTTCCTGCTCCTCCTCGTCAGGGGAAGCTTCGCCAGCCTGCGGGCGCTCGCCGACGCCGTCAAGACGCACGAGCGCGAATGGCTGGCCCAGATCGTCGTGGTCGGGCTGTCCGTGATGGTGTTCGAGGTGTTGGTCCTCTACCGGGAGCTGGTGCACGTCCTGGCGTCCTGGATCGCCGCCCGGACGGGCGGGAGGTACGAGCTCGGCGCGTGGCTCACCGTGGCCATCCCGCTGGCGGGCTGGATCAGCGTCCGCAGCATGACGTGGTTCTTGTTCGCGCAATTCGGGACGCCGGCGCTGCCCGCCCATCTCGGGCGCCGGCCGGCGATCGAGCCGAACGGCCGGCCGATCACGGTGCCGCCGACGTCGGGCGGCGGCGGGTGGCGGGCAGAGCTGGACGAGCTCGGGCGGGGGATGGGCTGGCTGCACGAGAAGAGCGACGAACTGCTCGAATATTTGGCGCTCCCCGTCCTCACGGTCCTGGCCGTCGCCCTCAATTTCGGCATGGTCCTCGTGACGTCGCGGCCCGCCTTCAGCGTCCCCTTCAAGGGTCTGAAGGCCGTGCCGGACACGGGGGACATTCTCGCGGCGATGGCCCCGCCACCGAGGAAGGGCGTCAGCGCGTGAGGGGAGGCCTCGGCCACGATCGGTCCCCCGACGGGGGTCCGCGGATTCTGGACGGCCCGGCTCCGCTCGGGTCGAGGGGTGCCGGTCGATCCAACCTCACTCCTGCCCGGCGAGGCGGACCGCCCCGAGTACGCGTCGGATGACGGCCCGAGCGTCCAGCTGCCTCGTGCTCCTCGTCGCCACGCTGATCGGGGGGGGCTGCGGTGACGAGCCGACCGAGGCACAGCGCCATCGGGACAATGTGCGGTGTGCGGAGTTCGCGGCGGGGCTCCAGGCCGAGCGCGCCGAAGCGGCCTACCAGCGGTGCATGGACGGCAGTCGGGAGCGGTTCAAAGCGCCCGAGGACAGCCCCCCGTCGAACTAAGGCCTCGGGCGGGTCCGACGCGGCGGAGGGCGCGTCGCGACGGCCACGCACGATCGCCCGACCCGCGAGGATCGGCCGGCGCCGCGTACGGCCGCCGAGCCACCACTGGGATAAGATCTGTAGCGGCATGAGTGATCTCCCGGCCCACCCAGTCCGACGGGTCGTCTGGAAGGTCTGCGCCGTCGCCGCCGCCGTGCTCCTGGCCGGCCTGATCGCGGTCGATATCCATCTGGCGTGGAACGTGATTCGCACGTCTCGGGTCGAACGCGAGACAGCGAAGCTGCGCACGTGGGAGCCGACGGCGATCGCCATCCGGGCCGATCAACTGCGGATCCCGGGCGGGCGGGGTCCCTTTCTGATGGCGACGATTGAGACGCGGTGCAGCGGCTCTCGCCTGTACTATACCCTCAGCGTCCGGAAGAACCCCCAGTGCTGCGCCGCCGCGACCGGCGACGGCGCCGCCGGGCCCGTCGCGGCCGTCCTGCTGGACCTCGTGAGCTTCGATGACTTACTCAGCTCGGTCAGACGATTCACCATCCGCCTCATCGACGAGCAGGGGGCCACGATGAAGACCGTGGTGGTGGCGCGGCGTCAGGTGTATCTCCAGTCGGACAACGCGGGCGGCGTTCGCGCGGGCGAGGCGAGTGCCGGCGTCCCTTGGGACTGCGGCGTCTACAGCCAGGTCAAGCGGGTCGTCGTCGAGTCGGACGAGTTTCGCGAGAAGAGTGAGCGGGCCGTGTCCCCGCACGTCGCCGCGGCGCACGCCCCGCCCGCCGATCACGGCTCTTCGCCGGGCCGCGAGCGGGATCGGGGGCGGTAGAATGACCCGATTGCGTTGGGCCGCGCGGATCGGCTAAGTATTAGCGCCGGGGCGGCAGGATCCGGGGCGTGTGGTCCGAAGCGCCCGGGGGGGAGGAAGGGCTCATGGCCACGACAAGCGTACGACATTTGACCGCGGAGCAGATCGCCGCCTACCATCGTGACGGCTACCTCGCGGTGCGGGACGTGATCGACCCGACGCAGCTCGAGGCACTCCGGGCGGCGACGGACGAGTTCGTCGAGCAGTCGCGGCGCGTCACGTCGAGCGGCCCCGTGTTCGACCTCGATCCCCGTCACACGGCGGAGCGCCCGATCCTGCGGCGAATCAAGAATCCCGCCGACAACCACGCGCTCTACCGCTGGGTGGCCTTCGAGTCCCCGATCCCGGCGATCGTGGCGGAGCTGATCGGCCCCGACGTCAAGTTCCACCACAGCAAGCTGAACCTCAAGGGCGAGAAGATCGGCGCGCCAGTCGAGTGGCACCAGGACGCCGCGTTCTACCCCCACTCGAACGACGACGTGCTCGCGGTGGGGCTCCTGCTCGACGACGCCACGCCTGAGAACGGCTGCCTCGCCGTGCTGCCCGGAAGCCACCGGGGGCCCGTGTACGACCACTACGAGGGCGATGGCTTCACCGGCAGCATCAACCGGGCGGACCTCGGCCGGCTCGACCTCGGGCGGGCGGTCCCGCTCCCGGTCCCGGCCGGAAGCATCCACATCCACCACTACCGGGCCGTCCACGGGTCGGCCGAGAACAGGTCGAGCGCCCCGCGGCGGCTCCTGATCAACTCCTATAGCGCGGCGGACGCGATCCCGTTCACCCCCGACACCCAGCACTCGCCGCTCTACGGCCGGATCGTGTGCGGCGTCCCCGCCGCGCAGTTTCGACGCACGGCGGCCGAGTGGCGGATGCCGCCGACCTGGGACCACGGCTACACGTCGATCTACGAGCTCCAGGGACGCGCCAGCGGCGCGCCGGGAGCGATGTGATCGCCATGACGGGTCGTCGGCTCGGCCTGGGAGCGCTCGCCGTCCTGCTCCTGCTCGTGGCGGGCGCGGCCACGCCGGCCGAGGCGCAAAAACCGCGGCTCCGCGTCTGGCTCCTCCGCACCTACGTGCCCGACGCCAACAAGGCGCTCGAGGCGAGCATTGCCGAGTGGGGCCGGCAGAAGAACGTCGAGACGTCGATCGAGTACTTCACCTTCGACGACATCGAGACCAAGTACGTCGCGGCGATCGAGACGGACTCCCTGCCTGACGTGGGCCAGCTCCAGACGATCAGCCCCTCGCGCTACCACGGCATGGGGCGTCTCATGGACGTGAGCGACGTGGTCGCCGACGTCGAGCGGACGAACGGGCCGTTGCTCGACTCGGCCCTCGCCGCGACCCGCTTCGGCGGTCGCTTCTACGCCGTGCCGTTCAACTACATCACCGATGTCCTGTTCGTCCGCACGGACGTGTTCAAGAAGGCGGGGGTCCCGTACCCGAAGACCTGGGAGGAGGTACGGGAGGCCGCCCGTCGGATCAAAGCGAAGGGCGTGATGGACTACCCGCTCGGCCAGAGCTGGAATCGGAGCGCCGACGGCTATGGGGTGTTCCAGGCGCTGCTCTACTCCTACGGAGGCGGCTGGGCCGACGCCCGCGGTCACTACAAGTCGATCATGAACGATACCTGGCGGGCGGTCGTCCGGTGGGCGAGCGAGATCTATACCAAGGACAAGACGGTGCCGCCCGACGCGATGGCCTGGACCGGCTTCGGCAACAACGAGGCGTACCTCGGCGGCAAGATCGCGATGACCTTCAACGGTCCGAGCATCTACTACGTGCTCGAGAAGGAGAATCGACCGCTCCTCGGCGACACGCTGATGCTGGTCAAGCCCGCCGGCCCCGCCGGTCGGAACCACGACGTGTTCCTCCTCTCGTGGGGCGTGTTCAACGGCACCAAGCACGCGGAGCTGGCCCGGGACCTGGTTCGCTTCGTCATGTCCCCGGACGAGGCCCGGAAGTACATGTACCAGTCGTGGGGGCAGATGGTGCCGGCCTTCGAGAAGCTCCGCCGCGACCCCTACTGGCAGAAGAACCCCTCGTACAAGGCGGTCCTCGAGGCGCCGAGCCACGCCCACACTCCCGGCTACCCGGGCCCGCTCACCCCGGCCGCGGCCGAGGTCGTCGCCACCAACGTCCTCACCGATCTCTGCGCGCGCGTGATCGTGGAGGGCTGGGACGTCGAGCGCGCCCTCCAGGAAGCCGACAAGCGCATCAACGACATCTACGCCACTGTGCCCTCCCGATAGCGTCGCCTCCTCCGCCCCCGCGCTCGGGCGGGCCTCGGCGAGCCGACGGGTGCTCCCGCCCGATGCCGGGATCGGCTACCTGTTCGTCCTGCCGCTCGTCGTCCTCGTCCTCCTGCTGATCGCCTATCCGCTCGGGAGCGCCGTCTATCTGAGCCTCACCGAGAAGTACGTCGGGTACCCGCCGCGCTTCGTCGGTCTGAAGAACTACGTGGAGCTGACGGGGGACCCGGTCTTCCGGAAGGTCATCTGGAACAGCGCGGTGTTCACCGTCGGGTCGGTGACGGTCAAGCTCATGATCGGGCTCCTGATGGCGCTCTCGCTCCACCAGGCGCTCTTCGCGCGGCGCCTCGTCCGCGGCCTCTTGCTCCTGCCGTGGGTCGTCCCCACCGTCATCACCGCGCTCGCGTGGCACTGGATGTTCGACGCGCTCCGCGGCTTCATCAACGTGTCGCTCGAGACCCTCGGCCTGATCGGTGAGCCGATCGCCTGGCTCGGGCAACCGTCCACGGCCATGATGGCCGTGGTCGTCGTCAACATCTGGCGCGGGTTCCCCTTCTTCGGCGTCTCGCTGCTGGCGGGCCTCCAGGCCATCCCGGCCGATCTCTACGAGGCGGCCGCCGTGGACGGCGCCTCGGCCACCCAGCGGTTCCGCCACGTCACGCTTCCCGGACTCCGCCCGGTGATCTTCGTGACCACGCTGATCTCGACGATCTTCACGCTCAACGACTTCAACATCGTCTACGTGATGACGCGGGGCGGCCCCGGCATCGCCACCCACATCCTCGCCACGTACACCTACGAGGTCGGGTTCCAGGCGCTGCGCTGGGGTCGGGCGGTGGCGGTCTCGATGTACCTGATGCCCCTCGTGGTGGTGATGATCGTCGTGCTCGCCCGGCGGCTGACGCGGGAGGACTGAGGTGGGGGCCCGCGTGCTCGCCTGGGTGTCTCTCTCGGTCCTGCTCGTGGCCGTGGGCGTGCCCTTCTACTGGATGGTGACCACGTCGCTCAAGACGTCGACCCAGATCCAGAGCCTCACGCCCTACTACTACCCGCGCCCGGTCACCTTCGGGAACTACGTCGAGCTCCTGCGCGGCACCGGCTTTCCGCGCTGGATCCGCAACAGCACGGCCGTGGCGCTGGGCGCCTCGCTGGTGACGGTCCTCGTGAGCTGTCTGGCCGGCTACAGCCTCGCGCGCATCCGCTACCCGGGGCGGCGCCTCCTGGCCACGACGGTGCTGGTCGTCTACCTGGTACCGCCGACGCTCCTCTTCATCCCGCTCTATACGATCCTCAACGGCCTCGGCCTCGCCAACACGCTCTGGGCCCTGCTCGTCGCGTACCCGACCTTCACGGTCCCGTTCTGCACGTGGCTCCTGATCGGGTTCTTCCGGTCGATCCCGCCCGACCTCGAGGACGCGGCCATGGTGGATGGCGCGAGCCGCGTCCAGGCCTTTCACCGCGTCGTCCTTCCGCTGGCGGCGCCGGGCGTGCTCGCGGCCGGGCTCTTCGCGTTCACGCTCGCCTGGAACGAGTTCCTGTACGCGCTCGTGTTCATCCACGACGGCGACCTGAAGACGATCCCGGTCGGGCTGAACGACCTGATGTTCGGCGACATCTTCCTGTGGGGCCAGCTCATGGCGGCGTCGGTGCTCACGACGGTGCCCGTCGTCGTGCTCTACACCTACCTGCAGCGCTACATGGTCGAGGGGCTGACCGCGGGCGCGGTGAAGGGGTAGGCTCAGAAGACCTCGTCACGCTCGCCGAACTCGAACTCCTCGGTCCGGTCGTCGAGCCCCTCGCGGGTCAGGATCCCCCCCTCGATGAGGAGCCCCTCGAACGCCCGGAGCCAGCGTTCGTAGTAGGTGGACTCCTCGCCGCGGGTCTCGGCGGCGGCGATCTCGGCGCTGAGGCGCCGCTGGAAGTCCCGCCAGTCGTAGACGCGTCGATCCTGGAGCGCGACCGCCATGCCGAAGACGCGCCCCTGCCAGGGCGCCTCGAAGAGGAGCTCCCCGTTCCGCCGGGGAACGGCAGCCGGCCCGTCCATGTTCGCGACGAGGCGGTCCGGCGTCGGCGCCGAGGGCCCGGGCGCCGTGGGAGGGGGGACGAGGGGGGCGCCGTCGCCGGACCCCGCGCGGGGCCGGAGATGGCGATCGTCGACGGGCTGGCCGTCCGGGCGCTCGACCCACGTCGAGGCGGTGAACTGGAGAGCGGCGAGAGCGGGCGGGGGTGGCTGCCAGCCATCCGCCCCGAGGAGCTCCTCGACATAGTCGTAGAGCGCCCGCGCCTGGGCCTCGGAGTTGATCGAGTGGAACCAGGCCTGGCGGCCGTCGAAGAGCAGCATGACCACGTTGGCGAGGCGGCAGGGGCCGAGGCAGCCGCCGATGGTGAGGTGGACGCGGTGACGCAGGCTCCGTCGCTCCCACTCGTCGTGGAACCGCGCGCGCGGCACCGGCGGGAAGCCGGCCTCGGTGCGGCCGCAGCAGCAGCCGTCGGCGCAGACGAAGAGGTGGCCGCGCGTGCGCGGCACCTGGAGGCGTCGGCCGTCGGCTCGGGACACGATGTTGCGCATGGCGGCGTCGACGGAGGCCGCGAGACTACCGCGCCGGGGCCGCCGCCGTCACCCGGGCCACCCCGATCATCGCGTCACGGGTGACGAGCCGCGCCAGCTCGGCCTCGCCGAGGTGCCCGGTGCCGGCGGGGCGTTCGGGCAGCACCAGGTAGCGGACCTCGGCGCTGCTGTCCCAGACCCGAACCTCGACCGACTCGGGGAGCTCGAGACCGAACTCGCGCAGGAGCGTCCGCGGTTCGAGCACGGCCCGCGAGCGATAGGCGGGCATCTTGTACCAGTTCGGTGGCAGCCCCAGCACCGGCCACGGATAGCAGGAGCAGAGCGTGCAGACGACCAGGTTGTGCACGGTCGGGGTGTTCTCCACGGCGACCAGCTTGTCGCCGCCGCCGCGGCCGCCGAAGCCGAGCTCCGCGATGGCCGCGGCGCCGTCGGCGAGGAGCCGCTGCTTGTAGGCCGAATCGACCCAGGCGCGCGCCACCACCCGGGCGCCGTTCATCGGGCCGACGTCGTTCTCGTAGATGGCCACCAGCTTGTCCACGACGTCGCTGGACAGGAGCCCCTTCTCGATCAGCAGCGACTCGAGCGCCCGCACGCGGAGCGCCGGGTACGGCTCGGGCTCGGAGTTATGCGTGCCGCCCATCGTCCTGCCCTCCGCCTGGCCGGGAGGCCGCGGCGGTCACGCCGGCTCCAGGTAGCTCTCCCACAGGTCCAGGTACACCCACGCGCCGGGCTCGGCGCTCTCGCCCCAGAGCTCCCGGCCCTCGAAGCGGACGCTATAGAGGGGCTGCGGCTGTCGCCCGCGGCCGTGGGCGTGAGCGTCGGGCAGCGTGTAGACGCCGTGGAAGCGCTCGATCGCGCCGTGGCGGCCGCGGGCGTACCGCGGCAGGCGCGTGTGGCCCGCCGGGTGCGTGTTCCGGGTCAGGACCCGGTCGCCGGCGCGGAAGCGCGGCGCCGGCGCCGCCTCGCTCTTCGCGGCGCTGCCCGCCCGGACGGCGTGGAGCAGGCGCGCGCTCAGCGCGGGATCGTCGCGGCGCGGGTGCGCCGCCGGGTTCGCGCCAAGGGCGGCCGTGCGGACGTCCAGCTCGATTCGCTTCACCACGCCCTTCTCGATCAGGAGCGTCTCGACGGCGGCAAACCAATGCTCGTAGTACCCGGAGGCGAGGTAGTGGGCGGCGCCCATGCGCTCGATGCCGTGGCGGAACTCGTCGACGTTGTAGAGCCGCTGCGTCATCGCCGCGACGTTCATGGCGAGCACGCGCTTCTCCCAATCCGCGTGGAAGACCGGCTCGTTCGGCTCACGCGCGACCGGCCCGAACCCCTGCATCCCGCCGAGGTCGTGGACGCCGTTCATGCGCGCATGATCGACGAACGCCCACGGCGCGTCAAGCGGCGCGGGCGGCGAGGTCGGGGTCAGTCGACGAAGGCGACGGCCCGCACGGGCGAGCCGTCGGCGCCCTCGATCGCGAGCGGAAGGGCCGCGAAGCGGCAGCGCGGCCGCCGGATCTCGTGCAGATTCGCCAGGTACTCGATGACCGTGACGCCGGCCGGGAACAGGATGAAGTGGGTCGTGCTGTCCTCGCGCGCGAGCGGGGTGTCGGGGCGGAAGATCATGTCGCGGATGCAGTAGTCGGGCGGGTAGTCGTAGCCGACCGCCTTCACGCGCCGCCGCACGAGCCAGTGGCACGCGCTCGCGTCCGTGTACGGCGCGTGGCTCCAGAAGCGCTCGGTCTCGACGCCCACCCGGAGGGGCCAATCGGTCCGCAGGAGCACGATGTCTCCACCCCGCACGTGCTGGGCCCGCTGCTCGAGCTCGGCGGCCGTCACGGCGCCGTTCTCGCCGAGGTGCGTGAGGTCCACCACCACCGCGTCACCGATCCACTGGTCCACCGGCATCTGGGCGATGTGGCGCGCGCCGGGAAGGAAGTGCGACGGTGCGTCGACGTGGGTGAACGCGTGGCACGGCATGGTCACGCTGGTGGACTGGAAGACGTCGCCGCGATGGTGGGAGCCGCGGACCTCCGTCGCGACCTTCCAGCGGAAGTGCGTCTTGATCGGCAGGCTCAGGTCGACGACGCGCACCCGTCCTCCGATCAGAGCCCGACCGTGTAGCGGGCGAGGCGCGTCTCGTCCACCTCGACGCCGATGCCGACACCGTCGGGGACGAACGCGTAGCCGTCCTTCACGACGAGCGGGCGCTTCACGATGTCGTCGGCCAGCCAGCCCGCCGGCCCGACGTGAAAGTCCCCGCCGAGCGAGGCGTTCCAGGTGGCCGCGTAGAAATGCGCGGCGGTCGCGGAGCCCACGCTCGTCCCCGGCTGCCCGCCCGGGTAGATCGGAAGCGAGGCCGCCTGGGCGATCGCCGCGATCCGCTGCGCCGCGTAGATCCCGCCGTGCTTGGCGAGCTTCATCCCGAAGATCGAGGCGGCCCGCCGCCGCACCAGCTCGAGTGCGGACTCCGGCGAGTGCAGGCTCTCGTCGGGCATGATCGGGACACCGGCGAGCTCGATGAGCCGAGCCATCCCGTCGAGGTCGCCGAGGCCGAGCGGCTGCTCGACGAGCTCGAGCTTGAACGGGGAGAGGTCGCGGAGGAGCGCCAGCGCCTGATCGAAGCCGAACACGCCGTTGGCGTCGACCCGGAGGCCCACCTCCGGCCCGACGGCGTCCCGGACGGCGGCGACGTTTTCGATGTCCTCCGCCGCGTGCGCCGAACCGATTTTCACCTTGACCAGGCGGAAGCCGCGGCCGAGCGCCCAGCGCGCCTCATCGGCCATCCGGCGGCGGTCCTGGATCCCGATCGTCCAGACGACGGGGATCCGGTCGCGGTAGAGGCCACCCAGGAGCTGGTGGAGGGGGACCCCATACGCCTTTGCGTTCAGGTCGTAGAGCGCGTCGACCACGGCCGCCTTGGCGTACGGGCTTCCCGCGATCGCCGCCTCCATGTCGCGCACGATACGCTCGACCTCGAACGGACTCCGGCCGATGAGGACGGGCGCGAGGCGCTCGCGGATCAACGGGACGATCGTGGCCTGCGACTCGGTGCAGCCCTGGAAGCCCTCGAGCGGCTGCGTCTCGCCGAGGCCGGCGAGCCGGCCCGCCCAGAGGCGCACGATCACGTTGTCCTGGTGCTCGAGCACCCCCGTGGCGAGCTTGAGCGGGATCCGGTTCGGGAGCCGGATCGGGATTACCTCCACGCGATCGATCGTCATTGCGTCACCCGCTCTCTCGGCCCTCCCGGCCGCCGTCTTCCCATCATACGGGCTCCGGTGCGGCTGCGGCGAGGCGGCTCCCCTCGCCGGCGCAGGCGAAGGGGAAGCCCATGACAACCCAGAGGAGGTCGATGACCTCCGAGTCGCCGAAGTTGTACTCGAAGAGCCCGGCCACGAGGAAGGCGGCCACCGCCGCGATGCTGCCCGCCACCAGGGCCCGGTCGTCGGCCCGCGCGGGCGGAAGCGCGGTGTAGATGCGCCCCGCGCCGGCGAAGAAGGCGATCCAGATCCAGAGCCAGGCCCCGAGCCCGAGCAGGCCGTGCTCGGCGCCAATCTGGACGAGGTTGTTGTGCAGGTGGCCAGTGCGCGGCTTCCGCGCGTCTGGGTTCTTGTAGGCGGGATAGACGCGGTGGACGCCGCCGGGCCCGAGCCCGAGGAGCGGCGCGTCCTCGATCATGCGGTGCCCGGCGTCCCAGAAGTACAGGCGCTCGCGCGCGGTCGGGTCCTCCGGGTTGCCGAACGAGAGCAGCCGCGTCCTGAGCGCGGAGGGCACGGCAAGCGCCAGGAGGATGCCGAGGGCGAGCGGCGCGATGAGCCAGAGCCGGCGGCTCCAGACGGTGAGGATCCCGGTCGCGACCGCGAGCCCGAGCCACGCGCCCCGCACGTAGGTGAGCCCGAGGGCCGCGACGGCGGGCGCACCGGAGACGAGCAGGCTCCGCGCGTGCGCTCGCTGGCCGAACAGCAAGAGCGCGAGGCCGAGCGAGAGCGCGATCATCAGGCTCCCGCCCAGTGTCATGTAGATGCTGAAAAAGCCCTTGGCCCGGAAGGGGTGCAGGCGGCACGCCTCGAGCTTGACCCTGAGCGCCACGCCGACCCACGCGGGCAGCGCGAGCTGGGTCTCGCACGCGAGCGTCTGGACGATCGCGTAGACCGAGACCGCGGCCACCACCGCGAAGAACCGGCGGAGCCCGCGCCGGATCGCGTCACCTCCGGCGAAGCCGTTCGCCGCGATGAAGAAGAGCGCGAGCCCGATCAGGTGCTTGGACTCGAAGAAGGCGCCCGCCCGGTCCGCCGCCGCCGCCGCCGACACGAGCGTGAGCGCCGCGAAGGTCAGCATGGGAAGGAGCAGCGGCAGCCGGTACCGCGCCCGCTCGGCGGGGTCGGTCAGCGCGAGGAGCGTCGCGACGATGAGCAGGGCGAGGAGCGTGTCGATCGCCGTGATCGACACGCTCAACGCCAGGAGGAGGAGGCCGAGGAGGACCGGGATCGAGCGCGCCGCCGCCTGCGCGAGCCAGGGCGCCGTCACGCCTTGAGGGTGATCTGCCACCCCGACAGTATGCACTGATGCCGGGCGCGTGAGTGCGACTGGACCCGGCGGTGGCCAACCCCTCTGTGCCAACGGCGCTTTGGTGATGCTCACGGCGGCGTCCAGACCTCGCTGGCGCGTCGCCCCGCGGGGGGGGCCGCCGCGAGCCCGGATGCCGTTACACCTTCAAACCGAAGAGCCTGGCGGCGTTTTCGCCGAGGAGCCTTCGTTTCAGGTCTGACCCGAGGTCCGACCGGCCTGCCACCGTCGAGACCGAGTCGGGGCACATGCAGTCGAAGTGGGCGTAGTCCGAGGCGTACATGAGCCGGCCGTCCCCGACCCGCGCCGCGACGAATGGCACCGTCGTCTCCTCGGGCTCGATCGTGTAGAAGCAGCGGTCCGAGGCCATCTGCTCGGCCGGGTCGCGCGTGAGGTGGGGGAGCTGGTCGGAGAAGAGCTCCCAGTGCTCGTGGACCCGCTCCATCAGGTACGGGATCCAGCCGCAGCCCGCCTCGAAGACGCCGATCCGGAGCCCGGGGAAGCGCTCGAGCACGCCGCCCGCGAGCATCCCCGCGAAGGCCATGAACACGTCGGCGCCGTAGAACACGTGCTTGAGGAAGAAGTTGTCGAACCGGTCGGCGCCGACGGTGCGGGCGGAGAGAAGGTGCAGGCACGCGGGGACGCCGAGTTCCTCGGCCGCCGCGTAGATCGGGTCGAAGCGCCGGGCGCCGGGATCGCGCCCGTCGGGCCAGGTGGGGACCCGCACGGCCACGAGCCCCTGCTCCCGCACGGCCCGTTGGAGCTCGCGGGCGCCGGCCTCGGGGTCCTGGAACGGGACCGCGGCGACGCCCTTCAGCCGATCGGGCGCCGCCCCACAGTACTCGGCGAGCCAGTCATTGTAGGCGCGGCAGGTGGCGAGCGCGAGCGCGGGGTTCTCGACGAGGCCGATCGCGGCCGAGGAGAGGGCGCCGCCGAAGAGGACGGCGACGTCGATCCCTTCGAGGTCCATGTCGGCCAGCCGCGCCTTGGGATCGGTCATTCCCGGGCGGCCGGTCCACTGGTGGGCGGGCTTGTGCACGGTGATGGGCCGGCTCCCGCGCCCCCACTTGTCCTCCCAGCGCGGGAAGACCTTCCCCTCGATCGTCAGACGTCCCTGGCCCGACTCATGGCGCCCGTCGGAGATGTAACGGGGCGCCCAGTCCCCCCAGTCCCCGTCGAGGCGCCTGACCCAGTCGACCCCGGTTTCCTCCACGTGGCCGTCCGCGTCGATGACCGGGTATCCGAGTGAGTTCATGCCCGTCCTCCTCCAGCTTCGTCGGCGGTCCCGGACGCCAGTTGTAGGCGCCGGGCCCGCCCCTGTCAAGGTCGCGATCGCCGATTCGGATCCGGCTCAGTCCGGGTCAGGGCGACCATCCCTCTTCGTGCCCGTTCGTGGCGAGGGGAGCAAGCCGCAGCTTCCGGAATGGGTTCGGCGACGGCAGGACTTTCGCGTTCTTGCGAAAAAGAGCGCGCCCGGGCGAGCGAAGCACGGCACTCGACCATCCCAATGTTGACTCGGTTGCGGGCCGCACCGACGGGGGAGAACAACGCGGCGGCGGTCAGAATCCGGAGACCGCGTGCATGGAGGAACCCAGCTGACATTCAGGACGAGACGCTTCCTGGTGGCGACAGGCGTAGTGCTACGTGCGACCCTGCGAGGCCTACTGCCATCGTACGTCCAGGGCGTCGACTCGGACCGGCTCCTCAACGCGGACTAAGGATGGCACTGCGCCATCAAGCCCGAAGGAACACGATAGATGGAGATCGACGAAACGGTTCGATGGGCTCCCCGGACGGGGACCCAACGGACGAGGGAGAGACTCTCGATACGCGGCATGATCCATCGCCCGCGGATCCCGAGGCGGCTCGGGAGGGGAGTGCGCATAGTGCGCCGACAGGGGAAGTCGGCTCCGCCGGTGTTGGGAGTGGTGATCGTGGCTGGAACGACGGAGTGGCGAGGAGACCGTGACATGAATATCGACGCGCTGGCAGGGAACTGGTGGGCTCTGGCCCTTCGCGGTGTCGCCGCGATCATCTTCGGCCTCCTGGCGTTCGTCTTGCCGGGCGTCACGCTGGCCGCCCTGATCCTACTCTTCGGCGGCTACGCCCTTGTCGAGGGTGTCCTCAACGTCACCGCCGCCGTCCGAGGCCGCGGAGACGACCAGCCGTGGTGGGCACTGCTTCTCGAGGGACTCGTCAGCATCGCCGCGGGCATCGTCGCATTCGCGGTGCCGGGTCTTACCGCGCTCGCGCTGCTCTACGTGATCGCGGCGTGGGCGATCGTGACCGGGGCGCTGGAGATCGTGGCTGCCATCCGACTTCGCCGCCGGATCACGGGTGAGGCCTGGCTGGCGTTAAACGGCGTCCTGTCGATCGCCTTCGGCGCGCTGACGATGCTCGTACCCGGAGCCGGCGCGCTGTCCCTGGTGTGGTTGATCGGAGCGTACGCGATCGCCTTCGGCGCACTCCTACTCGGGCTGTCGCTCCGGCTCCGTCGCTGGCGCGGCGAGGCGGCGGTGCGGATCGCTCGTGCCGCGTGACCCGCGCAAAAACCCTTTCGGAACGGAGGAGATCATGACCAGGAAACACGACGGCGCAACACTGACGGAGCGTGCTTGGCCGCTGGCCGTTCATGGAGCGAAGCCGATCCAGCATTACGGGGCAGTGGCGAGATTACCCATCGCGCTCGATGCCTCGGTCTGCGCCACGAGCGTCGAGAACCTCAACCAGCTTCTGGCCGACACCATGACCTTGCGGGACTTGTACAAGAAGCACCACTGGCAGGTGAGCGGGCCGACCTTCTATCAGCTCCACCTCCTCTTCGACAAGCACTTCAACGAGCAGAGTCAGCTCGTGGACGCGATCGCAGAAAGGATCCAGTCGCTGGGCGGCGTCAGCATCGCCATGGCCTACGACGTGGCTGAGATGACGCTGATTCCGCGCCCGCCGCGTGACCGCGATGAAGTCTCCGTGCAGATTGCTCGGCTGCTTCACGCGCACGAGATCGTCTTGAAGGAGACCCGTGCGATGGCGCGGCAGGCGGCTGAGGCTGGCGATGACGGCACCAACGACCTGCTGGTCAGCGACGTGATCCGGACAAACGAGTTGCAAGTCTGGTTCGTCGCCGAGCACCTTGGGGACACACCGCTCGTCGCGCGCGAGGGGTAGGCTTCCGAGTCGCGAGAAGCTCATCGCGGCTCTCTCCGTTCCCGACGGGCAGGGCCGGATCGTGCGGGTCATTCCGGCGACGGACTATCGCCGGGCGACCGAGCCCGCGGGCAACGGGCGTCCCGGGAGGGAGCCCATGGCGACCCGTACGGGGAGAGGTCCGGGAACCCAGGCCAGGACTCCGCCACGAACTAGGGGCGGGAGCCGAACGTGCGATCTGACGGACATGCGGCACCTGGGGGGAGCGTCGCGATGACGATTACGAGACCGGGGTGGACCTTTCTGCTGACGCTGTTGGCGAGCGTACTGGTCGGGTCGGCCGGGTGCGCGCCCGCGGTCGCACCGGCTCCGGCCACAGTCCGCCGTATTGCAGTCCTGCCCCCGTTCGATGCCATGGGAGCTCCGCTTAGTCCGAGGGCGCCCGCCGACCTCGGTGCGGCCCCGACGCTGGGCCTCCGTGCGATCCTCGCGTCAGAGGCCCGCACACAACTCGCTCGTCAGGGCTTCGAGGTCGTCGACCCGAACTTCGTGGAGACGGCGACCGGAGGACGAGTGCCGTCGAGTCCCGAGATGGCGGCCGAGATCCTTCGGTCGGTGAAGCTCGATGCGGCGGGCTTGTTTATGCGGGTGCGTCGCTGGGAGTTCCCGTATCCGACCTTCCGGACGGACGAGGTCATCGTCTCGCTCGACGCGCTGCTCGTGGACCCGACGAGCGGCCAGATTGTTTGGCAGGTGCGGCGTCCTGCGAAGCCCGTGCCGTTGCATGGCGTGGCCATCGGCGGGCAGGCGGACGCCGTGGCAGCGGAAGAGGTAATGAAGGAGGTGCTCGCGCCGCTCGGCCAGCGGTTGCCGTCGTGAGCGGCGGATAGAAGGTACTGTTCCCCGCTCCTTGACGGGGCGTGCCCACACCTGCCGTCCCGAGACCCTGACCGCCCCGCCGGGGCTTCCGCTACAGGTGGTGGAGCTTCGGGTCGAGCTCGTCGCGCAGCCAGTCGCCCACCAAGTTGAAGGCCAGGACCACGAGGAGGATGGCGAGGCCGGGGAAGAACGAGACCCACCAGGCGCTCGCGACGTAGTCGCGTCCCTCCGCGATCATCGAGCCCCACGCCGGCGTCGGCGGCGGGATGCCCGCCCCCAGGAAGGAGAGCGACGCCTCCACGATGATGACGTAGCCGATCTGGAGGCTCAGAAGCACGAGCAGCGAGGGCAGGGTATTGGGCAGCAGGTGCACGAGGATGATGCGGCGGTCCGAGCAGCCGGTGAGGCGCGCCTGGGCGATAAAGTCGCGCTCCATCAACGCCAGCACCTCGCCGTAGACGACCCGCGCGTACCGGGCCCACAGGATGGCGCCGATTGCGATCACGACGTTGACGAAGCTCGGCCCCGCCGTCACCGCCAAGACCAGCGCGAGCAGGATGACGGGCAGGGCGAGCGTGGCGTCCGTCAGCCGCATGAGCAGGCTCCCGATCCGGCCGCGGTAATAGCCGGCCAGGAGGCCGACGGCGGCGCCGACCAGCCCCGCCAGCAGCACGGTCACGACGCCCGCCGTCAGCGACACGCGGGCACCGAAGATGATGCGCGAGAGGAGGTCGCGCCCGAGGCGGTCGGTGCCGAGCGGGTGCGCCCAGGAGCCGTCGGCCGCCCAGACCGGCGGGGCGAGCCGGGCGCGGAGCGACTGCGCGTAGGGGTCGGCAGGGCTCAGGCGGCCCGCCGCCAGGGCGAGGAGCACGAAGGCCGCGATGATCATGACGGGAATCACCGGCATCCGCCGGAACAGGGAGCTACGACGCCAGGCCGATTCGGGGGTCGATGACGGCATAGAGCAGGTCGACGGCGAAGTTCACGGTCACCACGATGGCAGCGGTCACGAGCACGACGGCCTGGATGACCGGAAAGTCGCGTCCGGTGATCGCCTCGTAGGCGAGCCGGCCCATGCCCGGCCAGGCGAAGACGGTCTCCACGACGATCGCGCTCGTCACCAGGATCGCGAAGTAGACGCCGGCGAACGTGACGACCGGGATCAGCGCGTTCCTGAGCGCGTGGCGCCAGACCACCGACACTTCCGACGCGCCCTTGGCGCGGGCGGTCGTGACGTACTCCGCGTCGAGGACCTCGAGCATCGCGGAGCGGAGCAGGCGCATGAGCCCGGCGACGACGAACCAGCCAAGGGTGAAACCCGGCAGGATGTAGTGGGCGAGGCTCCCGCTGCCCCCCGCCGGCAGCCACTGGAGGCGGCCGGCCACGACCTCGATCAGCACGATGCCGACCCAGAACGTCGGGAGCGACTGACCGAGGGTCGCGAGGACCTTGGCGCCGGAGTCGAGCGCGGTTCCCCTCCGTACCGCCGCCAGCACGCCGAGGGGGAACGCGATGAGCAGGCTCACGGCCATCGAGAACGCGGCGAGGGCGAGCGAGTTCGGGAGCCGCTCTCGCAGGAGCTCGACGACCGGCCGGCGGGAGCGGATCGACGTGCCGAAGTCCCCCGTGGCCGCCCGCCCGACAAAGGTCACGTACTGGGCGTAAAGCGGGCGATCGAGGCCGAGGTACCGGCGCGCGTTGGCGAAGTCCTCCTCGGTGGCGACCATCGGCAGGACCAAGGTGAGCGGGTCGCCGGTGGCGCGGGCGAGCCCGAAGATCACGACCGAGAACAGGAGGAGGGTGATCGCCGACTGGCTCAGGCGTGCCAGCACGAAGCGGAGCATCCGGTCAGCGCTCGGCCACCAGCCCGTCGATGTTGAGGTCGAGCATGACGGAGCCCGGGTCCCAGCGGCTGATCCGCTTCGAGGTGACGTAGGGGGTATGCAGGTAGACGAGGGGGATCCCGTCGTGGTCGCGCCGGAGCCGCGCGAAGGCCTGCCGCATGAGCTCGTTGATCTTCGTGCGATCGGTGGTGGTGAGGATCGCGTCAAGCATCCGGTCGATCTCGGGATCGGCGACCGTGTCCGTGGGGCGGGAGGGCGTGTGGGCGAACTTGTCGAGGAGCGTGTAGGTGCCGATCCAGTCGCGGTTCGGGAGGTTGTAGTAGCCGACGGCGCCGGGCGCCGTCCGGTCCACCCACTGCTTGCGGAAGGCGGGGTAGTCGACGGGGACCAGCGTCGGCCGCACGCCGATCTTCTGCCAGTAGCCCGCCAACGCCTCCGCCATCTCCCTGCCCTCGGGCAGGGCCGGGAGCTGGTAAGCGAAGATGGTGATCGGGAAGCCGTCCCGATAGCCGGCCTCGGCGAGGAGGGCGCGGGCGCGGGCGGGATCGAAGGGGTACCGCCACTCATCGGGCACTGTGAGCTTGACGTCACGGAACGCCCAGGTGAGCCCGAACGGAATCGCCGCCGGTTCGGCCTTGCCGCCGAAGATGGTGGCCGCGATCTCGCGGCGGTCGATGGCGAGGTTCAGGGCCTCGCGGACGCGCCGGTCCCGGACCGGCGTCCGGTCCCAGGGGAGAATCCACCAGAGGTGGAGGAGCGAGTCGTTGTCGCGGTAGCGGACGGGGAAGCCGGCCTGCTCCATCTCCCGGACCCGATCGCGGCTCACGTCGGCGATATCGACCTCGCCGCGTCGGACCATGGCCATGCGCGTCGACTCCTCGGGAATGACCCGGAAGGTCACCGTCTGGTACCGGGGCGTGCCGATCCGCCAGTGGTGCGGCACCGCCGCCAGCCGGACGTGCGAACCGGTGACCTGCTCCACGAAGCGATAGGGGCCACTGCCGATCGGCTTCCGGGCGAACTCGTCGTCGCCGACCGACTCGATGTACCGCTTGGGCAGGATCATCCCCTCGGTCGCGAGCGCGCGCGAGAGATACGGCGGGATGACCAGCGTCGGCTCCCGCGTGACGATCACGACGCGGTCGGGGGCGGGCGTCTCGATCCGGTCGAGGAGGGCGCGGAGGACGCCCGCGTAGCCTGTGGTCGAGCGCGGTCCGATGGCGCGGAGAATGCTGAACCTGACGTCGGCCGATGTGAGCGGGTCGCCGTTGTGGAAGTGCACGTCGCGCCGGAGCGTGAACGTCCAGCGCCGGTGGTCGGGCGAGACCTCCCACGCCGTTGCGATGCCGAGCTCCGGGCTCAACCGGCCGTCGGGGGTGACGCCGATCAGGTAGTCGAACATCAGCGCCAGGTAGAACTTCACGCCGTGCCCGCCGAGGGCGGGATCAAGCACCTCGTTGGCGAAGCTCGAGAGCGCCACCGTGAGTTCTCCCGCCGGTGGGGCCGCGGCCCCCGTGGCCTCTGTCGCGGTGAGGAGGAGCAGCAGGAGCGCCGTGGTCGCGCGCATCAATCCTCGACGGGCATCGTGACTGGCTCGCCCGCGCCGTAGAAGTACGCCCCCCGCCCGGCGGCGCCGCCGACGACGGCGATCTCGAAGCAGTCGGGTGTCTCGACGACGGGCAGCGGGAGGTCTGGGTGATCGGCGAGCCAGCCGAGCTCGGGGTGGGCGGCCTGGAGCGCCTTCGGCTCCTTGTTCAGCATGAGCGTCCGGAACGGCAGGCGCGCCGTCTTGTAGAGGGCCTGCTGGATCCGGGCCCGGTCCCACCCCTCGCCGGCGAAGATCTGCGCGTGCTCAGGGCAGACGAAGAGCGTGTTGTGCTCGCGCTCCTCGGTCTTGTAGCGCGGGTCCGCGCGCCGGCCGATCAGCCAGAGCGCCGTCCCCACCTGGGCGACGTTGGTGGCCGCCGTCGCGAAGACCTGGATCAGGTCCTCGGGGCGCGTGCTCCTGAAGTCGTGTAGCTCGCAGATCCCGTAGACGAAGTGGACGGTCACCGTGCTGGCCTCGCGGGCGTAGCCGCGGGCCACGTGGTAGGGCTCCCACGGGCTCTGGGCCTCGTTCTCCGCGCACGCCAGGCTGTACTTGAGCGGGGAGCCGATCGTGTCCATGTCGGAGACGCCGACGTAGGTGTGGCCCACGTTCATCATCGTGAGGCGGACCGCCCGGCCGAGGACGGTGTTGGACGCCGACGGGGCGCCCGGCCCGAGCGCGCACATCCCGGCGTTGAGGTTCGCCGCCCGCCCCTTCGGCCCGTTGACGAGGACGAGCGGGGCGTGGGGCCCCGTCGACATCGCCTTGTTGCGCAGGTACATCTTCGGCTCCGCGAGGCAGCGGACCGCGGCGACGAGGAGCGGCAGGTGCTCGGGCCCGCCGCCGGCCATCACGGCGTTGATCGCGAGCTTCTCGACCGTGGCGACGCCGAACCCGGGCTCGAGTGTCGCGATGACCTCGCCGGGATCGCGGGCGCTGCCGCGCAGCATGGCCTCGACGGCGCGGCCGGTCGGCGCCACCAGCGGGAAGCCGTCGCTCCAGCCCCGCGCGAGGAAGTCCCGGTTCATGCGACTCCACGCGTCGAGCAGGTCAGGCCCGTCGTAGGTGAGCCGTTCCTCCACGGCGGGACGACCGACGTCGGCGCACGCCTCGACGGGGCGGGTGAGCCCGGCGACCACCTGATCAAACGCCTCCGTCACCATGCGGTGGATGTCCTCGGGGCGCCGGTTCGTCAGGGGCGTCGGCACCACCGCGAGCGGCAGGCCGGCGAGCCCGAAACTCTGTGCGCTCCGCCGCGCGTCCTGGACGAAGGCCTCGGCGGTGATGATCACGGTCGGGACCCCCCGTCGCTCGAGCTCGACCATGTCGTGGACACCCCACGACGTGCACGACCCTCAGTCGTTGGTGGTGCCGACGACGGCGTCGACCTCTGCCGCGATGCGGTCGGCGTCCTCCGCGGTGCAGTGCCGCATGAGCCAGCCGACCGAGCCCGTGTAGCGCTTGAACCTGGCGCCGGGAAAGCGCTCCCGGAGGAGCTGCTCGGTGCGATCGAGCGCGGCGTCGCCGCCCGCCTTCATGTTCCAGTAGAGGCCAATCGTCGCATGGCCGAGGTCGCGGAGCCGCGGCGCGGGCTTCACCGATTGCTCGACGACGTTCGCGACGGGACTCAGGATCTCGAGGCTCGCCATCTCCGCACCTCCTCGGGGTGACCGGCCGGCTCACCTCCCCGCCCGCGGGCCGGTGGCGCGAGGATGGGCCGTCGGAGGGCGTCGCGTCAAGTCCTTGGGAAGGCCTTTGGGAAGGCCTTGGGAAGGCGTTGCTGTCGGTCCAGACGACGGTCACGGCTCACTTGCTCGGTGAACATGTCACCCCGTGAGCGACCCGCCCCGCGTCTGGGTTGACACGGGAGGCGGCGAGAAGGGGTGCCTGCCGAGCGAGGAATCGAGACTCCGCACGGGCGCCCGCGTCGGGAGGCTCGGTGAGAGGTGTCTAGGCGGTGGGCCTGGAGGAGCTCGCCGGGGGCCGGGGGCGCTCTTCGAGCGAGACCTCGA
This sequence comes from Candidatus Rokuibacteriota bacterium, assembly GCA_003221455.1. Taxonomy (GTDB): domain Bacteria; phylum Methylomirabilota; class Methylomirabilia; order Rokubacteriales; family CSP1-6; genus AR9. Next base: position 69,650 of record QHRX01000009.1, read on the forward strand.
GGATGATCCGGGCGGCTTCGACCATGGTCCCGAGGCTCATCGAGGCGAGGGCGTGAGGCGCGTACGGCTCGGCGCTCTTCCCGGCCCGCACCTCCTCGCAGAGCCGCGCGACCTGCTCGGCGAGGTAGGGCAGGTGCACGAAGCCGCTCGGGACGCCCGCCGCCTGCTCGGCCTGGAGCACCGTGTACATGGTGGCGTTGCAGAGGAAGGTGCCCGCCGTGGTCGAGAGGCGGGCGGGGATCCCGGCTCGAAGCAGCGCCTGCTCGATCGCCCGGAGCGGCAAGGTCGCGGGGAGGGCGGTGAGCCCCTCGGGAACGACCACGTCGTCGGCGAGGCGCGCACCCTCGTTGTCGGGGATGGTGAAGTCGGCGATGTTGACGGCGACGCGCTCGAGACGGATCACGGGCTCGCCCGGGCAGAGGCCGAGGCTCACCACGGCGACCGGACCGGTCTCCTGCAGCAGATCGTGGATCCGGCGCCGCAGGGGACCGAAGGTGACGGGGAGGATCCGGCCGACCACCCGGCGGCCCAGGATCTCCGCGCCGTCGAGCTGCTTCACGACCTCGGCCGAGGGGTTACGGTCGAGGCCGCCGTAGGGCTCGAACCCGGTGAGGAGCGCGACCCTGGGCACCGTGGTCCGGCTCAACGCATCCAGAAAGTCGGGGCGGGACCGCGGGGCGCCCGGAGGAGCCCGCTCGAGGCTCTGCGCCCGTCGCTCACGTCCTGCCCGCTGGTGCGCTCCATCGGTCGCGCCTCCTTCGTTAGGGTCGGGCTCAGGGAATTCGGACCGCGCCTTCCATCAGCCGCCGGGCGGTGCGGTAGACCGTCACGCGCGTGGCCACTGGTCCCGGGCCGACCTCGGCCGCGATCGGGAGCACCCCCGACGGATGGCCGAGGCGGAGGTCGCGCGCGGCCGGGCCGGCGACCTCGTGGACCACCGTGCCCTCGATGCGCGCGGCGACGGCGAGGCACATCGCCGCCGTCAGCGCGACGGCCCGGTGGCACGCGCCCAGCGAGATGACGCGGGCGATCAGGTCCGCCTGGGTCGCGTCGTAGCGCGCGCGGTCGAGCGCCGTGAAGGGTGCGGGCGGCGCCACCAGCACGATCTTCGGCACGGCCGCGCTCCCCGGGATCCCCATGAGCCCGGCGGCGGCGGTCCGGATCCGCTCGAGGCGCCCGCCGAGCGCCCGGTCCGCGTCGATGTCGGTGGGCGACTCGGTGCCGGTCAGTCCGACGTCCTTGGCCCGCACGAACACGACCGGGTTCGTCGCGTCGACGCTCGAGGCCTCGACCCCCTCGATCAGGTCGCGCGCCGCCGGGGTCGACGAAGTCGAGGGCGATCCGCGCGCCCGTCCCGGCGACGCCCGGCAGCTCGAAGTCGCCCTCGACCGCGGCCTCGCCGTCGCGGACGGGCACGCGGGCGATGAGGAGCTTCTGCGTATTCGTGTTGTGAATGCGGACCACCGTCGCGGGCTCGACGGCGGGCACGAGGTGCTCGTCGATCGCGAACGGGCCGACGGCCGCCGAGCAGTTGCCGCAGTTGCCCGTGTAGTCGACGACGGGGCGACCCACCTCCACCTGGGCGAACGTGAAGTCGACGTCCGCGTCCGGGCGAGCCGGCGGGCCGACGATACAGGCCTTCGAGAGCGACGAGATGCCGCCGCCGAGGCCGTCGAGCTGGCGGCCGTAGGGATCGGGGCTCCCGAGGGCTCGCAGCAGGACGGCGTCCCGCTCCGGGCCGCGGGGGGGCAGGTCGCGCTCGTGGAAGAAGAGGGCGCGGCTCGTGCCGCCGCGCATGTAGACCGCCCGGATCTTCCGCTGGCTCACGCGCGGGAGAGCGCTCGGGTGTGGGCCAGCAGCCCGCCGGCGAGGAGGATCTCGCGCTCGCGCGGGGTGAGGAGGCACCGGGCGGTGTGGCGGGCACCGGTGCGCTCGCTCACGACCGTCACCCGTCCGTCGGCGACGAGCGAGGCCCGCACGGCCTCGAGCGTCAGCGTCTCGCCCGGCTCGATCGCGTCGTAGGTGTCGGGTTCGATCGTCAAGGGCACGACGCCCCAGTTGATCAGGTTCGCGCGGTGGATGGGCGCGAACGACTTCGCGAGCACGGCGCGGACGCCGAGGTACATCGGCGCCACCGCCGCCGCCTCGCGCGACGAGCCCTGGCCGTAGAGCTCGCCGGCGACGAGCAGGCCGCGGCCCGCCGCCTTCGCGCGCGCGACGAACTCCGGGTCGACATACTTGAACGTGAACTCCGCGATGGCCGGCACGTTCGAGCGAAACACGAGCGCCGCGGACCCGCCCGGCGAGATGTGATCGGTGGAGATCTTGTCGCCGAGCTTCAGAAGGACGGGCGCGGCGAGCCGGTCTGCGACGGGCTCGCCGAGCGGCACGTCCTTGATGTTGGGGCCGCGGACGACCTCGGCCGGCTCGCCGGGCGCCGCCGGCGGCACGAAGCCGGCGTCCGACGCGAGAAAGTCCGCGGGGAGGACGAGCGCGGGCAGCGGCGGCCGCGCCCGCGGGTCGGTGATCCGGCCCGTGAGCGCCGAGGCCGCGGCGACCACCGAGGAGCAGAGGTAGACCTGATCGTCCTTGGCGCCGCTCCGGCCGGGGAAGTTGCGGTTGAACGCGCGGAGGCTGCGGGCGCCGGCCGCGGGCACATGGCCGATCCCCGGACAGGCGCCGCAGGTGGACTCGGAGATGACGACGCCCGCGGCGAGGAGATCCTGCACGAGCCCTTCGCGCGCCATGACCTCCAGGATCCGGTGCGAGCCCGGGAAGACCACGAACGAGACCGATGGGTGCACGCGCCCCCCGCGGACCACCTGCGTCACCGACCACACGTCCTCCCACGAGCCGTTCGTGCAGGAGCCGGCCATGACCTGCTCGACCGCGGTGCCCGCGACCTCCTCGATCGGCACCACCCGGTCGGGCGAGCCGGGGAGCGCGATCAACGGCGTGATCGTCGAGAGGTCCACGTCGATGGCGGCGTCGTAGTCGGCGTCGGGGTCGGGAGCGGCGGGGCGCCAGTCGGCCTCGCGGCCCAGCCGTCGGAAGTAGTCGCGCGTCACCTCGTCGCTCGGGAAGATCGAGGTCGTGAGCGTCAGCTCGGCGCCCATATTGGCGATCGTCATCCGCTGGGGCAGCGAGAGCGCGGGGAGGCCGGGGCCCGTGTACTCGAAGATCTTCCCGGCGCCGCCGCGCACGCTGAGCCGCCGGAGCAGCTCGAGAATCACGTCCTTGGCGGTGACCCACGGACCGAGCGCGCCCCGGAGCCGCACCGCGACGATCTGCGGCATCGTGAGATAGTGCGGGCCGCCGCCCATCGCGACCGCGACGTCGAGACCGCCCGCGCCGATCGCGAGCATGCCGGCCGCGCCGCAGAGCGGCGTGTGACTATCCGTTCCGAGCAGCGTCTGGCCGGGGGCGCTGAAGGATTCCAGGTGGACCTGGTGGCAGATGCCGTTGCCGGGCTTGGAGAAGACGGCCCCGTAGCGCCGGGACGCGGTCTGCAGATAGCGGTGGTCGTCCGAGTTGCGCGAGTCGAACTGGTACACGTTGTGGTCGATGTAGGTCACGACCCGTGGCGGCCGGACGTGCGGGAACCCCAGCGCCTCGAACTGGAGGAAGGCCAGCGTCCCGTTGGTGTCGGTGAGGAGGATCTGGTCGGCGGTGATGCCGATCTCGTCCCCGGCCACGGGCTTGCCCGCGACGAGGTGCGACTCGATCAGCTTCCGCGCGAGCGATTTGCCCACCTACCGCCCTTCCACCGGGGCCCACGGCTGGCGGATCGGCCCCACGTACTCGGCGCGGGGGCGTATGAGGCGGTTGTCGTCATACTGCTCGATGAGGTTGGCGGTCCAGCCGGCGATGCGGCCGGCCGCGATGACGGGGGTGAAGAGATCGACGGGGATGCCGAGCGAGTAGAAGAGCGGCGCCGAGTAGAAGTCGACGTTGGGGATGAGGCCCTTGGCCGCCTGGACCGTCTCGTGCAGGCGCACGGCCATGTCGTACCAGTGCGGCTGGCTCGACTGCCGGCACGCCTGCTCGGCCATGCCGCGCAGGATCGCCGCCCGCGGGTCGCCCGCCTTGTACACCCGGTGGCCGAAGCCCATGAGCCGGCGCTTCGCCCCGAGGGCGCCGGCGACGAACGCGTCGACGCGGGCGACCTCGCCGATCTCCAGCAAGGTCCGCATCACGGCCTCGCCCGCGCCGCCGTGGAGCGTGCCCCGGAGCGCGCCGACGCCACCGGCGACGGCCGAGTGCATGTCCGAGAGCGTGGCCGCGATGACGCGCGTCGTGAACGTGGAGGCGTTCAGCTCGTGCTCGGCGTAGAGGGTGAGGCACGCGTCGAAGGCCTTGGTGTTGACCGCGTTCGGCCGCTGCCCCGTCAGCATGTAGAGGAAGTTGCCGGCGTGCGACAGGTCCTTGGCGGGCGGGATCGGCTCCTGGCCGCTCCGGACCCGATGGTGGGCGCAGATCGCCGTGGCGAGCTGGGCGGTGAGGCGGAGGGCCTTCCGGAGATTGGCCGCGCGCGACCCGTCGGCGGTATCGGGGTCGGTCATGCCGAGCATCGCCACCGAGACCTGGAGGGCCCGCATCGGGTCGACCTGCCTCGGGAAGAGCCGGTAGGCGGCGGTCAGCGCGTCCGGGATCGGGCGCGCCGCGACGAGTTCGGCCTGGAGGCGGTCGAGCTCGGCCCGCCGCGGAAGCGCGCTGTGCCAGAGCAGGTAGGCGACCTCCTCGAAGGTCGCCTGCCGGGCCAGGTCGGCGATGTCGTAGCCCCGATAGGCGAGCCGCCCGTTGACGCCGTCGAGGTCGCAGAGCTGCGTCTCGGCGGCGACCACGCCCTCCAATCCACGAATGAGCCCGCTCGATTCAGTCATGCTCCCCTCCACAGTACCACCGGGGCCGGGGACGCTACCGCGCCACGGCCCTCGACACCAGGACGAGCAGCCCGAGCGTTCCGAGGAGGGTCCGCACCCAGTGGAGCCGCGCCCACCGGGAGAGGAGCGCCAGGACCTCGCCGTCCGGGAGCGGCCCGCCCGCCAGGAGCTGCCGGTTGGTCCGCATCATCACGAGGAGGGTGTACGGGATGACCGCGCCGGTCGCCAGAGCGCCGAGGGCCCAGGCGAGATCCGCGGCGAGCCACGCGGCCAGCATGCCCGACACGAGGCAGGCCGCCGCCGCGCCCGCCTGCCAGGGCGTGGCCCGCCGATAGCTCAGGCGGAACTCCGCGACGGCGACCGCCGGGCCGGCGCGCATCCGGGCCGGGTGCTCGACGACCGAGACGTAGAGCGCGCCCCCGGCGAAGAGGGCCGCGCTGACGGTCGCCAGCCACTCGAATGCTCCCGCCACGTCTCACTCGCGCCGGCGCCGCGCGCGTCCCCCGGGGCCAGGCCGGGCGCACGACCGGAAACGCTCTGCGGTGCCCATGATCACCGGGTCGTGAGGGTGAGCCCGCCGTCGACGACGATCGTCTGTCCGGTGACCCAGCGCGCCTCGTCGCTCGCGAGGTAGACGGCGGCCCAGGCGACGTCCCAGGCCGTGCCCTCGGTCCCGAGCGGGGTCCGCCGCCGACGCGCCTCGCGCCCCTCGGCGCCCTGGTAGGCGACCATCGGCGTCCACACTTGGCCGGGCGCGATCGCGTTGACCCGGATGCCGCGCGGCCCGAGCTGCTCGGCGAGCGTGATCACGAGGCCGATGACCCCGGCCTTGGCGGCCGCGTAGGCCGTCCGCTGGTGGCCGCGGAGCGCGGCGATCGACGAGACGCAGGTGATCGCGCCGCCGCGGCCGTGCATCCGCGGGACGGCCGCCTGCGCGGCGAGCATCATGCTCTTGAGATCGACCGCCATCACCCGGTCCCACTCGTCCTCGGTGACCTCCAGGATGCCCGCGCGCGACTCGATGCCCACGTTGTTGTGGAGGACGTCGAGCCCGCCGTAGCGCTCGACCGCCGTGGCCACCATGGCCCGGCAGTCGGCCGCGCGCGTGACCTCGGCCGCGAAGGCGGAGGCCTCGCCGCCCTCCGTCGCGATCTCCTTCACCGTCTCCTCGGCGCGCTCGACGGCCGAGTCCACGCAGAGCACGCGGGCCCCCTCCCGCGCGAAGAGGATCGACGTCGCCTTGCCGTTGCCGAGGCCGGGGCCGCGGGAGCCGCCGCCGGTGACGATCGCGACCTTGCCGGCGAGCCGCCCGGGCATGCTTACCGCTCGAACGCGGGATCGATGCGGAGGTCGAGCAGGTACGGTCCGCCGCTGGCGAGGCCGCGGCCGAGCGCAGGCGCGACGTCGGACGTCTTGTCGACGCGCTCGCCGGGCACGCCGAGCGAGCGGGCGAGCCCGACGAAGTCGATGAACGGACGGTCGAGGTCCATCGCCACGTAGTGGCCGTCTTCGGCCGAGAAGCCCTTCAGGAGGAGCGTGCGCTGCTTGAGAATGCGGTAGGAGTGGTTGTTGAAGATGACGGCGACGACGGCCAGCCCTTCGTGGGCCGCCGTCCACAGCGCCTGGATCGTGTACATCGCGCTCCCGTCGCCCACGAGGGCGACGACGGGGCGGGACGGGAGGGCGAGCTTCACGCCGAGCGCCGCCGGCAGCCCCCAGCCGATGCCACCGCCCCGGAGGGAGAAGAACGACTTTGGGTCCCGGCAGCGGAAGAAGTCGCGCACGCCCGCCGACGAGGAGATCGACTCGTCGACGACGACCGCGTCGTCGGCCACGGTCTCGGCGAGCGCCTGGACGGCCGCGAGCGCGCTGATCGGGACGCGGCCGGCCTCCGTCTGCGCGCGCGCGGACAGCTCCGCGCGCTGCGCGGCCTGGGTCGCGCCCTGGGCCGCGCGCCGCGTCGCCGCCTCCGGATGCCCCGCGGCGCCGAGTTCCGTGCGCAGCGCCTCGGCTACGTCGGGGAGCGTCGCCTTCGGATCGCCCAGGATCGCGACGGCGGCGGGGTAGTTCTTGCCAAGCTCCCAGGAATCGACGTCGAGGTGGACCACGTCGAGCCCGGGCGGCATCGGGTCGACGTCCGAGGGCAGGGAGAGCGTGAAGAGGTCGCCGCCGACCGAGAAGAGCAGGTCGTGGCGCCCGAGCGCGGCGCGGATTTGCGGGGCGAGCCGCGGCATCGCCCCCGCGTAGAGCGGGTGCGTGAACGGGAAGTTGCAGGTGCTCGCCACGGGCTCGGTCATCACGGGGGCGCCGAGCAGCTCCGCTACTTCTGCGAGCTCGGCGAGGGCGTCGCCGTGGGCGACGCAGTCGCCGGCCACGATCAGCGGCCGCCGCGCTCGCGCCAGACGCCGCGCCAGGTCGCGCACGGCCGCGCGCGGCCCGCGGATCCGGGGGTCGACGCGCGTCGGGGCCAGGAAGTCGAGGTCGCGCTCGGCGTTCAGGACGTCGACCGGGAGCGAGAGGAAGACCGGGCCCGTCGGGTGGGCGAGCGCGGTCTTGCACGCGCGCCGGACGAGCCGCGGAAGGTCCTCGAGCCGCCGCGCCTCCGTCGACCACTTGACGAAGGGCTGCGCCACCGGCGGGAGCTCCGCCCAGAGGATCGGCTCGGTGGTGATCATCGACTGGTCGTGCTGGCCCGCCGTCAGGAGCAGGGGGGCGCCCGACTTCCGGGCGTCGTAGAGCATGCCCATCGCGTTGCCGAGGCCGGGGGCGATATGCACGTTGACGGCGGCGAGGCCGCCGCTCGCCTGCGCGTACCCGTCCGCCATCGCGATCGCGACGGCCTCCTGAAGGGCGAGGACGTAATGGATGGCGGGCTCGCGTGCGAGCCCGTCCATCAGCGGCAGCTCCGTCGTGCCGGGGTTGCCGAACATGACGCTGACGCCTTCGTCCTTCAGGATCTCGAGAAAGGCCTGCTTGCCGGAGACGAACGGCATGAAATTCCTCCTCGGTCGGGGTCGCCGCGCCACGATGATAAACCCCCGCCATCCTTGATTCCAGGGGGGGCGGCGGGTACGCTGTCCGTGTGCCAGCCGCCGAGTCCCCCCTGCTTCGCGCCGCGCGCCGCCAGCCGACCGATTTCACTCCCGTCTGGCTCATGCGACAGGCGGGGCGCTACCTGCCCGAGTACCGGGCGATGCGGGAGCGGTTCGGCTTCCTCGAACTCTGCCGGAACCCGGACGCGGCGGCGGCGGTCACCCTCGAGCCGGTCGATCGCCTCGGTGTCGACGCGGCGATCCTCTTCGCCGACATCCTGCTCATCGTCGAACCGATGGGCGTCGGGCTCGAGTTCGCGCGCGGCGCGGGGCCGGTGGTCCGCCGGCCGGTGCGCTCCCCCGCCGACGTGCGGCGCCTGGTCCCGGTCGATCCGCTGGAGGCGACGCCGTTCGTGTTCGACACCGTGCGCATCGTCCGCCGCGCCCTCGCCGGCCGCGTGCCGCTGATCGGCTTCGCGGGGGCGCCGTTCACCGTGGCGTCGTACTTGATCGAGGGCGGGGCGTCGCGCGAGTACCTCGAGACGAAGTCGCTCATGCACCGGGAGCCCGCCGCGTGGCACGAACTGATGGATGTGCTCGTGGACGTGACCGCGAAGTACCTGAACGGCCAGATCGCGGCAGGGGCGCAGGCGGTCCAGCTCTTCGACTCTTGGGTGGGGGCGCTCGGGCCCGACGACTATCGCGAGTTCGTCCTCCCACACTCACGGGCGCTCGTCCGGGCCCTCACGCCCGGCGTTCCCGTCATCCACTTCGGCACCGGCACGGCCTCCCTGCTGCCGCTCATGAAGGGCGCGGGCGGCGACGTGATCGGCCTCGACTGGCGGGTCGATCTCGACGAAGCCTGGGCCCGCCTCGGGTCCGACGTGGCCGTGCAGGGGAACCTGGATCCCGCGGCCCTCCTCGCCCGCCCCGAGCACTTCCGGGTCCGGGTCCGCGCGATCCTCGATCGCGCCGGCGGCCGGCCCGGCCACATCTTCAACCTCGGACACGGCGTCCTGCCCCAGACGCCGGTCGACCACGTCATCGCCCTGGTGGACATGGTTCACGACATGTCGAAGCGATGAGGCGGCGCGGCGCGTGATCGACTCCGTCCTGCTGATCGCGTTCGGGGGGCCCGCCACCCGCGAGGAGGTTCGCCCCTTCCTCGACAACGTCACGCGCGGCCGCCGGATCCCGCGCGAGCGCATCGAGGAGGTCGCGCACCACTACGAGCAGATGCCGGGCGGGCGGTCTCCGCTCAGAGAGCTGACCGAGCGTCAGGCGGCGGCCCTCGGGGCCGCGCTCGCGCACGCCGGGCGGCCGCTGCCGGTGTACGCGGGCATGCGCCATTGGCATCCCTACCTCGCCGAGACGCTCGCGGCGATGGCGACCGGCGGGTCGCGGCGCGCCCTCGGGATCATCCTCTCCTCGCTCCGCACCGAGGCCTCGTGGGAGCGCTACCAGGAGGACGTCGCGACGGCGCGGGCGAAGGTCGCCGGAGCGCCCGAGGTCGTGTTCGCCCCCGGCTGGTCCGAC
>QHRX01000304.1 GCA_003221455.1 Candidatus Rokuibacteriota bacterium
AGCCTGGGTGTCGAAGAAGTGGGCGCCGAGGAAGCGGTCCAGGAGCAGCATGATCTGCGCGGCCGAGAGCGGGGGCAGGGCCAGCACCGTCATGCCCGAGACGACCAACATCATCCAGACATAGAGCGGCATGCGGCCGAGCGTCATCCCGCGGCAGCGCATCACGAGGGTCGTCGCGATGAGGTTGATGGAGGTCGCGACCGTCCCAAAGCCCATCACGAGGATGGACAAGTTCCAGTAGTCGGTGCTGTTGCCCGGAGAGAAGGCCCGCTCGGTGAGCGGGGCGTAGGCGAACCAACCCACATCGGGAGCGGAGCCGGCGCCGTAGAGCCCGTCCCCGCCCAGAAAACTGAAGTAGAGCAGGAGCCCCCCGAACAGGAACGCCCAGAACCCAAAGGCGTTCAGCCTGGGAAAGGCCAGATCGCGGGCGCCGATCATGAGCGGCACCAGGTAGTTGGCGAACCCGAACACGATCGGGATGCCCACCATGAACACCATGGTGGTCCCGTGCACGGTGAAGAGCCGGTTGAAGACCTGCGGCGAGACGACGGTGTTGCCGGCCACCGCAAGCTGCCAGCGGATCACGCTGGCCTCGAGGCCCGCGACCACGAAGAACGCCAGGCCGGCGACGACGTACATGACCCCGAGGCGCTTGTGGTCGACCGTGACCACCCACTCGTGGAGGCGCGCGAGACCGCCGGTCCGGACAGTCGCCGGTGCCGGTGTCGCAAACGGCGGGCTAAGAACGCTCATCGCGCTCTGTCCCCTCAGCGAAGCGTCACGAGGTAGGCGACGAGCCGGTCCAGATCGTCGCCGGAGACCTTCATCGCCGGCATGAGCGCGCCGGGCTTCAGCGACGCGGGGTCGTTCACCCAGGCGCGAAGGTTCTGGGGCGTGTTGCGCGCCACCCCGGCCCCCAGTGTCGCGCGGCTCATGAGGTGTGTGAGGTCGGGGCCGAACACGCCGTTCGCGGGCGTGCCCCGGACGGTGTGGCAGTTTACGCACGCGACCGACGTGAACACGTCACGCCCGGCCCGGACCTCGGGAAGGTCCGGAGCCGCGGCCTGCTGCGCCGCCACCCAGAGCGCGAATTCCTCCTTCGGGTGCACGGTCACCGTGAGGAGCATACCGGCGTGCTGCACTCCGCAGAACTCGGCGCACTGCCCGACGTAGGTCCCCGGCGTCCTCGGGTCAATCCACATCCGGTTCGTCTTCCCCGGGATGACATCCGTCTTGCCCGCGAGCTGGGGGATCCAGAAGCTGTGGATCACGTCGGCGGACTGCAGCGTGATAAAGGTAGGTCTCGGCTCGGCAGGATCGCTGACCGGGACGTGCAGCTCGTTGGCCGTCACGATTCCGAGCGCCGGGTAGCGGATCTCCCACCACCACTGGTTCCCGACGACGGTGACCTCGAGTGCGTTCGCCGCGCGCGCGCGCGTCTCGATGGCGAAGATGTAGCGGGTCGTGGTGAGGAAGAGGACCACCACGATGAGGAACGGCACGAGCGTCCAGGCCAGCTCGATCTGAGTGCTCCCGTACACCTGAGGCGGCTCGCGACCGTCATCCCCCGGGCGGCGCCGGAAGCGAACGATCGCGTAGACCGTGAGGCCGGCGACGACGACAAAAATGAACGTGACGATCGCGAGGACCAGAAACGACAGCTCGCGGATGGCGAACGCCGGGGTAGACGCCGGCGCAAAGATGCTGGGCGTCCGAATCGGGATCATCGCGTAGGTACCGCCACCGATGGCGGCGTCGCGGCGTGAGCGGCGACCCATTGCACCACCGCCCTCACCCCCGCTTGTCCGGATGCCAGCGATAGACAATGAGCGATATGCCGTCGGGTGCCTCGAGCACGAAGGTTGCTGCCCGCACAGAAGTCATCTGGGGTCACACCGAGCTGGGCAGAGGGCAATCGCTGTGCCGGCCGTCGAGGCGACGTAGTTCGCTGGCAACTACCTGACGGGAAAGACACTCAGGTCGAGTCCCGCGCCGATCGGAGCGGCCATGCTAACGAGGCAGTGCTAACCATTGCCGGACGCCGCCTCTCTGTCAGACTCTGCCGCTGCCACCGAACAGGATCGTGAGGCGCGCGAGCCGCCGGAGCGACTTCTCGCATCGTCCTTGTGCGCTTTACGACGGCCGCTCCGGGACGCGGGATGCCGCGTCATCGCTTTTCCGCAGGAATAAGACATTCGGATGCCGCGGGTGGTGCGCCGGGTCGGTCGTGACATACTGGCGGCGACGTCCCATACGAGAGGGTCTCAACTCCCGGCAGCGCCTTGATCTCAGCCCGAGCACGTCTGCGTGCTCCTTGTCGTTGAAGATCGTCACCAACGACTTGCTGACAGCGGGATCGTCGATAGCGCGCCGTAGCACCATGAGTGGTGTCGACTCGGAGCCGTCGCCCTAGCGGCCGCGCCCGGCCCATAAATCGATGTAGACTATCTTCGTCGCGCCCGCACCGCTGATGATCTTCGCCCGTGAGGTGAAATGCTTCGTGATGATCTCGGCCTTAACGCGGGACTGCGCGGTCTGCTGAGCGTAGAAGCTCTTCGACTTCTTCTTCATGTTGCCCGCACTCAGTGATCCGATGCGCGGCCACGCCTCCCTCAGCTCATTGCCGGCGGCTTGCGCTGACGAGCCACTGGTCCGCGTGGGACCGCACAGCCACCCCAACGCGTCCCCATACGTTAGTCTAAGTGTGCGGAAGTCTTAATGGTGGAGGGTACGGGATTCGTAGACCACGTCTCCAATAATCGCGCACTTTTGCAGCACGCCAGAGTGCAAAATGCGGCAGAGCACGGCACTCCACGCAAACACGGGTTTGAGTCGCGTCGCGAGGGGGCCAAAGAGAGATTCGTTCGTCTCTACGCCGCCAGAGCTCTCCAGCGATTCGAAACGCGAGGTGACTGCTCCAGCCCTCGGTAGAACCCGCCGTTGGTTTCGCACCCGCGACGAGGCAACTTCGGGAAG
>QHRX01000305.1:0-3709 GCA_003221455.1 Candidatus Rokuibacteriota bacterium
AGGAGAGGAAGCCGTTGGGATCGCGGAGTCGTCCAGTCAGCCATGGAGCCTCGCGGCGGCGCATTTCGGTCTCGGCGGCGTATACCTCCGAAATGGAGAACTCGACCGCGCGGTGGCAGTGCTTGAGCGGGGCGTCAGGATCTGCAAGAGCAGCGATGTTGCGCTCTGGTTCCATATGATCGCCTCCTGTCTCGGGTACGCGCACGCGTTGTGCGGTCGATCGGATGCGGCGCTGCCTCTTCTGGAAGAAGCAGTAGAGCAGGCGGGGACCATCCGGGTCTCGGCGCGCTACGCGCTCGCGCTTTCCTGGCTGAGCGAGGCTTATCTCATAGCCGACCGCACCAAGGAGGCTACTGAGCTCGCCACGCGCGCTCTCCATCTTTCGCGAAATCACAACGAACGCGGACACGAGGCCTGGATCCGGCGCCTGATGGCCGAGATCGCGGCCCGGCGCGATCCGGCGAATATCGATGAGGCGATCGATCACTATTACCAGGCCACCACACTTGCCGGGGAGCTGGCAATGCGCCCGCTGGTGGCGCACTGTCACTTCGGCCTGGGCAGGCTCTACCGGCGCATGGGGCAGCGCATGCAAGCCGAAGAACACCTCGGCAGGTCGTGCTCGATGTTCGCGGCAATGGACATGAAGTCGTGGTCCGAACTGGCGCGAGCCGAGCAGCGTCTCGCCGGCTGATCGGCGACCTCACGAGAGGAGCTCAGTATGCCAACCAAACAAGGTGACCTAGCACTGTTGCAGGACCCAATTGCGCAGAGGCTCCTGCGGTCAACGATCCCTGCGCGCTTCGCGTACACGTGGACTGACGGCACTCCCCGTGTCGTCCCCATCTGGTTCCACTGGAACGGCAAAGAGCTCGTGCTCGGTTCGCCCCCGCGGGCGCCGAAGCTCAAGGCGCTCCCGAAGAATCCCAAGGTCGCCCTCACAATCGATGACAACGCCTGGCCTCATAAAGTTCTCATGATCCGGGGTACCGCCCGCGTCGAGATGATCCAGGGCATCTCACCCGAATACGTCGAGTCTGCCCGACGGTACTTCGGAGAGGAGCAGGGCCCCGCATGGGTGCAGAAGCTCCGTGGAATGATCTCCCAAATGGCTCGCATCACGATCCGGCCAGAGTGGGTCGGGATCATCGACTTCGAGACGAGGTTTCCGAGTGCCTTGTCGGCCTAAAACGCTCCCTGATAGGCCCGCCACGCGAGCCGGTACGCGAGCGCCTCACCGCAGCGACGATGTACCGCGAGATGGGAATGCCCTTCTGGGTGGAGAAGGCGGAGGCGGAGTTAACGCAGTTGTCGCAGTGAGCCCGAGTGAACTCGAGCGCGCCCGAGCTGGGCGCACTTCGGACACACCCACGAAGAACTGGCACAAAACCCTCGTCACGTCGCACCCTTCCAACACGCCAGGCACAGGACTAGAAGTCCTCGTGTCCGTCGGGCACAAGCATTCGATATGTAACGAGAAACCCGTAAATGCGTATGCGCTGGAGTGCGCTGGAGTACTCTGGAGTGTGCTGGAATGCGCTGGAATGCGCCCGAGGATTTTCAGTCCTGTCCAGCGACTCTCGTAAGTGCGCGCAACTCCTAGCCACGCAATCGCTCCCTCGTCGGTTGATAGTGCTCCCAAGTGCGCTGGAATGATCCCGAGTGCGCCTGAGTTGGGCACACTTTGGGCACAGTGTTTCTGGAGCCGGATTGCCTTCGGGCGCTCGTACTTCAATCTCGGCCGGGAGGCCGGAGCACCGGAGTCACGCCACCAAGGCCCGCTCGATCTGGTCGAGGTGCTCGCAACGATGGAGCGCGCGGGCGAGCCGCCACAGCTCGCCGGCCGCGACAATCTTCTCGATGAGATCTGCGCTGAGTGCCGCGGCCTTTCGATCGACTACCTCGGCCGCTTCGACGACGAGCCTGGCAGCCTCAAGCGGTGGGAGCGCCAGCCACTCTGGCAGCAATGCGGCGTTGAGCCCGACGGGGTCGGCCGGCGACGGAGCCTCACCGTGTTCCCATCGCTCGAGCATCCCTAGCGCTCGCCGATCCCAGAAGGCCATGTGCGCCAGCGCGGTGGAGACGGTCCAGCCCTCGCCGAGCGGACGCCTGAGGTCCGCATCGCTCAACCGACTGACCAGGACCTTGAGGCGTTCCCGTTGGCGGCTGTTCCCCCCTACGAAGGATCGGTCGACTGACATCGGGCGACCTCCTCGAGCTCCGGCCGCCGCGTGGGCGCCCAGCCCGGCAGCATTCTACCCAGACCGATGCTCACAATCTTCCGCTAACGAGGTTCCTGATCCGTCCGCGCGAGGCCAGGGAACAACGTCCGGCGAACCGGCTCGGGGCTGCCACAACATAATCGGGCCCGTCGAGGTGCGACTCCTTGAGCGCACGTCGCAGCACTCGCGCCGGTCGACGATTTCTGAACCCGGTCAGAGCGCCGTCCGGGCCGTTTAGGCGGCGCGGGAGGACTGCGCCGTCGGCTTCGTCCCGGCGAGGACAATATAGCCGAGGTAAGGCATGACGCGGAGCATGCGCGACATCAGCCAAGCCATCTTGCGACGGTACGCCCGTCGCCACGCGACGCGCGCCAGCATCGCCAGCAGGTTGCCGACGCCTTCGTCGCGCACCATCCCGAGCGGCGTCATCATGGCAAAGGGGCCGGTCGTGTGCTGGATGCCAGTTAGACCGGCGTGCTGATACAGCAGCATCCAGTCGTCCGCCGTGTCGAAACTGATGCCTGGGCAGACTTCCCCTTCAAAGATGCGACGAATCTCGGTTGTTGGGGGTCGGCGATAAATGAACTCGTGGTCCAGAACCCGGCCACCGGGTCGGCAAACACGAACGATCTCCTGTGCCGCCCGCCGTCGATCGACGAACATGGTGACCGCTTCGATAACGACCCGGTCGAAGGCTGCATCGGGGAACTCAAGGGCTTGAACGTCGGCCTTCGCGACGGTGACGTTCGCCGCACCAGCAGCCTGGACGTTGGCCGTCGCGCGCCCGAGCATGAGTGGGTCAATGTCGATGGCCGTGACGTGGCACCCAAATCGACGGGAGATCTCAACGGCAGTGGTCGCCACACCGCAGCCCACGTCGAGTACCTGCTGACCGGGCTGGAACCCGGCGAGGTGGCACATCTCGGCCGTAGGGGTCGAGGCGATCGACCTCAGTGTCGCTCGGCGGGTTGGGGCTCATCGTACTCGGCGGCCAGCGGGAGCCTGTCCGCCGGTCTCAAGTCTGTCGCGTCATCGCGCGCAGGGCCAGTAGAGCGCCCACCACGAACACGAGGGTCGCGACGTAGATTGGGCCCAGGTGCGTGACCCAATCGTGCTCGAAGGTCCCTGTGTAGTGGTAGGGCAGCGCCACCGCCAGGCCCACCACCGGCGAGACCACGGCGGCGATCCACGCCCACCATTCCCCACGACGGACGCCGTACCAGGACAGTGCGGCGACGGCGATGCCGGTGGCGGCGATGAACCCGGCGGTGGCCACGTGCAGATGCCCGATGTAGTGCATAATCGCCGGATTGAGGGCATTCAGATTCTCCCGGGTGACGCCGTTGAGTGTCCTCACGCCCAGTTCGAAGCCGCCGCCCGCGAAGTTGCGGAACAAGAACACTACCGCGTAGCCGATGAACGCCAGGCTCCCGATCAGCATCAGCAGCGCGCCTTGGTTCAGGCCGGAGTCCTGCGTTTTCATGCGG
>QHRX01000305.1:3768-4932 GCA_003221455.1 Candidatus Rokuibacteriota bacterium
GGACCCATGAGGTGCCAGAGGCCCACTTTCGCGCCGCTCGGCAGCTCGAAGCGATCGCCGAAAAAGAACGAACGCTTCTATCGAATAACTTGTCCGGGCAAGAGACGGTTGGCCACGCGGCGCGAAATCGGTGCCGTCGCCACGACTTAGAGCCAACATCCTTTGTGTGGAATGCAAGCAATCTCCTCTATCGCCGAACCGTAGTAGTCAGACTAGAGTACTTTCATGATCTCGCCCGCGAGAGCGGCGGGAATGGTATCAATGCCCCAAAAGCAATACTTCCATTGTGTCCCTCCCATTGCTGGCTCGGCCCCGACGTGCCGTGGCTGCGGCCCGCAGGGAGAGGCGTCCAGGCACCGGATCAGGGCATGACCGCCTCCGCGGGGGCCGGACGGGATGGTCCCCGGATGATGCGCTTGCACCTATGGAGTGTCAAGACGATCCTGGCTGACGATCCTGGCTGCTTGACTGGGCCCGAGCCGGGCGCTAGGCTCGGCGCACTTCCAAGATCCACCGGCCCGAGTTGTCGGGATGAAGTGTCCCCGGTGCCAGCACGAGACGCCATCCGACGCCGAATTCTGTCCCGAGTGCGGAGCAAAGCTCGCGCTGATTTGTTCTCAGTGCCGGACGGCGAACGCACCTGGCCATAAGTTCTGCAAGAAGTTCGGACAGCCGCTCCCAAGTGGCGCGGCGCGAGCGCCTGACGCGAGCCGAATCATTTCCCCCCAGTCCTACACGCGCTTCAGGATGCCCGGGCCCACTGTCACGTCTTCTTCCCCTGGTACAACACCGAGCACCATCACGCCGGCCTAAAGGGAGAGACGGAGTTTAACGCAGTTGTCGCACTGAGCCCGAGTGAGCTCGAGCGCGCCCGAGCTGGGCGCACTTCGGACACACCCACGAAGAGCTGGCGACAACCCTCGTCACGTCGCACCCTTCCAACACGTCAGGCACAGGACTAGAAGTCCTCGTCCGGACACGCCCGAAGAGCCGTTCCTCGAGGGTAACTCCTCGCTCTTCCCCGTCTAGCGCATGATGGCGGTCGAGGTGCATCGTGGCGTCGAGGGGAGGGCGCCCGATGGACGAGAGCATTCGCCGTTTTCGCTCGCAGGTCTCACGCTTCAAGCAGGACCGGTCGCGCACCGGGGTGCGGTATTCGCCGGG
>QHRX01000306.1 GCA_003221455.1 Candidatus Rokuibacteriota bacterium
GGGGTTGTCCATGTCGCCGCCGTAGAGGGGGTGCGGGTGGCACAGGACGAGACCGCCGGCGGGAGCCGTAAGAGACGACAGCCGGGCCTCGAGGACCACGTCGCCACCGACCTCAATTTGGCATTCGTTCTCGCGTATGGTCGTCCCCGGCCACCGATCGAGACCCACCGGAGAATACACGCACGGGGGTGAGCCGTCCAAACACCGTGCTGGGTTGCTACTTCAGGCGGCGCCGGGTCGGAGCGTACCTGGACGGCGCCTTACCCGAGCGGCAGGCGCGGGCGATCGCCGCCCACCTCGATGGTTGCGCCGACTGCCAGGAAGCGGCGCGCACCCAGGGCCGACTGCGCGAATTGGTCCGCTCCTCGGTGGTGGCCGCCGAGCCGGACTGGGCGGGCTTTTGGCCGGGTGTCATCCGCGGCATTGAAGCGGGCAGGGATCCCCGAGCCCGCACCCGGCCCGAGCGCATCCTCCGGTACCCTCGCGCCGCGATCGCGGGCGCCGTCGGCGCCGTGCTCCTCACCGTGATGGTCTGGCAGGGGGACTCGCCGGTTTCGCCCGCTGGGGCCACCGCCGTCGCGGTCGCGAATACCGAGCACCCAGACGGCAGCGTCATGGTCTACACTCCGCCGGGCGACGACATGACGGTCATCTGGGTCTTCGGGCTCGACGCCTCGCCGGGGGCCAGCTCGATCTGACGCGCCAGCCGCCTCGACGCGGGCGGGCGGCGATCTAGGGCTTGAGCGCGGTGAGCCGGTCGCGCGCCAACGGCGTTTCCTCGGCGCGGGGGAAGTTGTCGATCAGGTACTGCAGGCGCGTCCGCGCCTCGGCCGGCTTCTTGAGGTCCAGCAGCGCGAGGGCTTCCTTGTAGATGGCGGTCGGCACCTTGTCTCCCCGCGGATAATTCGTGATCACGCGCCTGAATTCCCGCACCGCTTCCTCCAGCGCCTGTGTCGCCTTGTCGTCCTGCTGGCCGGCGTTGGCGTAGCTGTGGGCGAGGGCCAGGTAGGACTCACCGATCCAATACTGGGCGTTGTCGGCGAGCTTGTGGTCGGGGAACCGCCGCAGGAAATCGCGGAAGCCCGTAATGGCGAGCAGGTAGCCGCCCTTGCTGAAGTCGATGTACGCCGCCTGGTAGACATCCTCGGGCAGGAGGGCGCCGGTCGTCGGGCGCGGCGGCGCGGGAGCCTGCCCAGTGGGCGCCGACGGGGCGACCGGGGCCGGCGCCCCGGGGCGCGCGGCCGCCTTTCGGAGCGCCTCCAGGCGATGATTCATGTCGTCCGCGCGCGCCGAGAGGGCCGCGACGTCCCCTGAGAGGACCTCGAGGCGCGCCGACAGCGCGCTCAGTTGCTTGCCGGTCTCCGCCGTCTGCTCGGCGAGCCGCCGGTCCATCTGGGCCAAGGCGGCGTCGACCTCCGCCCGGGTCCGCTGCAGCGACACGGGGAGGCTGTTGAGGTCGGTGCGGAGCTGCAGCATATCCTCAGCAGCGAGGCGGCGACCCGAATCCTTCGCCCCGAGGTCGACCGGCGCGGCGCCATGGATGCCTACTGGGCCTTCACCAGGAAGTGGGCACGCCGATTCTTGCCCCAACAGTCCTCGGTGTGCTCGGTGCAGAGCGGCCGCTCCTCGCCGTAGCTGATGGTCGTGATCCGGCTCGCCAGCACACCCTGCGACACGAGGTAGTCCATCACCGACTTTGCCCGGTGCTGTCCGAGGGCGATGTTGTACTCGTTGGTGCCGCGCTCGTCGCAATGGCCTTCGATGAGAACCAGGTAGGTCGGATTGGACTTGAGCCACTGGGCGTTCGCGTCGAGGACCGTCACGTCCTCCGTCCGGATGCTGTACTTGTCGAAGCCGAAGTGGACGTCCTGCAGCTCGGGGACCGCCGCGTACTCTCGGAGCGTCGGCCGGGCCGCCGCGATCATCTGCTCGCCGGGCTGCGCCACGGCGATGGTCTCGGACCCGGCCGCCGTCGCGCCACCGCTCGGCGCGCTCTCGGAGGCGCCATCGGTCGAGCCCGCGCCGGCCGACGTCCCCGTGCCGGACTCGGAGCCGGGCCCGCCGGCGGGCCCGGCCGGGCCCATCACCGTCGTGCCGCCGCCGGTCGCAGCCCCGGAGCTACTCTCCTCTTTCGAGCTGGCCGCGGGGTGTCCCGCGCCGCTCGTCGTCGCGCCACTCGCCGTCGCCCCCGCATTCGAGCTGACCGCGGTCGGGCTCGGCGCCGCGACGGGCGGCGCCGCTTCGGGCTGTGCCGGACCGGTCGTCGTCGGGCCGCTCGGCGCCGTCGCGCCGCTCTGCCCGGTCCCTTCGCTCCCGGTCGAGCCGGCGCCGCTCTGGGGGGCTTCCTCAGACGTGCTCACACCTGCCGCGGCCGAGCCGGCCGGCGCGGGCGCCGACGCCTGCACCATCGAGGGTCGCTTCGCACACCCGACCAGGACCACCGTCGAGATGAGGAGAGGCAAGAAGGCGAGATACCAGCGTCGCACTTTCATGCGACCTCCTTTGGGCTCAGGGACCGGCCCTGCGCGCGCCGTACAGAGTTGAGGCCGATCTTATCACGGCAGGCGCGGCGACCACGAGGGGCCTGTCGCATTTCCCGAGACGACGAGCCGCTGGTCGGACCCGTCCACGTGCATCGTGTAGATCTGCCACTCGCCGGCGCGGTTCGCCTGATAGGCGAGGTATCGGCCGTCGGGCGACCAGGACGCGCTCTCGGCGTCCCCGGGCCCCGTGTCGAGCCGCCGCGGATTGGAGCCGTCGGCGTTGACCAGCCAGATGCCGTGGGTCCCCTGCCGCGCGGTGTAGGCGATCAGATCTCCGCGCGGGGACCAGCGCGGCTGGGTATGGAATCCGCCCGACGTGAGCTGACGCACGTTGGCGCCGGAGTCGTCCATGACGAAGATGTTCGGCTGGCCCTGGCGGTCGGAGGTGAACGCGATCTGCCGGCCCGTCGGCGACCACGTCGGCTCCGCGTCGATCCCGAGGTTCCACGTCAGCCGGCGGACGGCACCGGTGGCGATGCTGATCACGTAGATCTCGGCGTTGCCGTCCTTGGACATCGTCAGTGCGAGGCTGCGCCCGTCCGGGCTCCAGGCGGGCGCGGCGTTGATGCCGAGGAACGCGGCCACCGTCTGGAGCGGCCGACGCTCGAAGGGGAACAGGCGGTAGATATCGGGATAGCCCTTCAGGTAGGAGGTGAACGCGATCGAGCGCGTATCGGGACTCCACGCGGGCGAGAGGTTGATGGCGCCGTTCTCGGTCAGCGGCGTGAGCCCGACCCCGTCGTAGTCGATCATGTAGAGCTGCTTGCCGGCGCGCCCCGCGCTGACCCCGATGAACGCGAGCCTGGTATCCGCGGCGCCCAGCACGCCGGTGAACTCGAGCACCACGTCGTCGGCGACCTTGTGGGCGAGCCGCCGGACCTGCCCGGGGACCACCTCGAACTTCTTCTGCGCGATCACCCGCTGGTCCGGGCTCGTCAGGTCGTAGAGGCGCATCTCGCCCTCGGCGCGGTCCCGGCTGATCGTCACCCGGCCCTGGAGCGCCGCGTGGGCGCCGGCCGCGGCGAAGTCGGTCAGGGCCTGGCGCAGGGCTGCCGGATTGTCCGCCGGGAGGGCGGCGGTGCCGGAGACGACGCTGAAGAGCCCCGTGTAGGTGAGATCGTTGCCGGTCACTTCGGCCAGCACCCGTCCGACTCCGGCGTCGGCCCCCCGGACGACAGTGAAGACCGGCACCGCGATGTTGAGCTTGGTGCCGCCGCCCTTCTGGACGTTGAGCCAGACCTCCGCGCCGCCCTGGGCCGCCGTCCGGCGCGGCGGCCCGAGGAGCGCGAGCGCGAGGGTCAGGGCCAGCAGGCCCAGGAGCACACCGCCGCGACGGATCAACACGAATTACCCCCGATCGGAGACGGGGCTGAACCCGAGGTGGATCTTCAGGATCGAGCTCTTGTACTGTTCGGGGAGCGGCGGGAACGGCGTCGCGTCGGCGATCGCGCGCAGGGCGGCCTGATCGTAGACGGCGTCGCCCGAGCTTCCC
The DNA here is from genome assembly GCA_003221455.1 of Candidatus Rokuibacteriota bacterium. Lineage (GTDB taxonomy): Bacteria > Methylomirabilota > Methylomirabilia > Rokubacteriales > CSP1-6 > AR9. The sequence goes on from QHRX01000306.1 coordinate 4,036, forward strand.
TCCAGCGCCGTGCGTTTCACCTCGCCGTTCCGACTGATCTCGAATACGACCAGGGCGCGACCGTCGCCACGGGTCGGCGGCGCCCATTTCTCGGTGATCTTACGCTGCACCGCGTGAAGATACCACGCGAACGGGAAGTCCGAGGCCTGGACGGTGACGGGGCCCGATCCCTGCGTCGACGCTGCGGGCGCACCGAGCGCCACCGCGCCCGACGGCGGCGCGACGGGTAGGGCGGTCTTGGGCGGCGTGGGCGCCGGGCGGGCGGCCGCGAGCATCGAGGGCTCGGGCGGCGGCGCGGCCAGGCTCGGCAGCTCCTTGCCCACACGCGGGAGCGTCGCCAGCCGCGGCAGCGCGGGCGGGCTCGCCCGGGCGAGATCGGGCGCACTCGGCGCCGGCAGCGGGCCGGGTGGCGTCAGGGCCCGGGCGACTTCCGGCACGTCGCGGGCCGCGGGCCGAGCCAGCCCATCACCGGTGGACGTGAGCCTGACGGAGCGCGGCGGGCGCTCGCGGGGGACCTCGGCCAGACGCGACGGCAACGTCCGGTCGAGGTCGCGGGGGCCGACCACCGGGCGCTCGCTCGGCAGCGACGGGACCTTGAGCCGAGCCGGCGAGGCCGGCAACGCGAGCTCGTGCGAGCCCGACGCGTCGGGCAGCGCCGGCGTGTCGTGGACCGACCGGGTGCGCACCGGCTCGCGGGGCAGCTCGGGCAAGGTCGGAGCCGACGGCGTCTCTGCGGGCGGAGACTTTGCTGCGGGCGTGGCCCGCGGTGCCGGGTCCGACTTCACGGGCGCCTGTGGCGTGGCGTGCGCCGAGCCAGACGGACTGCCGACGGCCGCGACCGCCGGCACCAGGTTCACGATGTAGACCTTGGACGGCTCGGGGCGCC
>QHRX01000307.1 GCA_003221455.1 Candidatus Rokuibacteriota bacterium
TTGCTCGAGAGCGACCGGGGGACGCTGCTGCTCGACGAGGTCGACACGCTCAGCGCGCGCGCACAGGTGGCGCTGCTCCGAGTGCTTCAGGACCAGACGTTTCGCGCGCTCGGATCGAGCCGCGAACAGCGGGCGAACGTGCGGTTCGTCGCGGCCACCAACGCCAACCTGCGCCAACTTGTGGGCGAGGGCAAATTCCGGCCAGATTTGTTCTATCGCCTGTGCCTGTTCTCGATCGAGCTTCCGCCGCTGCGGGAACGCAAGGGTGACGTCCCCGATCTCGCCGCGCACTTCCTGGCCAGGCACTCGGGCCGCTCCGGGGGGCCAAAGCGGCTGTCCAACGCCGCCCTCGCGGCGCTGGTGCAGTTCGATTGGCCGGGGAATGTGCGCGAGCTAGAAAACGCCATCATCCGAGCCGTTCACACCTGTCAGACCGACGAGATCCAGGGGGAAGACCTACAACTCTGCAGTGCGCCTGCGACTTCGCCGGAAGCCGGGGAAGCCTTGCCGTCTTTCGCAGTCCTGAAGAGGCGCGCGATCGACGCCTTCGAGCGCGATTACCTCATCGGGCTGATGCAGGCTCACGGCGGCAACGTCACCCACGCAGCCTGCGCCGCGGGCAAAGATCGTCGCGACTTCCGTCGCCTGCTGGAGAGGCATGGGCTGGATCCCGTGGAGTTCTCCCCTCCCGGCCGTCGCCGCCGCCGCGACCGGGGCGGCGATCCCCCGTCGAACGGGTCATAATCCCCCCGCTTTCGAAATCCCCGGTCTACGGGCATTCCCGATCGTTGAACTCCACCGGTCCGGGGGTTCGCAGCCCCGCTAAGCACGCGCCACCCGCACCCGAACCGCCGTTCCATCGATAGTTTAAGCGCCAAGCGTACTTGGTCTGGGCGTTGCAGCAAGGGTCGGTCACTCGCGATGGACGACTGCGCCGATGGCGAGATGGCCGAAGCGGTGGTGCGGTACCTCACCGAGCATCCCGCCGCGATGGACACCCTCGATGGCATTGCGCAGTGGTGGCTGATGCGGCAGGTCGTCCGAACGGATCTCGAGCGTCTGCAGCGCGTTCTCACGCGACTCGCCGACGCCGGAGTTCTCGAAACCGTTGGGCAGGGGGAGTCGGTGCGCTACCGCCGGCGCGGCGCGGCCCCCGGAGCGATGTCGTGACGTCACACCCCATGTGGGCGCCGAAGTTATCGGCCTGAGGGTGGAGCTTGCATCACGCGATGGGAGGGTCCTGCGGTGAGAAGACTTCCATTCTGCGTTATCGCCGTCGCGTGGCGCCGTCGAGGGGCAGAGTCATGATGTCACACAGGGTCCCACTCCCTTACTTCCGCCAGTTCCTCACAATCGGTCTGATCGTCACGCTGGCAGGCGGGGTTCCGGTCTCGCGCGCCACGCCCCCCCTCGGGACCATGCGGGGGTTCGGGGCAGCCAAGGTGTCGATCGACGCGGACAAAAGCTGGCTCCGCGTGGGCGCCCACTCGTTCCCGGTCCTGGAGGGAGCCGACCTCCGGACCACGACCGGGGGGGCCGCCCTCGACCTCGCCGACGGAAGCCGAGTGAACGTGCTCCCCTTCACCGCCGTCCGCTTCGGAGTAAAGGGCCAAGCGACCCAGCTTTCAGTCAGTTACGGCCGAATGACCTTTCGGCTCCCGGAGCTCACCCGCGTCGAGATCCTGACGCGGTCGGCCAAGCTCGAGCCGGTGCCGCAAGCGCGCATGGTCGGGGAAGTGGTCGTGAGCGGGGCCGGGGCAATGGGACTGAAGATGAGCCAGGGCGCCTTGCGGGTTGCGCGGCTCGACAACCCGCGACTCGTGCTCCTGGCGAGCCGCGAGCCGGTCTTTCTCCCCAAGCGCCCCGCGTTCGCGGGCCCAATGTTCAGCTCCGACATGCCACTGGCTGTTCCGTCGGACGCCAAGGCCGTCTTCGCGCCCGACGGCCATAGCATCGGCTACCTCACGCCGGGCGGCAGCAACTTCACGATCTCTCCGGGCTTCACGTCGGACCTGACACGGCCGTTCTCGAGCCGGCTGGTACAGCTGGCGATGGCGAAGATTCCCGACCCGGACGTGAAGAACGACGCCATGCCGTTGTTCGACGTCAACGGCCAGTACGGTGGGTACGTCTCCGGGCCGGAGTTCTATCCGCAGAATTCTGGCGGGACCACTGATTCGCAGGCGGCGCCTGTTCAATGGACGGCCGCGGCGGGGCAGGCGGCAGGGTCCAAGGGCGCGATGACCGCGATGCCGCTCAGCAGCGTCGGCGTGACGGCGGGGCTCGGGCCTCGATTGGCGGTGAGCACCAGCGGTGGCCTTGTCGCCGCGCCTGATAAGTGTAACCCGCATGCTTCGCCGCACAATCCCCACTGCAAATAGCCGATAGCGGGACCCCGAACTGGAGCTCTAAATGGAGAGGACTCGCCTCGAATTCCTCGCAGTCGCGGTCGTCGTCGC
>QHRX01000183.1:0-1396 GCA_003221455.1 Candidatus Rokuibacteriota bacterium
TGGCGGCCAGCGCGAGCGTGAGCGCGGCGGGGTCGGCGTTGCCGACGTCCTCGGAGGCGAAGCGCACCAGTCGCCGGGCGACGTAGAGCGGGTCCTCGCCCGACTCGAGCATGCGGGCGAGCCAGTAGAGGGCGGCATCGGGGTCAGAGTCGCGGAGCGACTTGTGGAGCGCCGAGATCAGGTTGTAGTGCTCCTCGCCGCTCTTGTCGTAGAGGAGCGCGCGCTGCTGGGCCGCCTCGCGGATCGTGGTCTCGGTGACGACGCGCCGGCCGCCCGCGTCCGCCGTCGACAGCACGACCGCGAGCTCGAGGATGTTGAGCGCGGCGCGCGCGTCACCGTTGGCGAGGCCCGCGATGAGCCCGAGCGCCGCGTCGCTGACGGCCGGCCGGAGGCCGGCGAGGCCGCGCTCCGCGTCGGCGAGCGCGCGGCGCAGGAGCGCCAGCAGCTCGGCCTCGCCGAGCGCGTGCAGCACGTAGACCCGGCAGCGCGAGAGGAGCGCCGAGTTGACCTCGAAGGAAGGGTTTTCGGTCGTGGCGCCGACCAGGATGATCGTGCCCATCTCGACGTGGGGCAGGAACGCGTCCTGCTGGGCGCGGTTGAAGCGGTGGATCTCGTCGACGAAGAGGATCGTGCGGGCACCCCGCCGGGCCCGCGCCGCCTCCGCGTCGGCCAGGACCGCGCGGATCTCCTTGACGCCCGAGAGGACGGCGGAGAAGGCGACGAACCCGGCGCCGGCCACCCGCGCCATCAGCCGCGCGAGCGTCGTCTTGCCCGAGCCGGGCGGCCCCCACAGGATCATCGAGTGCAGCTCGCCGACCTCGAGCGCCCGCCGCAGCACCTTGCCCGGGCCGAGCAGGTGCTCCTGGCCCACGACCTCGGCGAGCGTGGCCGGGCGCATCCGGTCGGCGAGCGGCGCGGGGGCGGCCGCGGCGGAGCGTTCCGACTCGAACAGATCCACTCGCCGATTATACGGCCCGGGGCCCGCTCAGGCGCCCGCGTCGAGCAGCGGCGGGAGGTCGGTCAGCGCCGTGATGCGGGCGCGAGGGACCACGCCGTGGCGGGCGAGCTCCCGCTCGTCGGCCCGGTAGGCGATGAAGGGGAGCCTCGCCGCGCGCGCGGCCAGACCGTCGACCCAGGAGTCGCCGACGACGACGGCCTCCGTGAGTCGTGGCAGCCGCTCGCGGATGACGCGGAAGCCGTCGGGGTCGGGCTTGAGCCGCCGGAAGTCGTCGCGTGTGATGACGAGGTCGAAGTGGGGCGCGAGCGCGAGCTGCTCGAGCACGTGGATCGTGCAGACTCGCGCGTTGTTCGTCCACACGGCCGTGGCGAAGCCGCGCCCGCGCGCGCCCGTGACCGCCTCGAGGGCGCCGGGCTCGAGGGCGGCGTCGGCCAGCGC
>QHRX01000183.1:1640-4228 GCA_003221455.1 Candidatus Rokuibacteriota bacterium
TCGTGGTCCTGACGCTTTCCACGCTCCTCCTCGTGCGGGCACCGCTCGCGATCGCCCTCGAGGACTCCGACCGCCTGTGGCGCGTCGGCACGAGCGCGTTCGACGATAAGCTCTACCCGACGGCGCGCCGGGTGCTCGAGGAGTTCGTCGCCAAGTATCCCGACGACCGGCGCGTGGGCGAGGCGTGGCTCCTGCTCGGCAAGGCGCGCTTCGCGCAGCAGGACCTCACCCCGGCCCTCGACGCGTTCCGCCGAGTCCTCGGGCTCAAGGAGCCGTCGGGAAAGCCGGGCGAGGCGAAGTTCTGGGAGGCCGAGACGCTCTTTCGCCTCAAACGCTACGCGGAAGCCGAGACGGCGTACGATCGGGCGCTTCAGGTCGTGCTCGAGAAGGACCCCAAGCTGCCGTTCGCGGCCGACACGATGTACGGCCGGGCCTGGGCGCAGCTCGAGCAGAAGCACCTCGAGCCCGCGATCAAGAGCTTCCGCGACGTCCTGGAGGCGTGGCCGGACAGCCCGCTGGCGCCCGCGGCGACCTTCGCGCTCGCGCGCACGCTCGTCGACCTCAAGCGGTACGAGGAGGCCCTGCCGCTCCTCTCGGCATTCGGGACGAAGTACCCCAAGAGCCCGCAGGAGCCCGAGGCGCAGTACCTGCTCGGCTGGACACGGCTCACGGCGGGACAGACCGCCGAGGCCATCCAGGCGCTGCGCGCGTTCGTCACCGCCCACCCGACCCACGAGCTCGCGGAGACGGCACGCCGGCAGCTCGCCGAGGCGGTGCTGCGGTCCGGCGACCGGGGCGAGCTCGAGACGGAGTACCGCGCCCTGACGACGGCGCCTCGGGCCACGCCGCACGGCCTCTACGCGGCTGGCCAGATGGCGGCCCGGCTCGGTCGGCCGGAAGATCAGGAGGCGGCCTGGAAGCGGCTCCGGCAGGAGTTCCCGGACGACCTTCTCGCGCAGCGGGCCGCCTTCGAGCTCGCGAAGTCGGCCTACGCGGCCGAGCGCTGGGACGACGCCCTCACGCTGGCCGCGGCGGCGGCGAAGAACGACGAGCTGCGAGCCGACGCCTACTTCCTGCTCGGGGAGGCCGCGCTTAAGCTGAAGGATTACGCGCGGGCGCTGGAGGCGTTCAAGGTGGTGGCGGCGATACCGGGGGTGGACGGAGGGCTCCGGTACCGGGCGCTGGCGGGGAGCGCGGTGGCGCGGGACGAGCAGCAGCAGTGGCGGGAGGCGCTCGCGCTGTACGAGGAGGTGGCGCAGGGGAGTGGGGACGCGGCGCTCCAGCAGTGGGCGCGGGAGGCAGTCCTGGCGCTGGGCAAGGCGCGGCTCGGGGCGGGGGACCTGGAGGGAGGGCTGGCGGCGTTTCGGCGGGCGGAGAAGCTCGTGCCGGCGCCGGGGCGGTCGCAGGAGGCGCGGTACTGGGAGGCGGAGACGCTGTTTCGGCTGAAGCGGTACGGGGAGGCGCGGGCGGCGTACGAGGCCGTGATCCGGGGGGACGCGGGGTCGCCGCTGGTGCCGGATACGGTGTACGGGCTGGCCTGGCTCGAGCTGGAGCAGAAGCGGCTCGAGCCGGCGATTCGGGGGTTCCGCCAACTTCTGGAGAAGTGGCCGGGGCACCCGCTGGCAGGGGACGCGACGTTCGCGCTCGCCCGCACGCTCGTCGACGCCAAGCGCTACGACGAAGCGATGCCGGTGCTGGAGACGTTCATCTCGAAGTACCCCTCGCACGAGCGCGCCGGCGACGCGCAATACCTCATCGGGTGGGCCGAGCTGGGAACCGGCAAGACGACGGACGCCATCCGTGACCTGCGGCGGTTCGTCGGCTCCTACCCGACGCACCCGCTCGTGCCCGTGGCGCGGCGGAAGATCACGGAAGCGGCGGCACGGCTCGGGGACAAGCGCGAGCTGGCGGCGCAGTACCAGATGCTGATGGACGATCCGGCGCCGGCGGCCGAGGACCTCTACGACGCGGGGGTGATCGCGGGCCAGCTCGGCCGGCCGGAGGACCAGGAGGCGGCGTGGAAGCGGCTCCGGCAGGAGTTCCCGGACCACGCGCTGGCGCAGCGGACCGCGCTCGACCTCGCCCGCTTCGCCTACAAGCGGGAGGAGTACGCCGAGGCGATCAGCCTGGCCCAGGTAGCGGGCAAGACGCCGGAGTTCGCCGCCGAAGCCTCGCTGGTGGTCGGGGAGGCGGCGCTCAAGCTGAAGGACTACGCGCGGGGGCTGGAGGCGTTCAAGGCGGTGGCGGCGCTGCCGGGGGTGGACGGAGGGCTCCGGTACCGGGCGCTGGCGGGGAGCGCGGTGGCGCGGGAAGAGCAGCAGCAGTGGCGGGAGGCGCTCGCGCTGTACGAGGAGGTGGCGCAGGGGAGTGGGGACGCGGCGCTCCAGCAGTGGGCGCGGGAGGCAGTCCTGGCGCTGGGCAAGGCGCGGCTCGGGGCGGGGGACCTGGAGGGGGGACTGGAGGCGTTTCGGCGGGCGGAGAAGCTCGTGCCGGCGCCGGGGCGGTCGCAGGAGGCGCGGTACTGGGAGGCGGAGACGCTGTTTCGGCTGAAGCGGTACGGGGAGGCGCGGGCGGCGTACGAGGCCGTG
>QHRX01000184.1 GCA_003221455.1 Candidatus Rokuibacteriota bacterium
GGCTGGGCGGAGCTGGCGACGGGCCAGACTGCCGACGGGGTCAAGCACCTCCGCGCGTTCCTCGCGCGGAGTCCCTCGAGCGAGCTGGCCGCGTCCGCCCGCCGCAAGCTCACAGAGGCCGTGTCGCGGCTCGGAGACAAGGGGGAGCTCGGGGCGCAGTACCGGACGCTCATGGCCGATCCGTCGCTCACGGCCGAAGACCTCTACGATGCGGCGTTGCTGGCGGGCCAGCTCGGCCGGCCGCAGGACCAGGAGGCGGCGTGGACGCGGCTTCGGCAGGAGTTCCCGGACCACGCGCTCGCGCAGCGGACCGCCCTCGACCTCGCGCACCTCGCGTACACGCGCGAAAAGTACCAGGATGCGGTCACGCTCGCGTCGGCCGCGACCAAGACGCCCGAGCTCCAGGCGGAGGCCTCGCTGGTCGTCGGGGAGGCAAAGCTCAAGCTGAAGGACTACGCGGGCGCCCTCGACGTCTTCAAGACGGTGACGGCGCCTGGCGTGGACGCGGCACTCCGGTACCGGGCGCTGGCGGGGAGCGCGGTGGCGGAGGAGGAGCAGCGGAAGCTCGACGCCGCGCTCGCGCTCTACGCGGAGGTGGCGGAGGGGAGCCCGGACGCGGCGCTCCAGCAGTGGGCGCGCGACCGCGTGGGCGCGGTGCAGGTCCAGCAGCGCCGCCTGCGCGAGCTCGCCGAGCTCGACCAGGCGACGGCCCTGTTGAAGGCAAAGAAGTACGCCGACGCGCTGGCGCAGGGGCGCGCGCTCGCGCAGAGCGAGGACGCCGACCTGCGGGCCGGCGCGCTGCTCCTCGTCGGCGATGCGGCACTCAAGCTGAAGCAGCCGGCGGCGGCCCTGGCTGCCTTCGACGCGGCGGCGGCGGTGCCCGGTCTCGACGCGGCCGCCCGCTACCGCGCGCTCGCCGGGAGCGGCGTCGCCCACGAGGAGCAGCAGCAGTGGCCGGACGCATTCGCGCGCTACCAGGAGGTCGCGGCCGGGAGCGCCGACGGGACGCTGCAGCAGTGGGCGCGCGACCGCGCGACCGTCGTCAGGGCCCAGCAGGAGCGGCTGGGGCGGCGCCTCCTGGAGCTGGCCGACGCCGCCTTCAAGCGGAAGAAGTACGAGGAGGCGCTCGGGCAGGCCCGCCCCGTGGCGGACACCGCCACCGGCAGTCTGCGGGCCGACGCGCTCCTGCTCGTCGGCCAGGTCCAGCTGAAGCTCGCCCAGTACGCCGCGGCTCTCGAGGCCTTCGACGCCGCGGCGGCGGTGTCGGGGATTCAGCCGCTCGTGCAGTTCCGGGCCCTCGCCGGCAGCGCGACCGCGTACGAGGAACTGCGCCGCTGGGACGAGGCGCTCCAGAAGTACGAGCTGATCGCGGCCTCGAGCCCCGACCAGGCCCAGCGGAAGTGGGCTCGGGTGCGGGCGGCGGCGGTGAAGGCCCGCCAGACTTCGCCTCAAAAATCCACGGAGAAGAAGCCCGCCACGGAATCATGAGACGCCGCCTCCTTCTGCTCGGGCTCCCGTGGGCCGCGCTCGTGGCCGCGGCACCCGCCCCGGCCCCGGTGGTCCTGCCGCCCCCCGACCTCGCCCCGCTCGTCGAGATCGCCGGTGCCCCGCTCGAGAAGCCGTCCCTCCCGGTGCCGGAGCTGCCGATCCCGGCGCCCCCCGCGACGCTCCCGGCGCTGCCGACCCCGCGGCTCGTCCTCGACCCGACGATCACGAAGCCCGTCCTCGCGATGCGTGCCGTCAGCTGCAACCTGGTCGGCACCCTGCTCGGGAGCGTCAGCGCGCTCGTCGACTGCGGGCGCGAGCACTATGACAACGGGAGGTACGTGAAGGCCGTCCAGTACTTCGAGGACGCGCTCGGGAAGGACCCAGACCGCGACGCCGCACGACTGGCGCGGTACTGGCTCGGTGAAACCCTGTACAAGGTCAACCGAATCGCGGAGGCCGACAAGGACTTCGTCCAGGTCGCCAAGGAGGGGCCGGCCGACGACCTCGCCAGTTTCGCCTTGAACTCGAGCGGCTGGACGGCCCTCCAGCTCGGCCAGCCCGCGCGGGCCCTCGACGCCTTCGACGGCGCGCTCGGTCGGCCGGGGGCCCCGTCGCAATCGCTCCTGGTCTCGGCTCGACGCGGTCGCGCGCTCGCCCTCTCGCTCCTGGGCCGGTGGGAGGAGGCCCGGCAAGCGTGGACGAAGCTCGCCGACAGCGCCCCCGCCCTTCTCGCCCGCGAGGCCCGGTTCTGGCTCGGCGAGTGCCTGGGTCGGCTCGGCCAGTATGGCCCCGCGGTCGACCAGCTCGGGCGCTTCGTCAAGGACGCGCCACCGCCGGCGCTGCTCTCCACGGCGCTCCTGCATCTCGGCTGGTGGCTCGACCGCGCCGACCGCCCCGCGGAGGCAGTGAAGGTGTACCGCGCGCTGCTCGCGACCGTGGGCGAGTCCCAGGAGCATGACCTGGTCGACATCGGACTCGTGCAAGCCCTGCTCGACGCCGGCGACTGGTCCGGCGCCCAGCAGGCGGTCAAGCCGCTGCGGGAGCGCGCGTCGCCCTTCGGGGTGGCGACCTTGCTCGCGATGGCCGGATGGGCGGCCGCGCGGGATCCGGCGGCGGCGCACGCCTTCGACCAGCAGCTTCTGGCCCGGACGCTCAGCCCCGCCGAGCGCGGGTGGCTCTTGTTCGTGGAGGGCGAGGTCTTTCGCCGGGAGGGCAACCGGGACGAGGCGCGCACGCGCTACGACCTCGCGCGCATGACCGACTCGGCCAGCCCGCTCGGCGGCCGCGCGAGCCTCCGGCTGGCGCAGCTCAACTTCGACTTCCGCGAGTTCGCCCAGGTGGCGACCGACATGGGGGCCCTGCTCGCGCAGCCGATCACCAATGACGTGCGGGAGTCCGCCTTCGTGCTGGCGGGCGAGAGCGCGTACTACGCAGGTGACTTCGAAGCGGCCATCAAGACCTTCCGTCGCTTCGTGGACGAGTTCCGCGCGAGCCCGGCCGCCGCGGCCGCCACGCTCTCGATCGGCTGGGCGGAACTGCGACGGGGGCACGACGCGGATGCGCGCCGCATCTTCATCAGCTTCGCGCGCGAGCGACCGCAAGATCCACTCGCGCCCGACGCGCTCGAGCTGTCGGCGGAGCTGGCGGCCTCGGCGGGCGACACCGCGGAGGCGATCGCACTGTTCGAGGAGATGAACGCCCGCTACCCAGACCATCCCCGGGCCGACCTCGCTCGCCTGAACCACGCCGTCGTCCTGCTCCGCACGGGCCGGGCGATCGAGGCGCAGCCATTGCTTCGCACCTTCCTCGGCCGCGCGCCGGGGTCGCCGCTCGTCGGACGGGCGCACCTGGCGCTCGGCGTCGCGCTCCTCACCGTCCGGCTGCCCGTGCCCGCGCGCGAGGAGTTCGTGGCGGCGCGCGACGCGGGCGAAGGGCCGCGCGCCCGTCTGGGTATGGCCTCGGTCGCCCTCGCCCTCCGGCAGTGGGACGCGGCCGCGAGCGCGTTCGCCGAGGCCCGGGAGACGGGCACCGCGGCGGTCGCCCAGATCGCCGACTACGGGCTCGCCGTGATCGCCTTCGACCGCGCCGACCGCGAGGGCTTCCGGAAGATCGGGGGCGGGCTGGTCCGTGAGGGTCACGCGACACCCGCGCTGCTCTACGCCCTCAGCGCGACCGCGACCGATGCCGCGGCGTGGGACGACGCGCTCGAATCGGCGAAGCAGCTCGTGAGCCAGTTCGCGGCCGACCCCCGGGCCGACAGCGCGCTCGCCCGTCTCGGCCTGGCGGCGGCAGGCGCCAAGCGCTGGCCGACCGCGGACGCGGCGCTGGCGCTGCTCCGGCAGCGGTCTCCCACGAGCCCGTTCGTCGACGAGACGCTCGTCGCCGGGGCCGAGGCCCAGATCGAGACCGGCCACGGCGCCGAGGCGAGGTCGACGCTCGAGCAATTTGTGACGGGCTCTGCGGGCGACCCGCGGCTGCCGCACGCCTGGCTGCTGCTCGCGCGCGTCCGTGACCAAGCGGGCGACCGAGGCGCCGCCGTCGACGCCTTCGCGCGCGCGGCGCGGGGCGGGCATGACGCCGACTGGCCGCCGGGGACGCGGCTCCGCTACGCCCGCCTCCTCCTCGACGACAAGCGCTGGAAGGAGGCGCGCGCCCAGCTCGACGTGATCGTCAAGGGAGACGACACCGCGGCCGCGACCGAGGCCGCCTTCTACCAGGGCGAGTCGTATCGAGCCGAGGGCAAGCCGGCGGAGGCGGTCGAGTACTTCATGACCGCCGCCTATCTTGCCCCCGAGTCGACCTTCGGCCGCCAGGCGCTCCTGGGGGCCGCGGCCGGCTACGTCGCGCTCAAGCAGCCGGACTCTGCCGCGATCGCCTACAACAAGCTCCTCGCGCAGGCCGATCTGCCGCCGGAGATCGCCCAGCGCGCCCGCGAGGGGCTCGCCGCGCTCGGTCGCTGACGCCGGGCCCCTCCCGCCGCCGCGGAGGCTACCGGGGCGCCGGCGCCCCGCCCGCGAGCGCCGCGGCGTCACCAGCTGTGATCGTCAGGAGTGGCTTGAGCCAGACGAGGGCGAGCAGCGCCGCCGCCAGGTCGCAGGCGACGGCGATCCAGAACACCGGCATCCAGGATCCCGTCGTCTCGAGGACCTTCGCGGCTCCCCACCCGGCGAAGATCGCCGCCACGCCCTTCGAGGTGTACTGGATCCCGTAGTTGGTGGTGGCGTACGCCGGCCCGAACACATCGCCGATCGTCGCCGGGAAGAGCGAGAAGATCTCCCCCCAGGCGAAAAACGTGGCACCGGAGAGGACGACGAACCAGATCGGGTGGTCCACGAGCCGGAGGAGCGCCAGGATCGCGAGTGCCTCGAGGCCGAAGGCCAGCGCCATCGCGTTGCAGCGGCCGATGTGGTCCGACACCCAGCCCCAGAACGGCCGCGTGAGCCCGTTCAGGATTCGGTCGAGCATCAGCGCGAGAGCGAGCGCGCTGATACCGAGGGTCACGACCGTCTTGTCGAGACCGTAGGTGGCCGCGATCGGCTTGAGCTGGGCCGTCACCATCAGCCCACCGAAGGCGACGAGGGCCATCATCAGGTACATGAGCCAGAATCGACCGGTCCTGAGCATCTCGCCTGGCGTCCGGCTGACGGCCGACTGCGGAACCCGGGTCTTCCCCCCGGCCCGCTCCCGGCCCGCCGGCGTCCAGCTCGCCGCCGGCGCGGTCATGAACTGGGCGGCGACGAGAACGACCACGGCCTGGACCGCGCCCCACACGATGAACGCGGCCCGGTAGCCGCTGGCGTCGATCATCCGCTGGATCGGAAGGACGGTCAGGGCGGTCCCGAGCCCGTAGGCGCCGGCCGTCGCGCCGGCGGCGAGGCCCCGCCGGTCGGGGAACCATTTGAGCGCGGTTCCCACGCAGGCGCCGTAGACCGCCCCGGCGCCTATGCCGCCGAGGGAGTACCACCCGTAGAGCGCGCCCAGGGAGCCGGCGATTCCGGAGCCGATCCAGCCCAAGCCGACCAGGACGCTGCCCGCGGTCACGATCAACCGGGCGCCGAGACGATCGACCAGGTAGCCCTCGAAGGGGACGAGCCAGGTCTCGGTCAGGATGAAGAGAGTGAACGCGACCTGCACGGCCGAGAGCGTCGCGTGGAGGCTTTGCGTCAGGGGGACCGTGAACAGCGTCCAGGCATACTGCAGGTTCGCGATGGCCATCATGGCGACGATCCCCGCCCCGAGCTGCCACCAGCGACCGACGAGGAAGCCGCCGCGCCTGGGTACGTCGCCTGTCATCGAGCCCCTCTCCGCCGCCGCGAGTCACGAGCGGGCGGCCGCGGCTCCGCCGATCGTACACGACAAGACCAGCCTCGACTGCCAGAGAGTCGCGGACCCGGCGGGAACACGCCAGCGGGCCGTCGGCGCGCGTGCATCCTGGCGCCGGTCAGGAGCGGCACTCCCGGGGGCCGGGAGCCTGCGCGCCGTTGCCGCGTCGAGCGGCCGCTTCTCGAGTGCCCTGGCCGCCCAAGAGCATCACACCCCGTCGACGAGGACGAGATTGATCCTCGCCGTCCGTCGGCGGAGCGCCTTGAGCTCACGGTACTCGATTTCGTCGAGCACGACGTTTTCCCGCACGAGGCCGATATTATCCTCGGCCCTTGAGGATATTCCAAGCGGGCGCGGTTAGCACCTCCCTGCTCGAATAGGCGTCCACGACGCACTCACCGCGTACGTCGGGGTGCGTGCCTCCGATTGAACCAGAGAGCTCGTTGTCCTGGCAGGACGTGTTGTTGCGGCGCTGCGTGCCATTACGAATTCTTGCGAAAATCTTTGGCGTCGGTAGCGCACGTGTCGACGGTAGTCATCGCAAGAGAGAACGAGCTCGGCGTGAGGAGTTTCTTCACAGACTTGGACAAGGGGTGAGGACGCAATGACTCGAATTCGGGGGACCACAGTCATCATGGGAGTTTGTGTCGCGCTGGCCGCCAGTACCGCAGGGGCAGAGAGCAGCCGCTTCGTCGGCCGGTGGCACTGGAACCGGGCCCAATCCACTCTGCCACCCGGCGAGCCGTCGCCGACTGATGTCGTGAGCGAGATCTCGCGTGCGGATGGCAACTCGGTGACCTGGTCGGTAACGATCGTCACATCAGACGATCAGCCCCATGTTGTGACGTTCGCAGCTGGAGCCGACGGCGAGTCCCATCGCATCAGCAGCGATACGACAGCCTCGGTCCGTCTGATCGGTAGCGGTCTGCAGACGACGTTCAAGGGCCCCGCCGGTCGATCGGACGTCCAGACGTGCACGGTCTCGGCGGATCACCAGAAGATGACATGCAAAGGCGTATTGACCGACGGAGCCGGCCACCGCGCGAGCTACGTCGACGTATACGACCGGATGTAAGAGAGGGCCAGCGATGGATCGTAGGAGAATATTGACGAGAACCATACTGGTGCTGCTGCTGGTCGGCATCGGTTTTGGCCTGTCCGCTTGCGGGGAGCCCGTTGGTTACGAGCCCAACGTTTACGGCCCGGAGGTATACGTGGATGGCTGGTTCGGTGGTGGCTGGGGTCATAACCACTTCGATCATGGCCACTTTGATCATGGCGGGTGGGGCCACGGCTTTGCGCACGGGCACTCAGGGTTCGCCGGGCATGGCGGCGAAGGTGGCCACGGCGGCCTCGCCGCGCATGGTGGTGGCGGCGGGCATGGTGGCGGCGGAGGCCACCGTTGAGAGTGGGCGTACGCGTCAGCTCGGTCTCTTGGGCCTGAACACTCCTGAAGGGAAAGATTCACATGACGCGACTCGACATCAATGGCAAAGCGGTGAACCTCGAGGTGCCCGCCGAAACGCCGCTGCTATGGGTACTGCGTGACGAGCTTGGACTCACCGGCACGAAGTTCGGATGCGGCATGGCGCTCTGCGGTGCCTGCACCGTGCACCTCGACGGGACGCCGACCCGCGCGTGTGTCACGCCGATCTCGGCCGCGCAGGGCAAGAGGGTCACGACCATCGAGGCGATCGGCGCGACGCCGATCGGCAAACGAGTCGAGGAGGCGTGGCGCGGCCTGAACGTTCCGCAGTGCGGCTACTGCCAGAGCGGGCAGATCATGCAGGCGGCCGGCTTGCTCGCGAGGACACCCCAGCCCACCGATCGCGATATCGACGAGGCAATGGCGGGCAACATCTGCCGGTGCGGCACCTACCAGCGGATTCGCGCGGCGATCAAGGCCGCGGCAGGAGGGGCGTGAGATGACGGCGATTCTCGAGAATCTCAGCCGTCGACGCTTCCTCGTCGGCGGGGCCGCCGTTGCCGGGGGTCTCGTGATCGGGTTGCGCCTGCTCCCGCACGAATCCGCGAGCAGCGCGCCGGCGGCACCAGCGATGGACGTGCCTCGTTTCAATCCCACGGCGTTCGTGTCCATCGACGATACGGGACTCGTCACGATCGTGGCGCACCGATCCGAGATGGGCCAGGGCGTCCGCACGGCCCTGCCGATGGCGGTCGCGGACGAGCTCGAGGCCGACTGGTCTCGGGTGCGTGTCGTGCAGGCCGTCGGAGACGAGGCCACGTACGGCGGACAGAACACGGACGGCTCCCGAAGCCTGCGCCATTTCTTGTCGCCCATGCGTGAAATGGGCGCGGCCGCGCGCCAGATGCTCGAGGCGGCAGCCGCGCACAGGTGGGACGTGGACGTCTCGCAGGTCCGAGCGCGCAATCATCAAGTCGTCCACACCCCGACGGGCCGCACGCTCGGGTACGGCGAGCTCACCGCGGCCGCGCGTGCGCTCTCGGTACCCCGGCCGGAAGCGCTCAGACTGAAGCGGCCGGAGGATTTCCGTTACATCGGCAAGGACATGCCGATCGTCGATCTCGCCGAGATGACAAGCGGCCGGGCCGGTTACGGCATCGACGTCAGGCGGCCGGGAATGAAGTACGCGGTGATCGCCCGCCCTCCCGTCTACGGCGGTCGTGTCACTTCGTACGATGAGACCCCTGCCCTCGCGGTGCCCGGCGTCGAGCGCGTTGTGAAGCTGGACGGCACGCCTCCGCCGTCAGGGTTCCAGCCGCTCGGAGGCGTGGCCGTCATCGCCCGTAACACGTGGGCGGCCATCCAGGGCCGCAACAAGCTGAAGATCACCTGGGACGACGGGCCGAATCGATCCTACGACTCGACCGCCTACAAGGCGCAGCTGGAAGAGACGGCGCGCCGGCCCGGGAGGGTCCTGCGCAACCAGGGGGATGCGCCGGCGACCCTGGCGTCCGCCGGCCGCGTCGTCACGGCCGACTACTACGTTCCGCACCTCGCGCACGCGCCCATGGAACCGCCGGCCGCCCTGGCCAGCGTGGCCGACGGACGGTGCGAAGCGTGGGCATGCACGCAGAATCCCCAGGGTGCGCGCGACGAGATCGCCAAGGCGC
The DNA here is from genome assembly GCA_003221455.1 of Candidatus Rokuibacteriota bacterium. Taxonomy (GTDB): domain Bacteria; phylum Methylomirabilota; class Methylomirabilia; order Rokubacteriales; family CSP1-6; genus AR9. Next base: position 8,908 of record QHRX01000184.1, read on the forward strand.
TCGGGATCCCGACCGACCGGGTCACGGTGAACGTGACACTGCTCGGCGGCGGCTTCGGCCGCAAGTCGAAGCCCGACTATGTCGTGGAGGCTGCGCTGCTCTCGCGGGCCGTCGGCGCTCCGGTCAAGGTCACGTGGACCCGCGAGGATGAGATCCACCACGACTACTACCACACGGTCAATGCGCAGCATCTCGAGGCGGCGCTGGACTCTCGGGGCCGCGCCATCGCCTGGCTTCACCGCTCGGTGTTCCCGGCCATTCCGTCGACGTTTCAGCCGAATGTCACATACGCGAGCAACGGCGAGCTGAGCCAGGGCGTGCTTGACGTACCGTATGACATTCCGAACATCCGGTGCGAGAACGGCGAGGCGGAGCCGCACGTCCGTATCGGCTGGTTCCGCTCCGTGCTCAACATTCCGCACGCCTTCGCGGTCTGCTCGTTCGCGGACGAGCTCGCCCACGCGGCCGGCCGCGATCCGAAGGACTATTTGCTCGAGCTGCTGGGGCCGCCGCGGCACGTCGATGCGGGCCCGCACTACGAGAACTACGGCGACGACCGCAAGGTCTACCCGATCGATACGGGGCGCCTGCGCCGCGTGGTGGAAGTCGTGGCCGAGAAGGCCCAGTGGGGACGGCACCTTCCTGCGGGCCACGGCCTCGGCATCGCCGTCCACCGGAGCTTCGTGAGCTACGTCGCAATCGTGGTCGAAGCCGCCGTCGGCAAGGACGGCACGGTCTCGGTGCCACGCGTCGACATAGCGGTGGATTGCGGGTTCGCCGCGTATCCCGACCGGGTCCGTTCCCAGATGGAGGGGGCCGCGGTGATGGCGCTGAGCTCGGTGCTCTACGGCGAGGTCACGTTCCGCGACGGACGCGCGCAGCAGAACAACTTCAACGATTTTCAGGTGGCGCGCATGAACGTCGCGCCGTCGGACACGCGTGTTTACATCGTCGGCAGCCCGGAGCCGCCGGGCGGGGTCGGCGAGCCCGGCGTCCCGCCGTTCGCTCCCGCGCTGTGTAACGCAATCTTTGCCGCGACCGGCAAGCGGATCCGACGCCTGCCCGTCGCGGATCAGCTCCGCAGCTGATGGAGGATCGCTGATGTCGAAGATCGCGTTTCTGGGGCTGGGGCAGATGGGGACGCCGATGGCGATGCGGCTACTGGAGGCCGGCCATGACGTTCGTGTGTGGAACCGGGACCCCGATCGCACCGCGGCACTGTCCCAACGAGGAGCGAGGGTCGCGGTGTCCCCGTCCGACGCCGCGGCCGACGTGGAGTTCGCCATCACCATGCTCGCCACACCCGAGGCGGTGCACGAGGTCCTATTCGGTCCGAGTGGGCTCGCCGCGACGCTCGGTCGAGGGCAGATCCTCATCGAGATGTCCACGATCGGACCGACGGCCTTTCGCTCGGTGGCGGCCCGGCTGCCGGACGGCGTCGGCGCCGTCGACGCGCCCGTGCGAGGCAGTGTCCCGGAGGCGACCTCGGGCCGCCTCCACATCTTCGTCGGAGCCACGAACCGTGACTTCGAGCGGGTGCGGCCTATCCTCCAGTCGCTCGGGGATGTGCGGCACGTCGGTGCGCCTGGATCGGGAGCGGCGATGAAGCTCGTGGTCAACGCGACGCTCGGCGCCTCGATGGTCGCCCTCGGCGAGGCCCTCGCGCTGGCGACGTCACTCAGTCTCGACCGCACCGCCGTGCTCGACGTGCTGGCCGAGTCCCCGATCGGACCCTCCGTTCGCGCCAAGCGCGCCAACGTGGAGGCGAGCCGCTATCCGCCGAGCTTCAAGCTCCGGCACGCGGCCAAGGACATGCGGCTGGTCGCCGAGGCCGCCGAGGCTGCGGGCCTCGACCTGAAGGAGGCGCGCGCCGCCTGCGCCTGGCTCGACGAAGCGGTTCGGCACGGCGCGGCCGGCCTCGACTACTCCGCGGTGGTGGCCACGATCCTCTCGACCGCTGAGCCTACAGCGAGCCGAGCATGATGGGAGGCCGACGGCGTGCGGCGGTCGTAACGTCGGTCCCGTAACGCTCGTTCTGCCGATCCCT
>QHRX01000308.1 GCA_003221455.1 Candidatus Rokuibacteriota bacterium
GAGGGTGATGTTGTCGAGGATGTCGTCCCGCGTAAGGCCCTCGGACTGACCGGCAAAGACGCGTGCCATCATCGCCTGACTCGCTGCGTCGTGATCGATCATCCAGGCCGCCAGTCCAACCGGCGAATCTGCAAGCCCGTACAGGGTCTGCGGGCGGTTCGCCATCTCCGTGGCGTAGCCCAGGCCACGCGTGTAGAAAAAGGCGAGTTGATCGTAAGCGTGTTGCTCGTCGGCTGCGAGACCAGATGGGGCCGGCGCACCGCTAAAAGCCGCCGCATTAATGTCGTTTGGCACCGCGCCCGGCATGTTGGTGTGAATGGCGAGCAATTCCGGAGGCGCCTGCACGCCCATTAGATCGGTGATGAGCGCGCCCCAATCGCCGCCTTGCGCCACAAATTTCGTGTATCCAAGCCGCTTCATCAGCACCACCCAGGCGCGCGCGATGTGTTCAGGACCCCAGCCGGGCGCGGTCGGCTTTCCTGAAAACCCGTAGCCCGGCAGCGACGGAATCACGAGGTCGAACGAGTCTTCGGCCTTCCCGCCGTACTTAGTTGGATCGGTCAGCGGACCGATGACCTTGATCTGCTCGATAATCGAGCCCGGCCATCCGTGCGTGATGATCAGCGGAAGCGCCTTCGGATTCTTCGAACGCACATGGATGAAATGAATGTCGAGCCCATCGATCGTCGTCACGAATTGCGGCAGGGCGTTGAGTCTCGCTTCGACCTTACTCCAGTCGTAATCGGTAGCCCAATAGCTCGCGAGTGCGCGCATGGTCGCGAGCTGCACGCCTTGGGTTGCATCCATTACCGCTTCCCGCTCAGGAAACTTTGTCGCGGCGACGCGCTGACTAAGGTCAGCCAGTGCCTGCTTGGGAATGTTCATCCGGAAGGAACGTATTGATGTATCTTCCGTCTGGGCATAGGTGGGGACGGCGAAAGCCATAGCCGCGACGGTAATGATTGACGCCAGCGCGGTGAATCGTATTTTCCCCAAGTGTGTCATTCTTTCTCCTTGCTCTTCCTTTAAGCCGGGATGAACAAGACGTCGCCGGCCTTGAGCGTCACCGGCGGCTTGCCCTCGACCTCATACTCCAGCGAGCCTTCGAGGACATAGATGATCTCTTCGCCCGGGTGCGTGTGCCCGGGGAACGCCACTCCCGGGGCGAACTCGACGCGCACCTGGATGACCTCGCGTCCGGGGACGCCGAGATCGTGCCGCTGGAGATCGGTGCGCTTGATTCCCGACTGCTGCGCCCGCGCCACGTGCAGCGCCAGACCACTTGCGGCGATCAGCACCGCTACCGCCATGATTCGAGTCGTCTTCATGTCGAAAAACTACTTTCCGTCTTGCGTTTGGGAGCCGGGCCGACAGACGGCGTTGCGGCGCGTGAAAATATGTCCCGAGCGATCAGCCGAACGTGAATGCAAAGGCCTCCAGGCCCGAATCGAGAAACTCGATCTCGAACTGTCGATCAGCGATGGGCTTCGGTTGTCGGATCAGCTGATAGAGCCGGGGTTCAGTAACCATCCCGTTGCCTTGGCCGTCCACATCGAGTCCGTGAGCAGCGCCCGGCGGCTGTCCATCGATGCGGACGCGAAATCGCACCGACCGCCCTCGCAGCGCCGGTCCCATGACAAGATGAAGGTCGCGCGCGTGAAAGCCGTACGCGATCCGCCCAGGGGCCTGGTTCAGCAGAATCGCCCCTTTCTCAACTGTCCAATCACTCGAAAGAGCCCAATGATTGAGTGGGAGCCGGGCGGGGGCAGCGTAGATCCGGCGCTGGTCCAAGACCGCACCACCGGGAGATCCAAAGTTTTCGGTGCGCTCATAGCCGAGATAGTTTTCCGGGGACTTCAAGCTGGCCCAATCGGGGGGAGCCTCAACACCACGGGCTTCGACCGAAACCAGTTCATCCGCGAGACCATCGGTTCCAGCCTCGGCCAGCAAGTGCTGAAGAATCATTTCCGACTGCTCGTATTCGCCCTCGCCGAAGTAATGATGTCGAATGTGCCCCTGCGCATCGACGAAATAGAGAGCCGGCCAGTAGTGGTTGTTGAAGGCCCGCCATATCGCATGGTCGTTGTCGACCGCGATCGGGTAACCCACTCTCAAGGACTTCGCGGCTCGGCGAACGTTATCAATGTCTTTCTCGAATTCGAACTCAGGTGCGTGCACGCCAATCACGACCAGTTTTCGATCCCGGTATCTCTCGGCCCACGCGCGGACATAGGGCAGGGAGCGGAGCCAATTGATGCAGGTATAGGTCCAGAAATCGATGAGCACGACCCGTCCGCGCAGGCCGGCCGGCGTCAATGGCTGCGAATTGAGCCACTCGGTTGCGCTGCTGAGAGGCGGCAACTCACCTTCAATCGTCAATTGAAGCGTCTTGTTGGACTGCGCGTTCGCGGAACCGATCATACCGAGCTGGGTGGCGGCAATAGTCATGGCGGCGGTGGCAAGAAGGCGGCGGCGATCATTGTTGATTTCTTCCGACATGTATTTCTCTCCAACCGGGAGTCAGCCGGATCATTATGGGTCTCTCCTGAGAAAGGCTAGAGAGACAGCTTGAACCAGATCCGTCGGATGTCGGAGGCCTCTACGGTCCGGTCCTCCTTCGAAGTGGTCGTGCCCTTTCGATAGGCACCTCCCGGTTCGCAGTCTCCCTTTGGATGAAGCGACGACGGCAGCGGTGACGGTCGGTCGAAAATTCGCGGATCGTCAGTTGCCAAGGCCAGCTCGGGACCGCAGTACCGAAGGGCATCCCCTTGCTGGGCTTGAGGTTTTCCGCGCCGTCGACGTCGTGATCGCGTCTCGGTGAGACGGACTCGAATTCGACCACAGC
>QHRX01000280.1 GCA_003221455.1 Candidatus Rokuibacteriota bacterium
GTTGATGCGGGAGAGCCCGGCGACCTTCTCGTCGAAGGCCGAGGCGCCGAGCAGCTCGCTCAGGATGGCGCCGGAGTCCTTGAAGCTCAGCGTCTGGTCAAAGTCACTGGCCAGGAGATACTGCCTCACGTCACCCGAAGTGTCTGTCACACGGTCCTCCCTGGAGCGCGGTGTCATGCTCATGTCGTTCGGTCAGAGCAAGCGGCGTGCCACCGAGGCTGAACACCGAAGAATTCGCACCTTCCCGTCCCAGTTAAGATGCTCGAGGGCGTCGCGTCGCTTCAGCGGGAGGCGACCCTGCCCGCGGCGCGAGCAGGGGCCGGGTCGCGCGCGGCACCTAGCCGAGGCGCGGGATGACCTGATCGGCGAAGAGTCGCATCGAGTTGAGGACCCGCTCGTGGGGAATCTGCCCGCCCGGGTTCATCCACGCCGAGAGGCTCGAGAAGCCGAAGGCCTCGCGGAGTTCGAGCAGTCGATCCACCACCGCCTCGGGACTTCCGTAGATCGCGTGCTCGGCGAGCACCTCGTCGTACGAGATCTCGCCCAGGCGCTTGGCGCGGCGGTCCGCGCCCTCCACAGTCTGCGCGGGCGTGCCCGTGGCCGTCTGGAGCGCCCGGCTGAGCGTGCGGAAGAAGCGCATCGTGCTCGCCTCGGGCTCGTCCCGCGCCCGGCGCGTCGTCTCCGCCACGTAGACGGGAAGGCTGATGGCGATGTCTCCCGGCCCGGGGTGCTTGGCGGCGGCCCAGCCGGCGTGGTAGCCCTGGATGAAGCGCTCGAGATCGGTCAGCGCGATGGTGCGGGGGGCGACGAAGACGGGGAAGCCCCGGCGGCCCACGAGCGCGTAGGTCTCCTCCGTGGTCGCCGCGATGCGAATCGGCGGATGCGGCTTCTGATAGGGTTTCGGCACCAGGCAAACGTCCCGGAACTGGAAGTACGTGCCATCGTGCGAGAAGCGCTCCTGGGTCCAGGCCTTGACGAGGATGTCGAGCGTCTCGAGGAAGCGCGCTCGGCTCTCGGCGTACGGAATGTTGAACCCCTGGTAGTGCCCGGGAAGCCCGCTCCGGCCGACGCCGAACTCGAGCCGCCCCCGGCTCAAGTGGTCCACGGTCGCGACGTCCTCGGCCAGGCGCAGCGGATGGCTCAGCGGCAGGACCTGGACCGCGATGCCGATCTTGACCCGTTGGGTCCGGCTGGCGATGGCGGCGGCCACGGCGAGCGGCGAGGCGAGCACCGAGCGGTCCTTCTGGAAGTGGAGCTCCGCGAGCCAGACGGCGTCGAAGCCGAGAGCCTCCGCCGCGAGCATCTGGGCCATCGACTCCTCGAACGCCGCGGCCTCGCTCGTCCCCGGCGGACAGTGGAACTCCGTGAACAGGCCGAACTCCATCTAGCCGCCCTCCCGATTGGCCGGCGCGGGGGTGCCCCGGGCGGGGATGGTCCGCGCGACCTGGGCGGTAGCCTACACGGGATTCGAGCCGTCTGACATCGTGGCGGACCCCGCCCGGCGCCTGTGCTACGATCCCCTCGGTCTTCGATCCCCCACGTCGTCGATGGGCCCGACCCTCTGGAGAGGACGTCCGGATTGAGCCAGCTGAGTCGCCGTCAGTTCCTCGCCGGCACCGCCGCCGCCGCCGCGACCCTCACCGTGCGCGCGCCGGCTGTCCACGCCCAGAAGCGCGGTGGCACGGTCCGCTTCGTCCCCCAGGCGGATCTGAAGGTCCTCGACCCGATCTGGACGACCGCCTACATCACGCGCAACCACAGCTACCTGGTCTACGACACGCTCTTCGGCACCGACGAGCAGCTCCGGGTCAAGCCGCAGATGGTGCAGACATGGAGCGTCGCGGCCCGAGGCCTCCGGTGGTCGTTCACGCTGCGCGACGGCCTCCGCTGGCACGACGGCCAGCCGGTCGTGGCCGAGGACGCGGTCGAGTCGATCAAGCGCTGGGGCCGGCGGGATCCGCTCGGCAAGCTGCTCCTGGCCCACACCGCCAAGCTCGTCGCCGTCGACCGGAAGACCTTCGCGCTCGAGCTCGCCCAGCCGTTCGCCCTCGTGCTCGAGGCACTCGGCAAGCCCTCGAGTAACGTGCCCTTCATCATGCCGGCCCGCGTGGCCGCGACTCCCGAGACCGAGCAGATCAAGGAGATCGTCGGCTCGGGGCCGTTCCGGTTCGTCAAGGACGAGTGGCAGCCG
>QHRX01000185.1 GCA_003221455.1 Candidatus Rokuibacteriota bacterium
CGTCGCGGATGACGAGCTCGTACCCGCGCTCCAGAAATCGTCGCCCGATGGGCCCGCCCATGCGTCCGACTCCGATGAACCCGACCCGGTCAGCCATCGGTGGATCCCTCCGGCCGACGTGCGCCGCGCTCGTGGCGGCGGCCGGGTGACGACGGGGCCCGCGGGCGCACGGACGGCAGGGTGGCCGGAGATCGTGTCGGAAGCCCACGCCGCGGCCCACGGCGGAAAGACGAGCCGCGCCCCGGGGCGGACGCGCGGGCAGAGCCGGCGTGGGACCGCGGGGCCCGCCGCGCGTCCCCGTGGGCGGCGCCGCCCCGCGGCGGTACGGTCACGCCACCACCAGGTCCGGTACGAGTTCCTTGCCCCTGGTCTCGGGACCGAGCAGCAGCGCGATGACGAAGCTGATCGCGCCCGCGGCCGTTCCGACCAGCATGGGGACGCCGAAGCCCAGATTGTAGTTGATCGCGAAGTAGCTCAGGATCGGCGCCACCAACCCGCCGAAGATCGCCCCCTGGTGGTAGCAGAAGGCGCTGGCCGCCGCGCGCACCTCCGTCGGGAACCGCTCGGAAAGGTAGCTTGGGTTCTGCCCGTAGAGGGCATCCCCGAACAATCCCTGCAGCACGAAGCCCGCGACGATCAGGGTCAAGTCGGCGGTGAGCAGATAGAGGGGGGCCACGAACACGGTGACGATTCCCGGAATGATCATCGCCCAGCGACGGCCGATGCGATCGGCCGTCCAGCCCCAAAATCCACTGGCCAGGAAGGCCAGGAAGTTGGCGATCGCGATCGGGGTTGCGACCTGCGCCGGGCTGAAGTGGAGGTCTCGTTGCAGATGCGTGGCGAACAGCGACCAGATCGAGTAGTAGATGACGAAGCCGCTGGCCATCCACCAGCACGCGGTGAGGGTGTTGCCGATCAGCTCAGGTTTGAAGATGCTGAGAAGCGGGGCGCGACACTCGCGGTTCTGTTCGCGCTGCAGCCGGCGGTTCTCCACCCACACGGCGGGCTCCTTGACGAAGTAGCGCACGAACACCACGGCGAGCGCCGGCAGGATGCCGATCCACAGCATGCCGCGCCAGCCCAGATAGGAGTAGAAGAGCCCATAGACGGCACTCGACAGCAGGAAGCCCAGGCTCCACGAGCCCTGCAGGATGCCGCTCATCAGGCCCCGTGACCGCGTCGGCCACGACTCCATCGCCAGGGCCGCGCCCGCCGGCCATTCCGCGCCCATGCCGATACCGAGCAACGCGCGGAAGAGGAAGAGGAACCAGAAGCTCGGGGAAAAGCCCGCGATGAAGTTACAGACCGAGTACCAAGCGATGGAGATCATTAAGGGCGTCTTGCGTCCTACCCGATCGGCCAGCCAGCCGGAGGCGCACGCTCCCACCAGGCGCATCCACAGGGTCACGGTGAGCACCGCGGTCACCTGCGTCAGGGAGACCCCGAACTCCTTGGAGACCGGCACCATGATCAGCAGGAACACGGTGAAGTCGAAGGCGTCCAGCGTCCACCCTAACCAGCCGGCCCACCAGGCCCGCCATTGATCCTTGGTCGGCTCTCTCCACCAGGGCAGTTCTCTCGCCGTCGCTCCGGTGATCGCCATGGCTCATACCTCCCTGCGTGTCGCACGAGGAGACCCCGGCAACGGTGACGCCCGGGTCGGATCCACCTTGAGAAGGATTCCGGGAGCCCTCCTTGGCGCTGGCAAGCGCCGGCCCTCTGGAGGGGTGATACGCTGGCATGGCCACCGATCGTTGTCAACGAACCTTGGCGTAACCTTGGCGTGTCCCAGTACAGTCTCAACCGGGGGGCAGGCGAGCTTCGTCCGGAATTCCCGCCCGGAGACCTGCGCGCCGCAGTCGTCACGGCGCACTCCGCAGTCCGCGGGTGGTCAGGCGGAGTACCGGTGATCACGCGAGCAGACCGGGCCGCGCTCGTGCTGGCCTCTGGGCCACCCCACGTCCGCCGCCCTCCGCTCGGGCGCGGGAATCGCGCAGAAGCCGCCAGCGGCAGCCGCGGGACCGCGGCTAGTCAAGAACTCGCCGGCGGCCAGGTCCGGGTCAAGGGTGCCTGGGGTCAAGGGCGCCTTGACAATCACGTTCTGAGGTTTCAAATTCCGGCGTGTGCGCGGCCCCGCCGCCGCCGAGAGTACTTGACACGGAGCCGCTTCCGGCAGATCGTCGGGCGCGTCGGCCAGCGCGCGCGCCGCCCGATCTGACCGGGTGGACCGCGCACCGCGGCCAGTGAGCGGGCGAGCCGCGCCGACCCGCGCGGGATGTCGCTCGGGGGCGTGGACGCCGTGCGGCGATTCGGCGGCCAGGCCGTCGGCCCGCCAACATTGGCGCTCGGGCGCCGAACGGGCGGCGGACCGGCCCGGGCGTGCGGCGCTGGCGATCAAGGAAGGGAGCGCAGCCCCCGGGTCCGTGCCGGGGATCGCGGTTCACAACGACGTGTGCGTGCGGTCCACCCGAGAGCGCGCCGTCCAGGCGAGGAGGCCGGTATGAAGCGTTGGGCCGGAGTGTCGATACTCACCGTGGTCGCCGTCCTTGCGCTGGCCGCGCTGTTCGCGTCGCGCGGACCGGTCGTCGCCCAGGCGACGAAGCCAGCCGAGCTCGTCATCGCGGCGGTCGCCGGCAACGAGTCCCTGGGCCTCAAAGCGGTCGCGCCGACGTATCAGCAAGAACGCGGCATCAAGCTCAACATCGTCGAGATGCCGTACCCGACGCTCTACGAGAAGCTCGTCACGACCTTCCAGGCCGGCGCGCCCACCTACGACCTGAGTGGCTCACCCCCCTCGACTCGACGTACGGCTTCAAGCCGGACCCTGATATCCCCCACGTGATCTACGAGGTCGGGACCTGGCCGCCGCCTCGCGGCCCCGTGCCCCCCAGCGAGAAGAGCAAGCCGCGGCACCTCCTCGGCATCACGGTCGTCGGCAACGTCGAGATGTTCATGTACCGGAAGGACCTCTCCCCGGCGCCCCGGAGCTGGAATGACGTGCTCGCGAACGCGAAGAAGTTCAACAAGCCGGGGAGCATGGCCGGTTACGTCGTGCGGGGCGCGGCTACGAACCCGATCGTCGCGGACTTCCTGCCGATCCTCTGGTCGTTCGGCGGCGACGTGTTCGACGCGAACTGGAACGTGACCATCGACTCGCCCGCCTCGCTCCGGGCCGTGAAGTTCCTCGTGAACGACCTGAAGGGTGTGGCGCCCTCCGGCTCCGAGAACATCGATGCCGCCGACCGCTCGCGCCTGATGGCCATCGGTCAAGCCTACCAATCGACGGTCTGGCCGGGCGAGGTCACCGGCATCGTCGAGAACCCCAAGGTGTCCAAGACGATCGGCAAGGTCGGCTACATCCCGATGCCCGCGGGGCCGAGCGGCAAGGGCTACGGGATGATGGGCAACTGGCTGCTCGCCATCCCCAAGGCGTCGAAGAACGGGCGCGCCGGTGCCGACTTCATCAGCTGGGTTACGTCGCCGAAGGTCCAGAAGACGTACGCGGAGGCCGGCGGCATCCCGGCGCGCAAGAGCATCCTCAACGACCGGGCGATGAACAAGAAGAACCCCTACTTCGCGGCGCTCGCGAGGTCGCTCGAGGCCGTCCCGAACTGGCGGCCGCGGACCGACCAGTGGAACGCGGTTGAGACGATCCTCGGCACCAACCTGAACGCCGCCCTGGCCGGGCTCGCGACGCCGGAGGACGCCACGAAGAAGGCGGCGACCGAGATCCGGGCGCTCATGAAGAAGGCGGGCTACTGACGGCACTCCGCCTGGCGTCGGCGAGCGGCTCGGGACTCCGAGCAGGGTCCGCCGTCCCAGGCGGCGCGAAGCGGGAGGCTCGCCTCGTCAGCCGGCAGCAGCGACTCGCCTACGCGATGCTCCTGCCGGTGCTGGGGACGGTCTTCGTCGTCGTCACGTATCCCCTCCTCTTGGCGGTCGGCCAGTCGCTCCGCGCGACGCGCGGCGGGAGCTTCGTGGGACTCCGGAACTACGCGAGCGCCCTTGAGGACCCGCTCCTCTACGACGCGCTAGGGGCGACCGGGGTCTACGCAGGGATCGTGCTCCCCGCCGAGATCCTCGCGGGCCTCGGGCTGGCGCTCCTGGTTCACCGCACGGTCCGCTCCGCCCGGGTCCGGCTGGCCGTGTATATCCTCGCGACCCTCCCGATCGTCATCCCGCCGGTGGCGGTCGGGGTCATCGCGCGCCTCATCTACGCGCCCGGGTACGGCGTGCTGAACCACCTGCTGCGGCTCGCCGGCCTCGTCCAGGCGGAGATCCCCTGGCTATCCCGACGCGACACGGCGATGCTCGCGGTGTCGAGCGTCGACGTCTGGCAGTGGACCCCGTTCGTCTACCTCGTTTTCTTCGCGGGGCTCCAGACGGTGCCGCCCGAGTCGATCGACGCGGCGCAGGTCGACGGGGCTTCGGGGTGGACCCTCTTCTCTCGTATCGAGCTGCCGTACCTCCGGCCGCTCCTCCTCATGGTCCTCTTCTTCCGCATCGCGGACGTGCTGCGGGTCTTCGACCACATCTTCATCCTGACCGGCGGCGGCCCGGGGTCGACGACCCAGCTCCTCAGCATCTATCTCTACCGCGTCGCCTTCAAGTTCTTCGACACCGGCGAAGCGGCGGCGCTTGCCGTCATGGTGATGCTCGCGATGAGCCTCCTGTACGCGGCGGTGACCCGGCTCCTGCCGCTCGAGCGCGACTGATGCCGCGACGCCGTTCGGGCCGTCTCTGGCGGGTCGTCGGGCCGCCGGTCCTCGGCGCCGTCGGGCTCGCGTACGCGTTCCCGCTCTACTGGCTCCTCGTCACCGCCCTCAAGGGCGAGGGAGAGCTCTATCAGGCGACGCCCAGCCTCTACCCCCTCCAGCCGACGCTGGCCGCCTTCTCGAGCGTCCTCGTCACGCGCGGCTTCCTCGGCCTCCTCCGCAACAGCATCGTCGTCTGCGGCGCGACCGTCCTCCTCGTGCTCGCCATCGGGTTCGCCGTTACCTACCCGATCACGCGGCTCAAGGTGTCGAGACGGCTCCGGGTCGGCGTCCTCAACTGGGCGCTGTCGCTCCGCTTCCTCCCCCCCGTCGCCGTCGTCGTGCCCTACTTCGCGATCGTCCGCGGTCTCGGCCTCTACGATCGGCGGCTCGCGCTCGTGCTGATCTACACGGTCCTCAACCTGCCATTCTCGATCTGGATGCTGAAGGGCTTCCTCGCGGAGATCCCGCTCGAGATCGAGGAGGCGGCGTTCGTCGACGGCGCGAGCCGCTGGGTCGCCTTCCGCCGGGTCTTGTTGCCGCTGGCCGCGCCTGGTATCCTCGCGTCTGGCGTCATCATCTTCGCCTTCGCCTGGAGCGAGTTCCTGTTCGCACTGATTCTGACCGCGAGCCCGCGGGCGCAGACGTTTCCGGTCGGCGTGCAGGGGCTCGTGACGCAGTTCGAGATCATCTGGAACGACATGGCGGCCGCCGGCGCGATCGCGCTCGCCGTGCCGCTTGGCCTCATGGTGGTCGCCCGCCGCTACGTGCTCGCGGGCCTCACCTTCGGCGTGATCCGGGGGCAGTGAGGCCGGCCGCGCAAGGGACCGACACTCATGCGTGACACCGATACCGCCTCCCCGAGTGAGGTCGGCGTCCGAGGCGGCCGCCTCTACCTCAACGGTGCGACGGTGATGACGACCTCAACCGACCGGCAGCTCGCGGTCGCCCGCGAGGCCGGCTTCTCGGGGATCGAGGCGCGGGCCGAGCGGCTGACCGGCGCCGCGGGCGAGCTCGGGGCCGCCGTCGCGCTCGTCCGCACGGACGAAGTCTTCAGCCTGAACGGTGTGCGCCTCGGCCTCCGCCCGGACGGCGCGCCCGAGCTCGAGACGCTCGAGGCCGACATGGTCCCGCGGCTCGCGATCTGCCGTGCCCTCCGCGCGCCCTATCTGCTGGCCGTGCCCGCGCGGGTGCCGGGGCTCGAGGCACGGCGCGGGCTACCCGGCACGCGCGAGGGTCTCGCCCGCGCGCGCGACCTCGCCGCCGCCGCCGGCGTGCGGGTGGCCTTCGAGTTCCTCGGGTTCCCCGACTGCCCGATCCGTACGCCCCGGCTCGCCGGCGAAGTCGTCCGCGGCGTCGACGGCGTGGAGCTGATCCTCGACGTCGCCCACTGGCACGCGAGCGGCAGCCCGCCGCTCGAGGGCTTCCCGGTGGACCGGCTCGCCATGGTCCATCTGAACGACCTGCCGCCGAAACCGCTGGCCGAGCTGGAAGACGCCGATCGCCTCCTCCCGCTCGAGGGGGTGATCCGGCTCGCCGATCTCATGCGCGACCTCCGGGCCCGCCGTTACGCCGGACCCTGGAGCCTCGAGACCTTCAACCCGGCCCACTGGAGCGCCGAGCCCCTCGAGCTCGCGCGGCGCGGGCTCCGGGCCGTCATGGCCGTGGTGGGCGAGCGGTGATCGGCGGGGCGGGGCGCCGCGCCGGCTTGGCGACCGCGCCCCGCCGCCGGCTCGGCTTCGAGGGTGGGTCGAGCGCCGCGGGTCGTGGCCGCACGGTCCCGACCGCGTCGTGAGCGAGGTCCTGCGCTTCGCCGTGATCGGTGCGGGCCGGATCGGCGCCCTCCACGCCGCCCACCTCGCGGGATCGGTGCCCGGGGCGGAGCTCGCGGCGGTCGTCGACACGAACCTGGCGGCGGCCGAGCGGTCGGCCGGGCGGGGCGCCTACGCGACCGACGACCTCGAGCGGGTGTTGGCCGACGGCCGAATCGGCGCGCTCCTCATCGCGTCGCCCACCCCCCTGCACGCCCCGCAGATCTCGTCCGCGGCGCGGGCCGGCAAGGCGATCTTCTCGGAAAAGCCGGTCGCCCTCGACGTGGCCGAGACCCGCGCCGCGCTCGCCGCCGTCGAGGCCGCCCGCGTGCCCTTCCAGATCGGCTTCCAGCGCCGGTACGACCCTGGCTTCGCGCGGGCGCGGGCGCTCGTCGAGGCCGGCGCCATCGGCCGGGTCGAGATGTTCCGCGCCCTCGCCTGTGACCCGGAGCCGGCCGCGCTCGACTACCTCCGGACCTCCGGCGGCATCTACAAGGACATGACGATCCACGACCTCGACATCGCGCGATTCCTCTGCGGCGAAGTGGACGAGGTGAGCGCGCTCGGCGCGTCGCTCATCGACCCGCGCATCGGTGAGCTCGGCGACGCCGACACCTCGGTCCTCACCCTTCGCTTCCGCTCGGGCGCGCTCGGCGTGATCCAGAACTCGCGCCGGGCGGCCTACGGCTACGACGTCCGGACGGAGGTCCAGGGCGAGCGGGGCAAGATCGTCGTCGAAAACGAGCGGGCGACGCCGGTGTGGACCTACGCCCAGGGGGGCGTGGCCGGCGACTACTATCACTGGTTCGTCGACCGGTTCCGGGACGCCTACCGTCTCGAGCTCCAGGCGTTCGTCGAGGCGGTGCGTGCCGGCCGCGCGCCCACGCCGGGCGCCGTCGACGCGCTCGAGTCGCTTCGGGTCGCGGAGGCCGCCACCGGGAGCCTCCGGGCAGGCCGTCCGGTTCGGCTCGCGGGGGTGCCGTGAGACTCGCGCGCCACCGGCCGGGACCCGCGCGAGCCGCGCGGCCTCCGCGAGGCTCGGGGGTGCGATGGTGAAGACCCGCCGTCTCACGATGGCCCAGGCGATCGTCGAGTTCCTGCGACAGCAGCAGGTCGCCCGGGACGGCCGCCAGCAGCCGTTCTTCGCCGGCATGTTCGGAATCTTCGGCCACGGCAACGTGGCCGGCATCGGCCAGGCGCTCCACCAGGCGGGCGACGCGTTTCGCTATTACCTGGCCCGCAACGAGCAGGCGATGGTGCACACGGCCGCCGCCTTCGCCCGCATGCACGACCGGCTCCGCACGTTCGCCTGCACCACGTCGATCGGCCCGGGAGCGACGAACATGGTCACGGGCGCGGCGGGCGCGACGATCAACCGGCTCCCGGTGCTCCTCCTGCCGGGCGACATCTTCGCCACGCGGCGGCCGGCTCCGGTGTTGCAGCAGCTCGAGTCGCCCGGCTCCCAGGACACGTCGGTCAACGACTGCTTCAAGCCGGTGTCGCGGTACTGGGACCGGATCAACCGGCCAGAGCAGATCATCGCGGCGCTCCCCGAGGCGATGCGCGTCCTCACGTCGCCGGCCGAGACCGGCGCCGTGACGCTCGCCCTGCCGCAGGACGTCCAGGCCGAGGCCTTTCCGTATCCCGAGGCGCTGTTCGAGCGGCGGGTGTGGACGATCCCGAGGCCGCGCCCCGACGCGGAGCTCCTGCGCCGGGCCGCCACCCTTGTCCGGTCGAGCCAGACGCCGCTCATCGTCGCCGGCGGCGGGGTGATCTACAGCGGCGCGACCGGCTCGCTCCGCCGGCTCGCCGAGCTGAGCGGCATCGCCGTCGCCGAGACGCAGGCGGGCAAGGGGTCGCTCCCCTGGGACCACCCCCAGGCGCTCGGGGCGATCGGGGTGACCGGCACCCGCGGCGCCAACCTCGTGGCCCGGGAGGCGGACCTGATTCTCGTGGTCGGCTCCCGCCTGACCGACTTCACGACCGCCTCGAAGACGGCCTTCGGCCACCCGGAGGTCCGCTTCGTCGGGGTCAACGTCGCCGAGCTCGACGCCTACAAGCTGTCGGCGCTGCCGCTCGTCGGGGACGCGCGCGTGACCCTCGACGAGCTCACCGAGCGGATGGCCGGCTACGCGGTCGGCGCCGACTACCGGGAGCGCGTGGCGACGCTCAGGGCCGAGTGGGAAGCCGAGGTCGACCGGATCTGCCACCCGGCGCCGGCGCCGGGCATCAGCCAGGGGGAGGTGATCGGCGTCGTCAACGACTGTGTTCGTCCCGAGGACGTGGTCGTCTGCGCCGCGGGGAGCCTGCCGGGCGATCTCCACAAGCTCTGGCGGACGCGCGACCCGAAGGGCTACCACCTCGAATACGGCTACTCCTGCATGGGCTACGAGATCGCGGGGGGACTCGGCGTCAAGCTGGCGGCCCCCGAGCGCGACGTCTACGTGATGGTCGGGGACGGGTCGTATCTCATGCTGGCCCAGGAGATCGTCACGTCCATCCAGGAGCGGATCAAGCTGACGATCGTCGTGCTCGACAACGCCGGCTTCGCCAGCATTGCCGGGCTTTCGCAGTCGGTCGGCGCGGGCGGGTTCGGGACCGCGTACCGCTATCGCAACCCCGTGTCTGGCCAGCTCGACGGCGCCGTCCTGCCGGTCGACTTCGCCGCCAACGCCGCGAGTCTCGGCGCCCACGTCTGCCGCGCGGCCGACCCCGGGGGGCTCCGCCAGGCGCTCGCCGAGGCGCGGCGGGCCGATCGGACGACCGTGATCGTCGTGCCGGTGGATCGTGAGCGGCGCGTCGCGAGCTACGAGTCGTGGTGGGACGTGCCGGTCGCCGAGGTGTCGGAGGTCGATGCCGTGCGGCAGGCGCGGGCCGCATACGAGCTGGCCCGGCGCCGCGTGCGCGACATCTTCTAGCCGCGCCCGGCCGGAAGAGCGGCATGACGATCCGGATCGCGAATGCGCCCTGCTCGTGGGGGGCGCTGGAGTTCGACCTCGCGGCGCCCGCGCCCGGCTACGTCGAGGTCCTGGACGAGATGGCGGCGACCGGCTACGCCGGCACCGAGCTCGGCGACTTCGGCTTCATGCCGACCGACCCCGGCCGGCTCCGGGGGGAGCTCGCCCGGCGGGGCCTGGCACTCCTTGCGGCATTCGTGCCGGTCGCCCTCGCCGATCCCGCGGCGCAGGCCGCCGGCGCGGAGGTCGCCGTCCGGACGGCCCGGCTCCTGGCCGCCGCCAGCGACGCCCGGCCGCTGATCGTCCTCGCCGACGACAACGGCTCCGGGGCGATGCGGAGAGAGCACGCCGGCCGGGTCCTGCCGGAGCACGGCCTCCGCGACGCCCAATGGGACACCTTCGCCGCCGGCGCCGTGCGAGTCGCCCGCGCGGTGCTCGACGCGACCGGACTCCGGACGGTGTTTCACCACCACTGCGCCGGCTGGGTGGAGACACCGGCCGAGATCGACGCCCTGATGCGGCGGACCGATCCCGGGCTCCTCGGCCTCTGCCTCGACACGGGGCACCTGACGTACGGCGGCGGCGACCCGCTGGCGACGCTGTCCCGCTACCCGGACCGCGTCTGGCACGTCCACTTCAAGGACTGCGATCCCGCCGTCGCCCGGCAGGCCCGGGAGCGCGGGTGGGACTACTTCGAAGCAGTCCGGCGGGGAATCTTCTGCGAGCTGGGACGCGGGTCGGTCGACTTTCCGGCGGTGGCGACCGCTCTCGCCGCGCGGGGCTACGGCGGCTGGGTCGTCGTCGAGCAGGATGTCCTGCCCGGCATGGGCACCCCGGCTGCGAGCGCCCGCCGGAACCGCGAGTACCTCCGCTCGATCGGCCTCTGACGCGGGCCCACGACCCCCGCGGCCTCGCGCTCGACCCCGGGGTCTGGCGCCCTCGCCGGCTCCCGCTCGGAGCATCGATCGGACCGAACCTCGAGAGCCGAGGTCCGGCCCGCGGCGAATCATTCCTCGGGCGGGAGGCCCTGGCGCCGTCCCCCGCCGACGACGGGGATCGTCGCGTAGCCGAGCGAGCGCAGTCGACGCTCGATGTCAGGCTGGACTCGACGGTCCGAGATCCGTCGGTCCCTGCCACGCGCCCTGGACGTCCTCCGCCGGTCACCCAGCCGGCGATCGCGGACGATACGCACGCTGCCGGCGCCTTCGAACCGCCGGCAGAGGTTTCTGTAGATGCCAGGCTCGTCCTGCGCGACTACGATCAAGAGGCCGTTCGTCGTCCCGTGCATGGGCGGTGCCGTGGCGCCCGGGGGCCGCGGTCCTGCGCGATTCTACGGGCGACGGGCCGTCGCCGCAAGCAAGGTCCGCGGAGAGGACGGTGACGCGGGAGCGGCTCCGTCTCCCGGCGGCGCTGGGGCGTCGCCGTATCCCGCCTCACTCGGGGGCGAGGGCGATACGGACGCGGGCGGGGAAGCTCGGGTCAGCAACGAATCGAGCGACAGAGGGCCGGAACCCCTTGGCCGCGATCTCGACCGTGTGGTGGCCGCGCGCGACCGCGACGGCACGGGCCAAAAGCTCGCCGGCGGAGCCGAGCGCCTGACCGTCGAGGACCACCTCGGCTTCGCTCGGCGTGGCGTCGACGATGAGGAAGCTGTCCTGATCGGCCTCGAGCCGCCCGCCGTGTCCGGACGCGGCGGCGGTGCCGGGGGTGACCTGCTCCGGCGGGTCGGCCGGCGCCGGAGGCCGCGTGCCGACGTCCGGCGGGTCGGCGCCGTCCGATCCAGACTGCGTGGGCTTCCGGTGCCCCCACCGGCTCTTGGCCCGCCCCTCGCGGATGAGCGCCCGGCGTCGCTGCAGGTAGCCGTTGCGGACCGCGCCGTAAAGGTCGACGACCGTCTCCTCGACGTTCTCGTAGAGTTCGAGGCTCAGCGCGCGGTCGTTCACCCTCCGCACGGCCGCGCTGCTGAAGCCGATCGCGAAGGGGACGAGCCACGACGTCGGATCCATGACCGAGTCGAAGACCTGGCCGACCGCGTCGCGCACCGTCAGCGGCTCGAAGAGCGGCAGCATGAGGTAGGGGCCGGGGCCGGCGCCAAAGACGCCGAAGGTCTGTCCCGTGTCGGCGTCCACCTTGCCCACCCCGAAGCTCGGCGCGGCGTCGACCAGGCCGCCGAGGCCGAACATCGTGTTGATGACAAAGCGCCCGAGCTCCTGTCCGGAGTCGTTGAACCGGCCCTGGACGGACAGGTTGATGATGCGGCGGAAGGAGCCGATGTTCTCGAAGATGTTGGCGATGGCGCGCTCGATGAAGTTCGGGACGACCTTATCGTAGCCCTTCGCCGCCGGCTTGAGCCCGTACCGGTCGAGGTTATAGTTGAACGTGAAGGCCTTCTCGTTGAAGGGCTCCCACGGATCGTATTCCTCGAACTCCTCCTCCGCCTGGTCCAGCCCGGCCGGCGACCCACCTGACTCGCCCGCGGGGCTGGGGCTCGCCGGCTGTTCCGTCGCCGCCACCCCGCCGACGGGCTCGAGCGGCCGAGGGGACTCGGCCCGAGCGACCCCGGACGCCGACAGAAAGGCGACCGCCGAGAGCAGGAGGACGAAAGCGCGACCCATCACCGTGGCCCTCGAGAGAATTTGCTCCAATCCCACGCCCCAAATTTTGCGACCATAGCATCCGGGCCGATCCTCGTCAACCGCCGGAGACCTGACCCGCCGATGCGCGTGAGAGCGTCACCCCGGAGGAGCCGACCGCGTTGGGGAGGGCTCGACAGGCCGGAGCGGCGCGAGTCCGATCGAGTCGGAGCTGGGGGCGGTCTACGTCGCGGGTTCGCGGGCCGGCCGAGAGGCAAGTCCGCCTACGCGGGCAGGCTCGGAGTGTGGAGGTGGGAGGGCGTCGACGGAGAGCGTCCGCCGTTCGCCCTCCGCGGCCCCGGCGACCCCTCAGGATCGAGTCGCCGAGGGCGCGGCGGGCTTATTGCTGGAAATAAATATCGAACCGGGCCGTCGGAAAGTCGATGGCCTTCTGCGCGGGCGTCAGCGGCACCATGCCCGTCACGGTCACGACAGGGGGAGTGCCGCTCAGCGTATAGGTCAGGTAGCAATCGGTCACAAACGAGGCCCCACGATCGTCGCGATCGTCGTCGCCGCGCCAGCTGCACGCCGCGTCGAAGGGCATGACGAAGACACCCGTAAACGGAACCCTCACGCTCGCTCCGGACGACAGAACGCCGGTGACGGTGCCGTACGGCACACCCGCGCGGACCGCCGGCGAGAAATCCATGCTCCCGTTGAAGGTGCCGGTCATGAGCGCCACTTCCGGCGCATCCACGGCATTCGGATTGATCGGGTCCGGCCCGAGGATCGCAAAGGTGCCGCTGATGGACCCGAGCCCGGTCGCGAGGTCCACGGTGTTGTTGCCGGTGATGGTCACGGTGCACACCGGGCCACTGTCGCGAATGTCACCGCGGTAGCGCCCCCGACGCGCCCGCCGCGCCGGCCCGGCGAACTGCGCCGGGCAGAGCGCGGTCCCGGACTGGACGAAGCCGATCATCGACGAAACGGACACTTCGCTCCCGACCGCTCCGGCGGCGGTCAGGCTGGCCTCCTCGGTCAGTTCGTACACCTGCGCGTTTGGCATCAGAGCCCACGCGGCGCCGCTCCAGAGGAGCAACGTCACGAGCAGAGCCACCCCGGTTCCAACTCGTCTCATTGTCGATCGGCCTCGTTCGCTCGCGAATCGCGGTTGCGTCGCGAGCCGGTCAATGCGTCCAGTCCGGGGGACCGCCCGTGAGTCTGGGCCGCTGTCCAGGATTCTGACCCTGCCTGGTTCAGGACGTCGTGAGAGTCGTCTAGCAACAAGAGCAATCGTGAGGGAGCAAGCAGGGTGCCAGAGCTAAGAGCCTGATTTTTCGAGTGTGGTGCTAAGAAGGGATGCCATCTGGGCCGCCAAATTTTGGCAAAAAGTGCCAGTCGGACACCGAGCGGGTTCCGTCGCCGCCCCGCATGGCCCCGGTGTTACGACAGAGGCCTCGACGTGCACTCCCAGGGAGCGTGGGCTGAAGAGCGCGTTCGCCCGGGGACTTGAGCATCACCGTCGAGGACATCATCATCGCCTCGTTCCGCGCCCACAGGGCGCTCCCCGGGGAGATCGTCGGGCACGCGCTCGGGCCCGACCCGGATCGATCCCCCATCGGAGCGCGGCCGTCAGGCGCCGCCGTGGGCGCCCGGGCCGTGGACGACCTGATCCTGGAGGGCGCCGGCGCCGATGAGGTGACCGAGGCGCGAGCGCTGGATCTTGCCGCTCGAGGTCTTCGGGATCGTCCCGGGCCGGACGAGGAGCACGCGCGCGGGCCGGTGGCCACAGGTCGCGAGGACCCGGCTCACGATCTCCTTGATCAGGTGCGAGTGCGCCTCGGGGGTCTGGCCGGGCTCGCGTACCTCCGCGACCACGTAGATCCGCTGGGTGCCTGTGCGCTCGCTGTCGACGCCCACGGCGGCTGAGTAGCGGACTCCGGGCAGGTGGTCCACGGCCTCTTCGATGTCCGTCGGCGCGAGGTTCTCGCCGCCCACGATGATCACGTCCTTGAGCCGTCCCGTGACGAAGAGATAGCCCTCGGCGTCGACGAAGCCGAGGTCGCCCGTCCGGAGCCAGCCGTCCGGCCGCAGGACCTCCGCCGTCGCCGCCGGGTTGTTGTAGTAGCCCTGCATGACGCCGGGGCTCTTCACCCAGATCTCGCCCTCACGGTTGGGCGGGAGCGCGCCGCCGTCGTCGGGGGGGGGCGGCATGATGCGGACGGAGACGCCCCGGCAGGGCCGCCCGACCGAGAGGACCTTGCTCGAGGTGTCGAGCCGGAGCGGCGTGGCGCGGGGCCAGATCGCCACCGCCAGGGTCGCCTCGGCGAGCCCGTAGCACGGAGCCACGATGTTCTTCAGGTTGAACTTCTTCTCGAACGCCTCGATGGTCGACAGGCGCACGGGCTCGGCGCCCGAGAGGGCGCTCTTCAGGCTCGAGAGATCGAGGCCGGTCGGGTCGTGAACGTTGCGCACGCAGTTGCGGTACCCGAAGTCGGGCGACACGGTGAACGAGGCGCCGATCTGCGTCACCAGCTCGAGCCAGTGCCGGGGGTTCCGGAGGTCCGGCGGCAGCAGCCAGACGGGCGCCCCCAGGAGCGGGGGCGTGAAGGCGCAACCGATCAACCCCATGTCGTGGTAGAGGGGGAGCCACGAGACCACGCGGTCCTCGCGCGTGAGCCCCGCCGCCTCCGCCATGAAGCGGATGGTCTCCACCACGTTGGCGTGACTCAGGACGACGCCGCGGGGGTGCCCCGTGCTGCCGGACGTGTACTGGATAAACGCGGTGGCCTCGGGCCGGGTCAGCGGTAGCGCCACGGACGGGCCGTCGGCCTCGAGGTCCGGCGGCTCGAGGATCGCCGTGATGCCGGCGGCATGGGCGGCCGCGTTCACGCCCGGCCGGAACCAGCCGATCGTGGCGACCGCGACCGCCTCGGAGTCCCTGAAGATGCTGGCCGTTGCCTCGGCGCTGAGGGTCGGATAGAGGGGCACGGGGATCGCCCCGAGGCGGAGGGCGCCAACGAACGTGTAGAAAAACTCCGCGCATGTCGGGTAGATCAGGCACACCTTGTCCCCGGCGCCGACGCCGGCGCGGGCGAGCCCCGTCGCGTACCGAAGACTCTCCGCCCAGAGTCGGCCGTAGGAGATCATCTCGTCGTACACGTTGAAGTACTGGGCGCCCGGATCCGTGGCGGCGCGGCGGCCCAGCAGCTCGGTGAGGGTCATCTCAGGGCCGGGCGCCGAGGACGGCCGGCACCGTGCGCACCCGATCCTGGCGCAGGTAGACGACCTCGACGGCCTCGCCTGGGGCGCGGGCGGTAATCGAGTCGCGCAGATCCTCCGGCGTGTAGACGCGGATGCCGGCGAAGCGCACGACGACGTCGCCCGGCTGCAGGCCCGCGCGGGCGGCGGCGGTGCCGGGCTGGACCGCCGAGAGTCGCACCCCCGGCGCGTCGTCGCCGAGGCTCGGGGCGACGCCGAGGTAGCCGGGGTGCCCCGGGGCGTGTGTGGCGCCAGGGTCCGGCTCCGGCGGGCCGGCCAGGACCTTGGCGTAGACGGGCGCCGGACCACGCGCCAGACGGTC
The DNA here is from genome assembly GCA_003221455.1 of Candidatus Rokuibacteriota bacterium. Classification (GTDB taxonomy): domain Bacteria; phylum Methylomirabilota; class Methylomirabilia; order Rokubacteriales; family CSP1-6; genus AR9. Next base: position 15,679 of record QHRX01000185.1, read on the forward strand.
GACGACGTGGGCGGCGAGGGTCGTGACCCGGGCGAGGCCGTCGGCGTTGATCCGGTCCCACGTATCGGTCGGCCGATGGTAGTCCTCGTGCGAGCCCGTGTGGAAGAAGAGGACGGGCACGCCGTGTTCGTAGAAGGACATCTGGTCCGACGGCGCGTACGGGCTCCGCCCCAGCTCGACCCGGAGCCCGAGCTCGGCGGCCGCCGCCGCGACCACGGGCTCGAGCCCACGCCCGCTCGCGAGCCCGCTCACGTAGAGTCGGCGGTCCCGCAGGCGGCCGATCATGTCCAAGTTCACCATCGCGACCGTCCGCTCGAGGGGGACCGGGGGCTGACGGACGTAGGCGGCGGAGCCGAGCATCCCCATCTCCTCGCCCGAAAAGAGGGCGAAGACGAGCGTGCGCGGGGTGCCCCCCGCGGCGGCAAAGGCCCGCGCCAGCTCGAGCACGGCGGCCGTGCCCGAGGCGTTGTCGTCGGCACCGGGGTGCAGCGCGGTCGGGTGCGCGGGGTCGAGGGAGCCCTGGCCGGTGCGTCCGAGGGCGTCGTAGTGGGCGCCGACCACGACCACCTCGCGCGCGAGCGACGGATCCGTCCCCGGCAGTTCGGCGACGATGTTGGTGGTCGTCCCCGCGTCGCGGAGGAGCCGGACGGCGAGCTCCACCCGCGTGCGCGCGAGCGGCCGCGACGCCGGCGTGAGGGTCGCGTCGATGCGGTTCCGGAGCGGCGCGAGCCGCTCGCCCGCCGCCGCCAGCAGCGCGTCGGCCGTCGTCCGAGTGACGGCCGCCGCGACCAGGTCGACGGCGCCGGCGGCGCCGATCGGCGGGAGCCGGTCCGCCTCGGCCTCGGGGCGCGGCACGAACAGGAGCGCGCGCGCCCCGTGCGCCCGCGCCGTCCGCATCTTCTCGCGGAGCTGCCCGTAGCCGGCCAGGTAGGCGGTCGCGAACGGGCTCGACGGATCGGCCCGGCGCGGCTCGCCGCCGAGCGCCAGCACGATCCGGCCGCGCACGTCGAGGTCGGCGTACTCGTCCCAGCCGAGGTCGGGCGCGGAGATCCCGTAGCCGACGAAGACGAGGTCGCCCCCGACCACGCCGTCGGCGGAGCCGCCGACGGGCGTCCAGTCGGTTCCGAGGGCGAAGGGGCGCGGCGCGGGCGTGGCCAGGGCGAGCTGGTTGCCCTCGCCCAAGCGGACGCGCGCGGGGATGGCGAAAGGACGCGCGTAGCCGGCGGCGTCGACGGCGCGGAGGCCAGCCTCGCGCAGCACGGTGGCGATGTGGCGGGCCGCCCGCTCGTTGCCCGGCGTCCCCGCCGCGCGTCCGTCCATCGCGGACGCGGTCAGGACCTTCACCTCGTCGAGCAGCCGGCTCGGGGGCACGGGCGTCGGCGCCGCCGAGACCATCGCCGCGGCGAGTCCGGCCACGGCGACCAGCCTGAGCGCGTCCCGCACGACGAGTATTTTACCCCGGAGGCCGGGGAGAGAGGATCCCGACCAGGCGCTCGGCGAGGGCGGGGCCCGCGCCCGACTCCTCGTGCTTGAAGAAGACGTAGGCGTCCCGCCAGCCCGGGTCCCGGGCCCGCGCCGCCCACTCGCCGAGCTCGGCGTCGGTGTACTGGGCGTCCCGGAGGCGGACGTAGCCGAAGTCCGCGGTGGCCACGAGAGGGGTGGTGCCGCGCTCGGTGTCGGCGACGCAGAGGGCCGCGTTCCAGGCCCGGAGCAGCGCGTAGACACCGTCGTCGAACCAGGAGTGGTGGCGGAACTCGAAGGCGTGCCGCTCGCCGCGGGGGAGCATCGCGAGCAGGTCCCCGAGCCGCGTGGTGTCCTTCCGGAAGTTGGGCGGGAGCTGGAAGAAGAGCGGGCCGAGCTTCTCTCCGAGCGTGCGGGCGGTGTCCCGGAAGTAGGTGAGCGGCTCGTCGATGCCCACGAGGCGCTGGTCGTGGGTGATCCGCCGCGGCGCCTTCAGCACGAAGACGAAGCGGGGAGGCGTCGCCGCCGCCCAGCCGCCGAGCGCCTTCGCCGTCGGCATCCGGTAGAAGGTGTAGTTGATCTCGACCGCCGTGAACCGCTCCGCGTAGAACGGGAGCATCCGGGACGCCGGGAGCGTCGCCGGATAGAAGGTGCCTCTCCACTCGGGGTAGTTATAGCCCGACGTTCCGACGTGGATCACCGGGCGAGCGCCCGCGGGCTCACCGCGGCATCACGATCCGGTCGAAGGTCTCCGCGTAGGCGTAGCCGCGCGCCTGGCCGAGGGAGGCGCTGCGCTCGCGCACGCGTTCCTCGAGGGCGCCGAAGTCGTCGAACTGGCTCGCGTGGCACGCGAGCGCCTTGAGCTTCAGGTCCATCGTCTCCGCGATGTCGACGACGACCGCGGGGTTGTCCCACGCCATCAGGTACACCTCGCCGACCTTGTGGGGCTCGCACTCCGGGAGCAGCTCGGGGAAGGCCAGGTGGTCCCGCGCCAGCGGGTACACGCAGTCGAGCACGACCCCGGCGGTGATCCGGTGGTCGCGGTGCGAGGCGTAGAGGTTGGAGGTGCGGTGCGGATTCTGGGTGATGACGAGGTCGGGCCGCCAGCGGCGGATCTGGCGCGTGACGTCGCGGCGGAGGTCGCGGGTGTCTTCGAGCTCGCCGTCCACGTAGCCAAGGAACTCCACGCGCTCCACGCCGAGGGTCTTGGCGGCGTTCCCCTGCTCCGCCTGACGGATCCTCGTCAGGCGCTCGGGCGTCATCGTGCGGTCGCGGGAGCCCTTGCTGCCGTCGGTCACGATGACGTAGGTGATCTCCTTGCCCTCCCGCGCGAGCTTCGCGACGGTGCCGCCGGCGCCGAACTCGGAGTCGTCGGGATGGGCGGTGACGACCAGGACTCGTTGGATGGCTGTGCTCATGCCGCGTAGTGTACCCCAGCGCGTCCGGGTCGGGACGCCGCCGCCCGACGACTCCCGGCCGAAGAGTGGCGACGGCGGTCGATTCTGGCCCCCGGCACGCCGCACGGCGAGGCTAGAATACGGTGTGTGAGGCGGCGGTTCGGCCTGGCACTCGGACTCCTGCTCGCGGGGTTGGCGCTCCTCGTCGCCGGTCCCTTCGATCTCGGCGCCGTCCGCGTCGCGGGCGTGAGCCTCCTCTGGTGGTACGGCGGCGCCGTCGCCCCCGTCCTGGCCGCACTCCTCACGCTCGCGCTCTTCCCGTCCGGGCGCTCCCCGAGACGATGATCGCGTTCCGCTTCGCATCGCTCTGGCTCGGCCCCGTCCTCGTGCTCGGCGTCGCCGCGCATCTCTACGCCGGCGGGTCCGCCGGGCCGCTGCTGGTCCTCCTCGTCGTGCTGGGGCCCTGCGCGGCGCTCCTCGGCGGTCGCAGGGAGCGGGCGGCCGAGGCGAGCCGGGTCCTCGCCCCGCTCACGTTGCTGGCGGCGCTGCTCCTGCTCTCCGCCGGCCTGGCGCTCTTCGGCGACATCGCCAGCGGGGTCGGCGCGCCGCGCTGGCGGGGCGTGGTGATCGCCGCGGGGTGCGCGTTCGCGCTGACGGTGTGGCCGCCCGCGGGGCGGTGGTGGCCCCGGCTCGTGCCCGCCGCGCTCCTCGTGGCGTGGCTCGTGCTCGCCGCGGTCGCCCACGCGTCCGGCCTCGGACCGATGGCGGCGTGGGCCAGCGTCGCGTCGCGCTCGGCATTCTGCTTCGAGACGACGAGCCCGTGGGTCCGATCGGGCGGCACCTTTCCGACCGCGGGAGTGCTGACCTTCAGCGAGCCCCACCGGGTTCAGGCCGCGAGCCCGGACGTCTTCGGCGTGATCGTCTCCGACGGAGGCACGACGTCGGTAGAGGAGTGGCGGCCGCGCCCCGGCGCCGCGATCACGCTGCGCCCCGGCGATCGCCTCTCGTACCCCGCCGGCGCCCGGCTGATCTTCGAGACCGGCCGGCGCGTGCCCGGCGCGCCGCGCTCGGGGGCGGCGTGGGCCGACCCGGCCGTGGGTGCGTCGGGCGCTGGGGAGTTCGTGCGGTTCCTCGGGCTCGCCCTCACGTTCGTCGTGGGGAGCTTCCCGCTGCTCCGCCCGGGCGCGCCGCCGACGCGGGCGGGCGCGGCCGTCGGTTTGGCGCTCGCGCTGGCCGCGGCGGGCTGGGCGGAGGCCTGGGCCGTCTACGCGGCCTGGGCGGCGCCCGATCTCTTTCTGGGGACGGTCCGCGCCGGGGCGCTCGTCGCGCTTCCGTCGCTCGCCGTGGGCGGGCCGTGGGGCCGGCGGCTCACGGGCGTGCTCGTGGTCGCGGTCCTCGGCCTCTTCGTCGCCGGCGCGGCCGGCCTCCGCGAGCGCATCGCGGTGTTCGACCGCGGCGGCGGGCACGATCTGGCGCTCTGGAGCGGCGTGCTCGGCCTCGCCCTGGTCGGGAGCCTCTGGCCCCACGAGCCGTGGGCACTGCTCGTGCTCGCCCAGGGACTCCTGGCGTCGACGCTCGGTCCGCTGGCGCTCATGTCGTCGGCGATCCCGGTGCGCACGCAGGTGATGGCCTCCGGGCTCGGGCTCGCGGCGTTCGCGGTGGGCGCGCTCGGCGGCCGCGCGAGCGGAGGCGCCGTCGCGGCGAC
>QHRX01000186.1 GCA_003221455.1 Candidatus Rokuibacteriota bacterium
CACCCCGGTCGAGGCGCCGAAGGACCTCCAGCGCCTGGTGGCGGTCACGCCGGTGGGGACCCGTGTCCGCCTCGGCGTCCTCCGCAACGGGCAGGCCGAGGACGTCGAGGTGACGGTCGGCGCCTACCGGGAGACCCCACTGGGCAAGTAGCCCGAGGGGGTCAGAGGTCGATCACCGCCCCTTCCCGGGCGGCGAAGCAGTGCATCGTCGACCCCCGCGCCGCGATCAGGCGGCGCGCGGCGTCGGCCATCCCCGCCACCGTCGCGTCGTCGTGCATGGGGTCGTGGTGGAAGAGGGCGAGCGACGCGACGCGCGACGCCAGCGCCGCTTCGACCGTCGCCGAGACTGACGAGTGCCCCCAGCCGATCCGCCGGGGGTACTCCTCGTCCGTGTACTGGGCCTCGCCGATGTAGAGGTCGGCGCCGTCGACGAACCGGATGAACTCCTCGTCGAGCCGCCGGCCGAAGTCGCGGCCGGCCGCCCCCCGCAGTCCGAGACGGTCGAGCGTCACGCGGTAGGGCTCGTTGTCGGTGGCGTAGACGAGGGTCTTGCCGTCGTGGACGACGCGGTACCCCAGGTTCATCCCCGGATGGTTGAGGTACGCAGTCGTAATCGTCACGTCGCGGATCTCCACCGTGGTGCCCCGGAGCTCGTGGACGAGGAGGGTCGACGCCAGCTCGCCGAGCGCGACCGGGAAGTAATCCGGGTCCATCTGCCCCCGCATCAGCTTTTCCAGCGGGCGTCCCAGGCCGGTCGAGCCGTAAATGTGGATGGTGGCCGTCGGTTGATAGGCGGGCATGAAGAACGGGAAGCCCTGGATGTGATCCCAGTGCGTGTGGCTCAGGAACAGGTGGACCGTGAA
>QHRX01000187.1 GCA_003221455.1 Candidatus Rokuibacteriota bacterium
CCGCACCTCGACGCAGGAGGTATTGCCGCCGTAGACGGTCGTGGAGGGGCCGGGGGTGGCGATGGACCCTCGCGTACCCCAGAAGGTCACCCGCATCTAGGCCTCGCGGGCGGCGGCGAGGTGCCGCTCGACGACCGACAGCAGCTCGTCGGTGCGAAAGGGCTTCACCACGTAATCGGTCGCGCCCAGCTCGAGGGCGCGCGCGATGTCCGGCTTGTAGGCCTTGGCCGACGTCATGATCACGACCGTCCGAGTGAGTTCCGGGCGCCGGCGCAGCGCCTGGAGGACCTCGAAGCCGTGCATGTTCCGCATGATCACGTCGCAGACGATCGCCGCGGGGCTGTGGCGGACCGCCAGCTCGACCCCCTGGTCGCCGTCGAGCGCCGTGTAGACGGTGTAGCCGTGCTCAGAAAAATAGAACGACTGGACGTCGACGAGCGCCTCGTCGTTGTCGATGATCAGGATCGTCTTGTCGGTCACCGGCGCCGCTCGGAGGTCAGCTCGATGTTCCGTGGGCGCGTGAGAGTCGCGCGGCGCCGCGCGAGCCCCGCCCGCCGCCGGTCGCCCGTGCCGGGCGGTCTGCGCCCTGGGACCGGGCCCTGACGGCGGCCGTCCTCATCACGTCCGCGCGCCCACGGGCACCGGCGTCTCGGCCCCCTGCGGGAGCGTGATCGTGAACCGGCTGCCCTTCCCCTCCTCAGACTCGACCGTGACGCGACCACCGTGCGCCTCGGCCATGGCGCGAACGATGGCGAGCCCGAGGCCGGCGCCACCCCGCCCGCTGTGCGCCTGTCGGAAGCGCTCGAACACGTGGGGGAGGAGCTCGGCACGGATCCCGGCGCCCGTGTCCTCGACCAGGACCTGGACGTCCGTGTCGGTCGCGTGGACCCGCACCGTCACGGAGCCGCCCGACGGGGTGAAGCGCAGCGCGTTGGCCACGAGATTGACGACCATCTGGACGACCCGGTCCTGGTCGCCGAAGAGGCGGGGCGCCCTTGCGCCGTTCTCGAACCGGAGGGCGACGCCGCGCTGCTCGGCCTGGGGGCGGAGCTCGTCCAGCGTCCGCGCGATCACCGCGCCCGCGTCGAACCAGCCGCGCTCCAGGGACAGGAGGCCCGCGCTCGCCCGCGAGAGGTCGAGCACCTCGTTCACCAGCCGGAGGAGCCGCTCGGTGCTCCGGTGCATGATCGATATGAGGCGCTCCTGCTTGGCGGTGAGGGGCCCGGCCGCCCGCTCCTCGATCAGCCGCGCGGACTCCCGCATCGCGTTCAGGGGCGAGCGGAGCTCGTGCGAGACCGTCGAGTAGAACTGCTCCTTGAGCTGGTCGATCTCGCGGAGGCGCACCGCCATGCGATTGAACGACTGGGCCAGCTCTCCGACCTCGTCCTTGGACTCGATCGAGAGCGGCTCGTGGAACGCCCCTTCGGCGACCGCCTTCGTCGCTTCCGACAGTCGGCGGAGCGATCGCGTCAGCCGCACCGCGATGGCGGCCGTGCCCGCGAGCGCCACCAGCACCGCCGCGACCATCGCCACGGTCACCGCGGTCAGGGTGCGAGCGCGAAGCCGCTCGATCGCGGTGCGCGTCTCGCCGAGGGCCTCCGTTGCCTCCGTCTGGCTCCGATCGAGCGAGCCTTGGGTGAGTCGGACGAGGTTGTCCATCGTGGAGACGACCCGCGTGACGATCGGCTGGCCGGAGGACTGCATCAGCTCTTCGGCTCTCTTCACATCCCCCCGCGCCCGGAGGCCGCGGGCCCGGACCACGATGGCGCGGAAGTCGTTGAAGGCCTGGGCGGCCTGCTTGAGCGAGTCCCGCTCCGCGTCGGTCGTCACGAGCGCCTCCACGCGGTCGAGCTCCGACGCGATGCGCGCCGCGCGGGCGCTCGATACCGCGGCGTACTCGCGGTCACCGAAGACCAGGTTCCGCATTTCGAGATGGCTCGCCTCGACGACCGCCTCACGGATCAGCACCTGCAGCCGGAGGGCCTCGGCGGTCTGGACCGTGACGGTCCGCTCGGCGGAGGCCAGGTGAGCCAATTCGACCAGGCTCCAGACCGCCACCCCTGCCAGGACAACGACGACCAGGGAACAGGCCAGGAAGATTTTGATGGGGAGCCGCATCTACTCTAGAACAATAACATCCCCGTGGGGTTGGAAGCCAAGTTGCGGGGAGCGCGGGGCGGGGCCGAATTTGGCCGGGTCGTCCGGCCCCCCGCCGACGGGGGTCGTCGGCGCGGCGCCCGCCAGCCGCGCTTCCGCGGGACCGAGCGCAATCGCCGCGAGGGCTCGGTCAGGAGGAAGAGAGCCAGCTGAGGCTATTCTCGGTCGGGGTGCCCCGGCGCGCTGCGGGTACAGGTGAGCAGGGCGCCGGAAGGCCGCAGGGGGCCGGGTGGCGCGACGGTCGGGCTCGGGGGTGTCGGCCCCGGCGGAAGGCCGTCGGCTTCGAGCTCAGCCGCCGGAGCGCTGGGCGGGGGCGGCGGTCGGAGCGGCCACGGGCTCGCCGTGATCGTTGCCCCCGACGGCGCAGGCCGTCGCCGCGCCCTCGGCGTGGATCGAGAGATCCTTGATCGTCGGGTTCGCGCCGCAGAGCGGGCAATTCGGATCCCGCCGGAGCTTGACCTCGCGGAAGCGCATGCCGAGAGCGTCGTAGGTCAGGAGCCGCCCGATGAGCGGCTCGCCGACACCGGTGAGGCGCTTGATGGCCTCCGTCGCCTGCACCATCCCGATCATGCCTGGGAGCACGCCCAGGACTCCAGCCTCGCTTCAGCTGGGCACGAGGCCCGGCGGCGGAGGGGTTGGATAGAGGCAGCGGTAGCACGGGCCCTCGTTCGGCGCGAACACCGTCGCCATCCCCTCGAACTGGAAGATCGAGCCGTGGACGTTCGTCTTGCCGGCCAGGTAGCAGGCGTCGTTGACGAGGTAACGGGTATCGAAGTTGTCCGAGCCGTCGACGATCAGGTCGTAGTCCTTGATGATGTCCAGGACGTTGTCGACGTCGATGCGCATCGGCAACGGGATCACGTTCACGTCAGGGTTGAGGGCCCTCAGGCTCCTGGCGCCCGACTCGACCTTCGGCTTGCCGACGTCGGCCGTGGTGTGCAGGATCTGGCGCTGCAGGTTCGTGAGGTCGACGACGTCACCGTCCATGAGCCCGATCGTCCCCACGCCGGCCGCGGCCAGGTAGAGCGCCGTCGGCGACCCGAGGCCGCCGGCGCCGATGAGGAGGACCTTCGACCGGAGGAGCGCGCGCTGCCCCTTCTCGCCGATCTGGCTCAGCAGGAAATGCCGGCTGTAACGCTGGATCTGGTCGGTCGTGAGCGGGGCGTCCTTGACGACGGGAAGTCCCGACTGGGCCCACTTTTGGAAGCCACCTTTGAGGTTGACGACCGTCGTGTAGCCGAGCTCCCGGAGCGACTTGGCGGCCAGCACGGAACGGAGGCCCGACTGGCAGTAGACGACCATCGGCGTCTTTGGATCCGTCACCGCGGCGCCGATCCGGAACTCGAGAAAGCCGCGGCTGATATTCGTCGCCCCCTCGATGTGGCCGTCCCGATACTCGTCGGGATCGCGCACGTCGATCACCGCGATTTGCTCCCCGGCCCTGAGCCGCCGGCTCAGCTCCTCCGGGCCCTCCTCTGGGACGACCTGGCGAGCCTCAGCCAGCATATCCTTTAGGGTTTTCATCTACTTGATAATACCCCTAATCCCTATCGGGTCAAGCGGGAATCCGGCCGGCCTTGTTGGTGCGTAGCCGCGGCTGCTATACTGACGCCTAAACCCGTGCCAGCCTGGGAGCATTGTAGCGCATGAAGGGCCTGATCCTGTCGGGCGGGCGCGGTACCCGCCTGCGGCCGATCACCTTTACCTCCGCCAAGCAGCTCGTGCCCGTCGCCAACAAGCCGATCCTCTTCTACGGGCTCGAGGCGCTCGTGGAATCCGGCATCCGGGACATCGGCATCGTGGTGGGCGATACCCGTCAGGAGATCAAGGACGCGGTCGGCGACGGGGCCCGGTTCGGGGCGCGCGTGACCTACATCGAGCAGGAGGCGCCGCTCGGGCTCGCCCACGCGGTCCTGATCGCCGAGGCCTTCGTCGGGGGGGAGCCGTTCGTCATGTACCTCGGCGACAACCTGCTCCGGGCCGGGCTCACGTCGCTCGTGGACGAATTCCGGGCGACGGCGCCGAACGCCCAGATCCTCCTGGCGCGCGTGCCGAACCCGCAGCAGTTCGGCGTCGCCGAGCTGGCGGGGGGCCGGGTGGTCCGCCTCGTCGAGAAGCCGACGACGCCGGCGTCGGACCTGGCCCTGGTGGGCGTGTACATGTTCGACCGGCACGTGTTCGAGGCGGTCCAGGCGATCCGCCCCTCGGCCCGGGGCGAGCTGGAGATCACGGACGCGATCCAGTGGCTGATCGACCACGGCCGGGTCGTGGTGCCGCGGATCATCGACGGCTGGTGGAAGGACACGGGGAAGCTGGAGGACATCCTGGAGGCCAACCGCCTCGTCCTGGACACGATCGACCGCCGGATCGCGGGCGAGGTGGAGGGCTCGGAGGTGCTCGGCAAGGTGATCATCGAGGTCGGCGCCAAGGTCGTGCAGAGCACGATCCGCGGCCCCGCCGTCATCGGGAAGGGGGCGATGATCGAGAACGCGTACATCGGACCGTTCACGGCCGTGGGCGACCACGCGATCGTCCGGAGCAGCGAGGTCGAGCACTCGATCGTGCTCGAGGGCTCGTCCATCACCGACATCGCCGGCCGGATCGAGTCGAGCCTGATCGGCCGGCAGGTCTCGATCTACCGCGCGGGGACCAAGCCCCGGTCGTACAACTTCATGCTCGGCGACCGCAGCCAGCTGGGCCTCGTCTGACCGGGCCATGGACCTCAGCGCCGACGCCAAGCGGGCGTTCAGCCTGCAGAGCTATGCCCCGGTGCCCCGCGTCGAGGGCGTCCAGCTCGTGGACCTCGCGCGCCACGTCGACGACGGGGGCGCGCTGACCGAGCTCGGGCGACTGCGGGCCGGCGCCCTCATGAGCCTGCACGGCTTCACCGCCCAGCAGGTCACTTACAGCGAGCTCGGGCCCGGCGTGATCAAGGCCTTCCACGTCCACGTGCGTCAGACCGACGTCTGGTTCGTCCCGCCCTCGGACCGGCTGCTCTGCGTGCTGATCGACGTGCGCAAGGGGTCGAAGACCGAGGGGCTGCGGAGCCGGATCGTGCTCGGCGACGGCCAGTCGCGGCTGCTCCGGATCCCGCCCGGCGTGGCCCACGGCGCGCGGAACCTCGCGGCGGGGCCCGGGCACGTCATCTACTTCACGGACCTCGGCTTCACGCCGGAGCCGGCCACCTGCGACGAGGGGCGGCTGCCCTGGGACTTCGCGGGGGCCGAGATCTGGGACGTCTCCCGCGGGTAGGGGGATGAAGCTGCTCGTCACCGGCGGCGCCGGCTTCATCGGGTCGAACTTCATCCGCCACGTGCTCGAGACCCATCCGGAGGACCGCGTCGTCAACCTGGACACGCTCACCTACGCCGGCAACCTGGAGAACGTGCGCGACGTCGAGGGGGATCCCCGCTACCGGTTCGTGCACGGCGACGTCGGCGATCCGCGGCTCGTGCGCGAGGCGATGGGGGGCGTGGACGCCGTGGTGCACCTGGCGGCCGAGAGTCATGTCGACCGCGCCAACCTCGCCGCCGGCGAGTTTCTGCGCACCAACGTCGGCGGCACGGGCACGCTACTCGACGCCGCGCGCGAGCTCCGGATCGCCCGGTTCGTCCAGGTGAGCACGGACGAGGTCTACGGGAGCATGGCCGCGGGGGCGGCGCGCGAGAGCGACCCCCTGAACCCGTCCAATCCCTACTCCGCGTCGAAGGCGGCGGCCGACCTACTCGCGCGCGCCTACTGGATCACCCACCGGCTGCCCGTCGTCGTCACCCGCGGCGCGAACACCTTCGGGCCCTACCAATACCCGGAGAAGGTAATTCCGCTCTTTGTCACGAACGCGCTCGAGAACCGGCCGCTGCCGCTCTACGGCGACGGGCGGCAGGTGCGCGACTGGCTCTACGTGCTCGATCACTGCGCGGCGATCGACCTCGTCCTCCGCCACGGTGGGGACGGCGAGATCTACAACATCGGGGGCGGGACCGGAATCGAGAATCGGGAGCTGACCCGGCGCATCCTGCGCCTGCTGGGGAAGCCCGAGTCGCTGATCCAGCCCGTGACGGACCGGCCTGGTCACGACCGCCGCTACGCGCTCGACGCGTCGAAGCTGCGCGCCCTCGGCTGGGCGCCGCGTCACTCCTTCGAGCAGGCGCTCGAGACGACGGTCGGCTGGTACCGGACCCACGAGGCCTGGTGGCGGCCGCTCCGGTCGGGACTCTTCACCCAGTACTACGACCGGCAGTACACGAACCGTTGAGTCCCGAGGGCTTTGCCGTGCGGGGCGGAAGTGGGGTACGCTGCGAGATATGAAGGGGGCGGCCGACACCTATCGAGGTCGGGGTCTCATCGCCGACCCCATCCACCGGTACCTCCTCTATACCCGCCCGGACGGGATCCCCGGCGAGGCAACCGAGCAGGATCTCATCGACACGCCCTGGGTGCAGCGGCTTCGTCGCATCCCGCAGCTGCAATCCGCCCGCTGGGTCTTCCCTGCCGCGGAGCATAGCCGGTTCCAGCACTCGCTCGGCGTGATGCACCTGTCGGGCCGGCTCGCCCAGCAGCTCTACCCCTCGCTCAAGGCGGTGTTCCCGGAGACGCCGTCGCTGCCGCTGATCGAAGAGCTGCTGCGCGTGGCCGGGTTGCTCCACGACGTCGGGCACGGGCCCTTCGGCCACTTCTTCGACGACAACTTCCTCTCCGATTACGAGCTGACCCACGAGCTCGTCGGCCAGCGCATCATCCGCGAGGAGCTCGGCGACGTCCTGCGCGGCCTCCGGCGGAGCCCGGGCGGCGTCTTCGCCCCCGGCGAGACGATCGATCCCGAGTGGATCTGCTACCTGATGGGGAAGGGCTACACGCATCCCGAGGCCGGCCACCCCACGTGGCTCCCGCACCTCAAGCCCCTGCTCTCCGGGGTCTTCACCGCGGACAACATGGACTACGTCCTCCGTGACGCCTACATGTGCGGCGTCGCCGTCGGCCCGATCGACATCGACCGCATCATCTACTACTCGTTCTTCACCGAGAGCGGGCTCACGCTCGACCGCAGCGGGCTCCAGGCGTTCATCATGTTCCTGAACGCCCGCTTCTACATGTACACGAACGTCTACTACCATCGCACCACCCGCGGCATCGACCTGCACCTCAAGGAGATCTTCCGCGAGACGATGCAGATCGCCTTCCCCTACGACCTGCGCAAGGACCTGCACCCGTATCTGCACCTCACGGAGTGGACGCTCCTCGAGGAGGTCGGCCGCTGGCACGACTCCGACGAGCCTGAGAAGGAGCGCCTCGGCGCCGAGTGGCGCCAGATCCTGGACCGTCGGCTCAAGTGGCGGATGGCGCACGAGGTCGTGCTCGACCTCTTTGAGGCCAAGCCCGGCCAGCGCTTCATGGACGAGGCGACGGTCGAGGGTCAGGCCCGCAGGATGCTGCCCCGGGAGCTCCGACAGCTCCCGTTCAAGATCGACATGGCCCAGCAGGATCCGCGGCCGCTCAACCCGCTCGCGATGGGCGACCGCCAGATCTACGTCTACGACCCGACCACCCAGCGCGTGAGCGCGGAGCCGCTGCGCGAGCTCTTGAAGTACCTCCCTGGCAAGGTGGCCCAGTGCCGCGTCTTCGCGATGACCCACGAGCACGATCAGCTTCTGGCCCAGGCCCTGGTCAAGGCCCTGAACGAAGACGGGCCGGCGATCCCGACGAATGTCTGAGGCCTGAGACGCCGACGCGATGGATCTCCTCGAGGCCAAGAGCCGGATCGCCGAAGCCCTCGTGGAGTCGATCTTCCGGCGCGCGCGGTATCGGGTCGACCGCTTCCACACCGAGCAGTTCCCGCTCCGCTTCGGCCGGGAGGACTTCTCGCCCGACTTCCGGGCGAGCCTCGAGACCGGCACCGGCGAGCCGTTCGAGCTCCTGCTCGAGGTGAAGTATCGGCCGCACATCGACCAGTTCATCTCGGTCGAGAACCAGCGGGGCGACCGGTCGGTCTTCCTGATGGCCCGGCGCCAGTGGCCGAAGCTCTACTTCGTCCTCGTGACCGAGCATCCCGAGCCGGGACGGTCCTGCTTCCAAGTCATCTCGTTTGCCGAGTACCAGCCGGGCGCGCCCTTCAAGACGGTCGACCTCACCGACCTGCCTGAGCTCGGGATCTTTCGCAACAACGTGGAGGATCACGAGGCCCTGGTCGGCAGCATCTTCGAGCTCCTCAACGCCTGACCCTCTTCTCAAACCGGGAGCCCGGGGTGTAGCATTCGGGCGGCGAGGGCTGAGCCATGGAGAAGTTCCGGGGGGTCGACTACTACGGCATCGACGCGCTCCTGTCCGAGGACGAGCGCATGGTGCGCGACGCCATCCGTGACTGGGTCGAGGCCGAGTACCTTCCGATCGTGACCGAGCATCACCGCCAGGGCACCTTCCCGGTGGCCCTGCTCCCCAAGCTCGGCGAGCTCGGCGTGTTCGGTGCGACCTTGAAGGGGTACGGCTGCGCCGGCCTCAACAACGTCGCCTACGGGCTCATCATGCAGGAGCTCGAGCGCGGCGACTCGGGCCTCCGCTCGGCGGCGTCGGTCCAGTCGGCCCTCGTGATGTACCCGATCCACGCCTACGGCTCCGACGCCCAGAAGGAGCGATGGCTCCCCGCGCTCGCCGCGGGGACTGCGGTCGGATGCTTCGGCCTCACCGAGCCCGACCACGGCTCCGACCCCGGCGGCATGAAGACCCGCGCCGCCCGACGGGGCGACGCCTGGATCCTGAACGGCACGAAGCTCTGGATCACGAACGGGTCGATCGCCGACGTCGCCCTCGTGTGGGCGAAGGACGCGGAGGACCACGAGATCTACGGCTACCTGGTCGAGCGGGGCACGCCCGGCTTCTCCACGCTCGACATCCACGGCAAGTTCTCGATGCGCGCGTCGATCACCTCCGAGCTCTCGCTCCAGGATTGCCGCATCCCCGTCGTGAACCGGCTGCCCGGCGTCAAGGGCCTCAAGGGCCCCCTCTCCTGCCTCTCCCAGGCGCGCTACGGCATCGCCTGGGGCGCGGTGGGGGCGGCCATGGCGTGTTACGACTGGGCACTCCAGTACGCCCAGCAGCGGGTCCAGTTCGGCCGCCCGATCGCCTCCTTTCAGCTCGTGCAACAGAAGCTCGTGTGGATCGTGACCGAGATCACGAAGGCGCAGCTCTTGTGCCTGCAGCTCGGCCGCCTCAAGGATGAGGGCAAGGCCCGGGCCCAGCAGATCTCGATGGCGAAGATGAACAACGTGCAGATCGCCCTCGATACGGCGCGGATGGCCCGCGACATCCTGGGCGCCGCCGGCATCGTCGACGAGCACCCGGTGATCCGGCACCTCATGAACCTCGAGACCGTCAACACCTACGAGGGTACGCACGACATCCACACGCTGATCATCGGCCGCGACATCACCGGCTGCGACGCCTTCGGCTCCTGAGCCCCGAGGCGCGGCCCCGCCGGGCCCTCGCCATCGCGGCCCTCACGCTGGCGATCCAGAACGGGATCGTCATGGCGTTCGCCGTGCTCTACCTGCCCCTGATCGACGAGTTCGGCGCCTCCCGTGGCGCCGTCGCCGCCGTCCAGGCTCTCGTCCTCTTCATCGGCGACGGCGCCGGCCCGCTCGTCGGCCACGGGCTCGACCGCCTCGGTCCCCGCCGTCTGATCCAAGGGGGCGCGGCCGTCGCCGCGCTCGGCCTGCTCGCCGCCAGCCGGGTCCACGCCCTCTGGGCGCTGGCCCTCACGTACGGCGTCGTCGGGGGCCTCGGCCTGGCCGCCCTCGGCAGCCAGGTGAACATGGTGATCGCGGCGCTGTGGTTTCCCGGCGCGCGCGGCCGCGCGATCGCCGTGGCCGATCTCGGCACCGGGTTCGGCGCCTTCTGCTTCATCCCCCTGGGCCAGGCGCTCGTCGAGGCCTGGGGCTGGCGGCCGACGCTCCTGGTCTGGGCAGCACTC
>QHRX01000279.1 GCA_003221455.1 Candidatus Rokuibacteriota bacterium
GGCGAGCCGCGCCTGGAAGCTCCGGTCCCGCCGGGCGGCCGCCCAGGCCCGCTCCAGCTCGATGAGCGGGCTCATGAGCGTCTCCGGCACGAAGCGGCCGCCGTAGCGGCCGAAGTGCCCGCCGCGATCGGGCAGCCCCGCGCCGACGCCTGCCGCCGGCGGCCCCCCGGCCAGGGCGCGCCCCCCGCCCTGCCGCGCGCGCGGCCGGCCCGGGCGGCCGGGGGACTGCGTCATCTCCGTTTGGCCGCCAGGACGAACTCGCGGAGCTTCACCGGATCCTTCTTCCCGGGCCCGGCCTCGACGCCCGAGTTCACGTCGACGCCCCAGGGCCGGGCGATCTCGATCGCTTCGGCCACGTTCGCGGGGGTGAGGCCGGCGGACAGGAGGACGCGCCCGCGGGCCGCGGCCTCGCGGGCCAGGGGCCACGGGATGGGCGGGCGCGCCTGGCCCTCGCTCCACCGCTCCGGGCTGTCGAGGAGGAAGGCCCCGACCCGGTAGGCGCCCATCCGGGCCAGATCGGCCGCGCCCGCCACCTTGAGCGTCTTGATGACCGGCAGCGCGTAGCCCAGGAGCTCCTCGGGGCTCTCGTCGCCGTGGAACTGGAGCGCGCCGAGGCCGCACGATTCCGCCACCGCCTTGACGTGGCCCTGGGGATGGTTCCAGAAGACGCCGACGGCGGTCACGAACGGCGGCAGCGCGCGGATGATCGGGCCGGCCTGGGCGGGCGTGAGGAACCGCGGCGTGCCCTCGACGAAGATGAAGCCGAGCGCGTCGGCGCCCGCCTCGGCCGCGAGCAGCGCGTCGCCGAGGTTCGTGATGCCGCAGACCTTCACCTTCGTCATCGGAGCGCCAACTCCCGCACCTTCGCACCGACGTCGGGGGCCCGCATGAGGGCCTCGCCCACGAGGACCGCGTGGGCGCCGGCCGCCACCACCCGCCTGACGTCGGCGGCGGTCGTGAACCCGCTCTCGCTCACGACGACGGGGCCCGGGGGGATCAGCGGCAGCAGCTCGAGGGTGGTCTCGATCCGGGTCTCGAAGGTCCGGAGGTCGCGGTTGTTCAGGCCGACGATCGGCGCCCCCGCCCCGAGCGCCTGCTCGAGCTCCTGCCGCGTGTGGACCTCGACGAGCGCGCCGAGCCCGAGCCCCTTCGCCGCGAGCAGGAGCTCCCGGAGCTCGGCCGGACCGAGGATCGAGACGATCAGCAAGACCGCGTCGGCGCCGGCCGCGCGCGCCTCCCAGAGCTGGTACTCGTCGACGGTGAAGTCCTTGCGGAGGAGCGGCAGCTCGACCTGGGCCCGCACGGCCCGGAGGTGCTCGAGCGATCCCTGGAAGAACTTCTCGTCGGTCAGGACGGAGACCGCCGCCGCGCCGTGGGCGGCGTAGGCCCGGGCCTGGGATGCCGGGTCGAACGACTCCGTGAAGACGCCGCCCGAGGGCGACGCCCGCTTCACCTCGGCGATCAGCCGCACCCCGCCCGGCGGGGGCCGGAGCGCGGCCGCGAGATCCCGCGCGGGCGCGGCCGCCCGGCAGTCCCGCTCGAGCTCACGCCGCGGACGGAGGGCCTTTCGGCGCGCGAGCTCTCGGTATTTCTCCTCGACGATCTGCTGCAGTACGTGCGCCATACGCGAGGCTGGGCCCATAGTTTCAAAAAGCTGCCGCCGAGTCAACGCCGGGCGGCGCGCTCAGAAGTCGGCGCGCTCGGGGGATCGGCCGAGGCTCGCGGGCTCGACGCGCTGGAGCTGCTCGAGCACGTACTCCCGGATCGTGCGCGGGGGCGGCAGGTCGCGCACGAGCCGGCCCCGCCGGAGGAGCGGCTTCAAGAGCGCCTCCCGCTCGCCGCCGCAGGGGCACCGGCCCGGCGCCTTCGCCGCGGGCAGGACCACGGTCTCCCCGCAGCCGCGGCAGCGGTAGACCTGCTTGGCGCCCGACCACTTGCCGCGCTTGGCGCGCGGCCGCCCCTCGACCTCCACGATGTCGAGGGCGAAGTTGAACACGGGCGCGTTGGCGATCGAGGTGCCGACACCGTAGCCGTCCACGACCGGGTTGAGGCGGAGGATCGCGTGCTCGTCGATCCCGCCCGACACGAGGAGCCGGACGTGCGCGTGCCCGCGGAGGTCGAGCTCCCACCGCACCTCCTCGAGGATGCGGAAGAAATCGCCGCGGCGCGACGACGGAGTGTCGAGCCGCACGGCGTAGAGGTCCCGGCCGAGCGCCTCGGCGACGCGGATCGCCTCGAACTTCTCGTCCTGCAGCGTGTCGACGAGCGCGACCCGGCGGACCTTCGGGTCCACGACCTCGTGGAAGGCCTTGAGCGCCTCGACGGTGTCGCCGATGACGAGCACGAGCGCGTGCGGGATCGTGCCCATCGGATCGGCGTCGATGAGCTCGGCCGACTTGGTGACGGCGACGCCGTCGCAGCCGCCGATGAAGGCGTTGCGCTCGATCATCGGCGCGAGCGCCGGATGCATCCGGCGGGCACCGAACGAGATCAC
>QHRX01000188.1 GCA_003221455.1 Candidatus Rokuibacteriota bacterium
AACGACCCCGCCGCCGGCGCCGACGGCCCCGGGCGCGGCGGCGCGGCCGCGACCTCGCGCGCCGCCCCCATCTTCACCCGGACCGCGCTCACGCCCGGGAGCTCGGCCAGCAGCCGGCGGGTCGCGCTGTGCAGCTCGACCTTCGCCGCCGGCGTCTGGGTCGTGAACGCGAGCGTGAGCGAGACCTGCGCGCCGTCGATCGCCAGGTCTCGCACGAGGCCGAGCGACACGATGTCCTGTTGCTGACCGGGATCCTTGAGGGTTCGGAGCGCGCTGAGGACGGCCTCCTCGGTGACCACGGAGTTCACTATAGGAGTGGCCCCCCCACCCGTCAAGTGCGCGCGCCGCGCGGGAAGTTGCATTTTCGAGCGCGGCCTGCTACAACAAGACGGTGATCGGACTCGACGACTTTCGCCGCGTTCTCGGGCACTTCGCGAGTGGCGTGACGGTCGTCACCGCTCGCGACGCCGAGGGCCGTCCGGTCGGGCTCACGGCGAGCGCCTTCACCTCCGTCTCGCTGACGCCGCCGCTGGTACTCGTCTGCGTCGACGTCAAGGCGCGATGCTACCCCGCGCTCCACGCGTCGGACCGATTCGCCGTCAATATCCTCGGCGCGCACCAAGAGGCGCTCTCCCAGCGGTTCGCGTCGAACATCGACCACAAGTTCGAGGCTCTCACGCCCCACCCGGGACGGCTCGGACTCCCGATGATCCCCGGCGCGCTCGCCCACATCGAGTGCGAGAAGGTCGGCATCCATCCCGGCGGCGATCACACGATCTTCGTCGGCCGGGTGGAGGCGGCGACCGCCCACGAGGGCGAACCGCTGCTGCACTACCGCGGCCGCTACGACCGATTGCTGTCGGCCCTCAGCACTCCCAGGAGGAGCTCGCCGATGTCCGTCCCCCTGTCCCGGCCCCCGAAGGACGACGAGATCAAGCGGGCGGCGCTCGCCGCCATCGACTCCGGTCAGTATATCCTCGGCCCCGAATGTCGCGAGTTCGAGGCCGAGTTCGCCCGCTACGTCGGCACCCGCCACGCCGTCCTCACGAACTCCGGAACCGCGGCCCTGTGGATGGCGATGCGCGCGCTCGGCGTGAAGCCCGGCGACGAGGTGCTGGTCCCGTCGCACACGGCCTTCCCCACCGCGGAGGCGGTGCTGTTCGCCGAGGCCGTCCCCGTCTTCGTCGACATCGACGACACCTACACGATCGACCCCAAGGATGCGGCGGCGAAGGTCACGGCCCGCACCGTAGGCGTCGTGCCCGTGCACCTCTACGGCCATCCGGTGAACGTCGATGCGATCCGGGACCTCGCCGCGCAGCGCGGGCTCTGGATGCTGGAGGACTGCTGCCAAGCCCACGGCGCCCGGGTCCGCGACCAGCAGGTTGGCACGTTCGGCCGCGCCGCCGCGTTCTCGTTCTATCCCTCGAAGAACCTGACCGTGATGGGCGACGGCGGCGCCCTCGTGACCGACGACGACGAGATCGCCGCCCGCTGCCGCCGGCTCCGCGACCACGGCCGGCTCAACAAGGACGTCCACGCGGAGCTCGGGTTCAACCTCCGCTTCAACGACGTCCAGGCGGCGATCGGGCGCGTGCTGCTGCGCCGGCTCGACGCCATGAACGACCGGCGCCGGGCGCTCGCCGCCCGCTACGGGGCGGCCCTCGCGGGGCTCCCGATCGAGCTGCCGCGCGAGCAGCCGGAGGCGCGCCACGTGTACCACCTCTACGTGATCCGCTCGCCCCGGCGGGGCGAGCTCGCCGGCTTCCTGAAGGAGCGCGGCATCCAGACGGGCATCCACTATCCGGTGCCCTGCCACCGCCAGCCGGTCGTGGAGCGGCTGGCGCCCCCGGCGCTGCCGAAGACCGAGCGCGCCGTGGAGGAGATCCTCACGCTGCCCCTCTCGGCTGGCCACTCCGACGCCGAGATCGACCAGGTGGCCGCCGCCGTGCGGGAATTCTTCGAGCGGTGAACCCGGCCGTGCGCGGCGCCGCCCGCCGGTCGGGCCGGGAGGCCCGCGGCGGGGCTGGGGCCGAGTAACCCGGCCATGAGCGACCCGCCGCTGCGGATCCTCCAGCTCTACCCCAAGGAGGACTACTTCACGGGCGCCGCCATCCAGGTCCGCGAGCTGGCGCTCGGGCTCCACGCCCGCGGCCACGACGTGATCATCGGCACCCGGCCGAGCGATATCTGGAGCGCCAAGACCCGCGAGGCCGGCGTCCCCCACCACGCGCTGCCGATGGCCTCGGAAGTCGACCTCCGCTCCGTGCGGCGGCTCGTCGGCATCCTCCGGGCGCACCGCACGCAGATCGTCCACGCCCAGAAGGGCAAGGCGCGCACCCTCGCGATGCTGGCGGGCCTCTTCGTCCGCATCCCCGTGCTGGTGCTGAACCGGGGCGTCAGCTTCCCGCTCGACCCCCTCAACCGGCTCGGCTATACCACCCGACGTGTGACCGCGATCGTCGCCGTGTGCGAGTCGATCAAGCGCGGGCTCGTCCGGCAGGGGGTGGCCGCCGAGAAGATCGAGGTGATCTATTCCGGCACCGACACCGCGCGGTTTCATCCGGACGTGGACGGCTCTGCCGTCCGCCGGGAACTCGGCCTCGGCCCCGGACATTTCCTCGTCACACAGATCGGGACGCGCTCCTGGAAGGGCAACGACGAGGTCCTCGAGGCGATGGCGAAGGTGGTTCCGCGACTCCCCCACGCGCGGCTCCTCTTCGTCGGCGCCCGGGGGGGCAAGGTGCAGGCGCTCCGCGAGCGGGCGGCGGCGCTCGGCATCGGCGGTGCGGTCTCGGTATTCCCCTACCGCGAGGACGTCCCCGAGATCCTCGCCGCCAGCGACGTGACCGTGGACGCCTCCTGGGAGGGGCTCGGGCTCACCGGAACGCTCCGCGAGTCGCTGGCGGTCGGCACCCCCGTGATCGGCACCGACATCGAGGGCAACCCCGAGATCGTGCTCCCCGGCCAGACCGGACTGCTGGTGCCGACGCACGACCCGAGCGCGCTCGCCGACGCCCTCTTCCGGCTCGCGACGGAGCCCGAGCGCGCGCGCGCCATGGGACGCGCCGGGCGGGCACTCGTCGAGGCGAAGTTCTCCACCCGAGTCAAGGTCGAGCGGACGGAGGCCCTTTACCGACGGCTCCTCGCGGGGCGGGGCGCATGATCCAGGGCGCGCTCGCGATCTACGGACGGCTCGGCGCCTACCTCCGCCCGTACTGGGTCTGGCTCGCCGCGGGCGGGGTGCTCGCGCTCGTGGTGTCCGCGATGGAGGGGGCGATCGCGTGGCTCGTCAAGCCCGCCATGGATGGCATCTTCGTGCGGCGGGACCTCCTGATGCTGAAGCTCGTGCCGCTGGTCCTCTTCGTCGTCTACGTCGTCAAGGGACTCGCGCGGTATCTGCAGTCCTACCTCATGGCCGCCGTCGGCGAACGCGTGATCGCGACCATCCGGCGCGATCTCTACCGCCACATCCATGGGCTGTCGCTCGCGTTCTTCAACGACGTGCACTCGGCGGAGCTGACGTCCCGCGTCATCCTCGACGTGAGCCGGCTGGCGCGCCTGTCGTCCACGGTGCTCGTCATGGCGATCCGGCAGGTCGGCTCGATCGTCGCGCTGGTCACCGTCATGTTCGCGCGCGAGTGGCGGCTCACGCTCTTCGCCCTCGTGGCCTTCCCGTTCATCGGCGCCGCGGTGCGGCTGATCGGGCGGCGCCTGTATCGGATCAACAAGCGCGCCCAGGAGCGGATCGCGCGCCTCACGATCCTGCTGCAGGAGTCGTTCACCGGCACCAAGATCGTCAAGGCGTTCGGCCGCGAGGCCCACGAGCAGGAGCGCTTCGACGGCGTCAACCGGCGGCTCCTCGAGCTCGCCCTGAAGAACGTCCGGGCCGACGAGATCACCGAGCCGATCATGGAGATCCTCGGGGCGACCGCCCTCATGACCGCGCTCTGGTACGGCGGCTACCAGGTCGTCAACGGAAGCATGACGCCGGGCACCTTCTTCTCGTTCATCGCGGCCGTCCTCATGCTCTACGGCCCCGTCCGGACGCTCTCGCGCATCTTCAACACCGTGCAGCAGTCGACCGGCTCGCTCGAGCGCGTCTTCGAGGTGCTGGACACGCCGCCGACCCTCGTCGACCGGCCGGGCGCGCCCGCGCTCTCCGGCTTCACGCGCGCCATCGAGTTCGTCGACGTGGCGTTCCGGTACCCGACCGCCGCCGCCGACACGCTGAGCGGGATCTCGCTCAGCGTGCGGAAGGGCGAGGTCGTCGCGCTCGTCGGCATGAGCGGCGCCGGGAAGTCCACCCTGCTGGACCTGCTCCCGCGCTTCCACGACGCGACGGGCGGGCGGATCCTGATCGACGGGCAGGACGTGCGCGACCTCACCCTCGCCTCGGTGCGCGCGCTGATGGGCGTCGTGACCCAGGAAACCTTCCTCTTCAACGACTCGATCCGCTACAACATCGGGTACGGCCGTCCGGGGGCGACGCTGCCCGAGATCGTCCGGGCCGCCCAGCTGGCGCAGGCCCACGACTTCATCCTGGCGACGCCCGAGGGCTACGACACGCTGGTCGGCGAGCGCGGCGTCCGTCTCTCGGGCGGCCAGCGCCAGCGGATCGCGATCGCCCGCGCCTTCCTCAAGGACCCGCCCATCCTGATCCTCGACGAGGCGACGTCCGACCTGGACGCCGAGAGCGAGTTCCTCGTGCAGCAGGCCTTGGCCGCGCTCATGGAGAACCGCACCGTCCTCGTGATCGCGCACCGGCTGTCGACCGTCCGCCACGCCGACCGCATCGCGGTCATCCATGAGGGGCGGATCGCGGAGATCGGGCGCCACGACGAGCTGATCGCCCGCGACGGGATCTACCGGAAACTCTACGCCCTCCAGATGGAGGGCGTGGCCTGACCAACGATCCCCGGGGAGGGGGCCGCGCGCCCTACGGCTCGCGGAACTTGTTGACGATGGGCAGGCGCCAGTCCCGGCCGAACGCGCGGGGGGTGATCTTCACGCCGATCGGGCCCTGGCGGCGCTTGTATTCGTTCCGGTCGATCATCGCGATGACCCTCCGCACGATCGCGGGATCGAAGCCGTCGGCGACGATGTCGGCCAGGCTCCGGTCCTCCTCGACGTAGGCCTCGAGGATCCGGTCGAGCACCTCGTACGGCGGCAAGAGGTCCTGGTCGGTCTGGCCCGCCCGGAGCTCCGCCGACGGCGGCCGCGTGAAGATGCTCTCCGGGATGAGGTCTCGGCCCGCGTGCCGGTTCACGTGCCGGGCCAGCCGATAGACGAGCGTCTTCGGCACGTCCTTGATGACCGCGAAACCGCCCGCCATGTCGCCGTAGAGCGTCGTGTAGCCGACGCCGATCTCGCTCTTGTTGCCGGTCGTCAGCACGAGCCAGCCGAACTTGTTCGAGAGCGCCATCAAGAGGTTGCCGCGGATGCGGGCCTGGAGGTTCTCCTCGGTGACGTCCTCGCGCAGCCCCTTGAAGGGGCCGGCGAGCCCGCGCTTGTAGGCCCGCAGGACGGCCGTGATCGGGAGCTGGAGGAACTCGATCCCGAGGTTCCGGGCGACCCGTCGCGCGTCGGCCCGCGTGCCGGCGGAGGAAAACGGAGACGGCATGCTCACGCCGCTGACGTTCTCTGCGCCCAGCGCCCGGACCGCGATCGCGGCGACGAGCGCCGAGTCGATCCCGCCCGAGAGCCCGATGACCACCCGCTGGAAGCCGTTCTTTCGGACGTAGTCGCGGGTGCCGACGACGAGCGCCTGGAGGATCTCCTCCTCCGGCTCGAGCACCGTCACCTCGCGGGGCGGGAGCGGCGGCTTCGCCAGCGCCGGGAGCGGTGGCAGCGTGACCTTGACGGGAGCGGCCCCGGCCCGGAGCTTCTCCTTGCGGCGGCGCGAGTCGTGCAGCCGCGCGCGGAAGACGGCGTCCAGGTCGATGTCGGCGACGACGAGATCCTCCTCGAAGGCCCGGCCGCGCGCGATGCACTCGCCCCGCTCGTTGAACAGGAAGCTCTGGCCGTCGAAGACCAGCTCGTCCTGGCCGCCCACGGTGTTGACGAAGGCCAGGCAGACGAGATCGTCCGCGGCCCGGGTCGCCAGCATCTTCTCGCGGAAGCGGCCCTTGCCGGCGTGGTACGGCGAGCCGTTGATCGTCACCACCAGCTCGGCCCCGGCCAGCGCCTGGCCCGTCGTCGGTCCCGTCGGATACCAGACGTCCTCGCAGATGTTGGCGGCGATGGTCGTGTCGCCGATCACGAACACGGGCGCCTCGACTCCGGCCTGGAAGTACCGGTTCTCGTCGAAGACGCCGTAGTTCGGCAGGTACTGCTTGTGGTAGATGCCGGCCACGGCGCCGTCGTGCAGCACCGCGGCCGCGTTGAAGATGTCGTCGCGCTTGTCGACGAAGCCGACGACCGCGGTGAGCCCGGTCGTCGCCCGGGCGATGTGCGCGAGCGCCCGGCGATTCGCCTCGATGAAGGCGGACTTGAACAGGAGGTCCTCGGGCGGGTACCCCGTGACGATCAGCTCGGGGAAGGCGACCAGGTCGCAGCCAAGCCCGCGCGCCCGCGCGAGCCACTCGAGGACCCGGCTCGTGTTGCCGTCGATGTCCCCCACGGTGGGGTTCACCTGGGCGAGTCCGACCCTGAGCCTCCTCATGGCGATAGTGTACCCGGACTGGGACTCAGAGCGCGCGGACGTGTTCTGCTACGATGGACGGCGATGCGCGCGAAGATCCCGTGGCTGCCCTCGACCCTCCCGTACGGCGCCGCCGCCGAGCGCTGCCCGCGCTGCGCCAGGCTCGCCCTCATCCCCTGGACGCTCCGCCGCGACCAGGAGCGGAAGCAGCTCCTCCGCACCTGGGTGTGCACCGAGTGTCAGGTCACCGAGGAGCGCCCCGAGCCCGAATGAGGGCGGGCCGAGTGGCCCGGGTGCCCGCCGCGGGCGGCCCCCTTACTGGGCGTTGACGAAGTCGATGAGCCGCCGCAGGCGGCCGTACGACGACCGGTCGAAGGGAAGAACGAGTCGCGGGAGCTCGGGGTGGGTGCCCCCCTCCTGCGGCAGCGGGCCGGGGGCCTGATCGGCCGGGCCCTTCAGGATGTCGTCGAAGCGCCGCTGCAGCTCCCGCATTGCCGCGTCCGCGAGGGGCCGCCGGAGCCGGAAGACGAAGTTATCGCCGACGATCCGCGCCGAGTGAAACACCCGGTAAAAGCGCATGATCTCCGCGATGGCCGCGTCGACGCTCTCGACCACTCGGAACAGCGCCGTATCCTCGGCGTCGATCAGCCGTTGTGCGACGAGCGTGCCGTGGGCGAAGGCCTCCCACGTCCGCCAGTAGGGGGCGGCGCCGACCTCGAGCAGGACCACGGGCACGATCGGGGACTTGCCGGTCTGCATGAGCGTCAAGGCCTCAAAGACCTCGTCGCAGGTGCCGAAGCCGCCCGGGAAGAACGCGATTGCGCCGGCCTCCTTCACCAGGAAGAGCTTCCGGGTGAAGAAGTACTTGAACGTGATGAGCTTCGGGTCGGAGGCGATCCACGGGTTTGCCTCCTGCTCGAAGGGCAGCCGGATGTTGAGGCCGAAGCTCCGCTCGCCCCCGGCCCCTTCCTGGGCGGCGCCCATGATCCCCGCCCCCGCACCGGTGACGACCATCCAGCCCTGCTCCACCATGCGGCGGCCGAACGTGACCGCCGCCACCGAGGCGGGCTCGCCGGCGGGCGTCCGGGCCGACCCGAACACCGTGACCTTTGGGACCTCGGCGTACGGCGCGAAGACCTTGAACGAGTACCGCAGCTCCTTGAGGGCGGTGTTGGTGATCTTGAGATCGCCGGTGCTGGCCCCGTCCTCGTACAGCTTGAGGACGGTGATCAGCATCTGGGAGAAGTAGCCGCGGGTCTCAGGGGGGATGGCGAGCGTCTCGACCAACTGCTCGATTAGACGGTTCGCGGCTTCGGACTGCAGCTGATACCGCCGGGGTTCGGCCACGCGCCCCATTATACAGGGTCGGGCAGCGGAGACGGCCCGTGTTCGTCCTCAGCGGGTCGCGCCCGCCGCGGCCCGTTTGCACCGCCTACTCGTGGTGCTCTACCCGGTCGGGATCGACGGCGTGCCCGACGAAATCGACGAGGGTGATCCGCCCCCCGGTGGCCGTGATGCTGTGCTTGACGCCCTTCGGGACGTGCACGAGCGCCCCGGGCTTGAGGCTGACGGGTTGGCCGTCGAGCGTGGCCGTGCCGTGGCCGCTGACGATGAAGAGGACGTGGCCGCCGTCGTCATGCTGGTGCAGCGGGATCTCTTTGTTCACGACGACCGCGCTGACCGAATACTCCGGCGCCCGCACCATGTACCGGTTGATCGCGTCGCGCTCGTGATCCGCGGTGGCGACCTCATCGTTGAAGTCGAAGACCTCGGCGCCACCCGCCAACCCGGCACCCGTCATCAGGATCACCCCGGCAAGAACCGTCAACGCTCGTCGCCCCATCCGCCCTCCTCCCCGCAGGTTTCCGACTTCCACCTCCCTGGCTCCTTCACATCCTGGGCCGCAGCTCCCCGCGCGTGCGCTCGGCCGTACACGGGTACCGTCTGGATGCGTGTGTACGTTCAGCGCTCGCTCGTTGAGCGGCCGTGGTCGGGACGTCCTCTGCCCCTGCTCAATTCCCCTGATTCCCTGATCGATCCCGTCCAGGGCGCCGTTATGATCACGACGGGGACGAGCCGCGGGCCGTCGCGACCCTCTGACGCACCGACGCGGCCGATCGCGCGGGAGGAGGGGGCCGCGCCGACGGCGCCCGCCGGCGCGGCGACCCGAGGAAGACCTCGCTTAGATGTCGAAGTAGAGGGCGTACTCCCACGGATGCGGCCGGAGCCGAATCGCGTCCACCTCGTTCTTCCGCTTGTAGTCGATCCACGTCTCGATGACGTCGGGCGTGAAGACGTCCCCCTTGAGCAGCCAGTCGTTCGACTTCTCGAGATTGTCGAGCACGACGTCGAGCGAACCCGGCAGCTGCTTGATCTTCTTCGCCTCCGCCGCCGGCAGCTCGTAGAGGTCCTTGTCGACGGGCTTGCCCGGGTCGATCTTGTTGGCGATCCCGTCGAGCCCCGCCATGACGCACGCGGCGAACGAGAGATACGGGTTACACGTCGGGTCCGGCGTCCGGAACTCGATGCGCTTGGCCCCCTCCGACTTCGAGTACATCGGAATCCGGATGCACGCCGAGCGGTTCCGCTGGCTGTAGACGAGGTTGATCGGCGCCTCGTAGCCCGGCACGAGCCGCCGGTAGGAGTTCGTCGAGGGCGCGATCAGCGCCAGCAGCGCCGGGGCGTGCTTCAGGATCCCGCCGATGTAGTAGAGGCAGGTCTTCGACACGTCGGCGTACCCTCCCCGCTCGTAGAAGAGGTTCTTGCCGTTCTTCCACAGTGACTGGTGCGTGTGCATGCCCGAGCCGTTGTCCTGAAAGAGCGGCTTGGGCATGAAGGTCGCCGTCTTGCCCCACTTCTTCGCCGTCATCTTCGCGCAGTACTTGTACCAGAGGACCTTGTCGGCCATCTTCGTCAGCGTGTCGTACCGCATGTCGACCTCGGTCTGGCCCCCCGTCGCCACCTCGTGGTGGTGCACCTCGATCCGCACCCCCACCGACTCCAGCGCCAGCACCATGTCCGACCGGATGTCCTGGAACTTGTCCATCGGCGGGACCGGGAAGTAGCCCTGCTTGTACCGCGGCTTGTAGCCGAGGTTCGGTCGCTCCTCCGTCCCCTCCTTGCCCGCGTTCCAGAATCCCGCCTCGGAGTCGATGTAGTAGTAGCCGCAGTTGTAGCTCTGGTCGAAGCGGATCGAGTCGAAGAAGAAGAACTCGAGCTCGGGCCCGATATAGACCGTGTCCGCCACCCCCGACTTCTTCACCCAGGCCTCGGCCTTCTGCGCGACGTAGCGCGGATCCCGCGAGTACCACTTGCCTGTGATCGGGTCTTTCACGTTGCAGATCAGCACGAGCGTCGGCACCGCCGTGAACGGATCCATCGCCGCCGTGCCCGGATCCGGCAGCAGCAGCATGTCGGACTCGTCGATCGTCTGGAACCCGCGGATCGACGAGCCGTCGAAGCCCAAGCCCTCCTCGAACACCTCCTCGGAGAGCTCCGAGATCGGGATCGAGAAGTGCTGCCAGAGGCCCGGCAGGTCGATGAACCGCAGGTCGACGATGCGCGCCCCCTTTTCCTTGGCGAACTTGAGAACCTCTTTCGAAGTCATGCGCTGCGCCTCCTTGACGCTCGATTAGGGCTTCACGACGGTGAAGGGACCAGACTCTAGGCGATTCTCACGGCCGCGTCAATGCGCGGGGGGGGCCTTCGAGGGCGCCGCCCGCATCGCCCCCGCGAAGGCCCCGCCGCTGTACTCGCCGTAGGACGAGCCGCCGAGCATGTACGCGGTCTCCGAGTGCTGCGACAGGTCGAGCCCGGCGGCCTCGTCCTGCTCGCTGACCCGCAGGCCCATGAGGGCGTCGAGCACCTTCAGGATGACGAACGTCCCGACGAAGGCGAACACCCAGGAGGCCGCGATCGCGGTCAGCTGGATCCACACCTGGCCGGGGTTGCCGTGGAGGAGGCCGTCGCCGCCATCCGGGTTGATCGCCTTCCACGCGAAGAACCCCGTCGCCAGCGCCCCCCAGGTGCC
>QHRX01000189.1 GCA_003221455.1 Candidatus Rokuibacteriota bacterium
GGGCGCCGAGCGGCCGACGCGTGCTCGTCCAACGCGCGGTGGAGAACGTCTTCAACGTGATCGTCGCCCCGGTCGGGCCGTACGCGGACGTCGACGCGTCGGTCCAGTTCAAGCCCATGTCGGGCCGGGAGGACGCGTCAGGCGGGATCGTGTTCCGGTTCCACGACGGCAAGTACTACGTCATCCGGGCCAACGCGCTCGAGAACAACTTCAACCTCTACGCCTACGATCGGGGGCGCCGGGAGATCGCCGGCGTGCGGGTGCAGGCACCGGCCCTCGGGCAATGGCACACGATTCGCGTGGTCGCCGTCGGCGACCACATCCAGGGCTACCTCGACGGCACGCTCCGGCTCGACTACCGCGACAGCCGGTTCCGGGCGGGCCGGGTGGGGCTCTGGACCAAGGCCGACTCGGTCACGGCCTTCGACGAGCTCGTGATCCGTGGGGTGCCGAGCGCCGGCCCCTGACCACTCTCTAGTCCCTTCCCGTTGACTACGTCGGCCCTCTGCCGTAGCCTCCGCCCACGCCATGAAACGTCCACAAGCTCTCCGCCGCCCCACCGCTTAACGTCGGGCCCCTGCGATGCTGATCCAGGGCGGGACCGTCGTCGATCCCGCACTCGGGCCCTCCGCGCTGCGGGACGTTCGGCTCGCCGACGGGCGCGTGGCCGCCCTCGGCGAGGATCTCCGGCCCGTCCCGGGCGAGGAGGTCGTCGACGCCCGAGGCCTCCTCGTGACACCCGGCCTCATCGATCTCCACGTCCACGTCTACTACGGCGCCTCGCACTACGGCATCGAGCCGGATCCTCACTGTCTGGCGACCGGCACCACCACCGTCGTCGACGCGGGCTCGGCGGGGGCGCTCACGTTCACCGGGTTCCGCAAGTACGTGATCGAGGTGGCGGAAACGCGCATCCTCCCGCTCCTCAACATCAGCAGCACCGGAATGTTGAGCGGCGAGATCGGCGAGCTGGAGGACGTCCGCTTCATCGACCGGGCCAAGGCGCTCCAGACCATCGAGGCCAACCGCGACCTCATCCACGGCGTGAAGGTACGACTGTCGCGCCAGCAGGCCGGCGGCAACGCCCGACTGGCGCTCGGCACGGCCCTCGAAACCGCGGCCGCGGCCCGGCTGCCGCTCATGGTCCACGTGGGCGACACGCCTATTCCCCTCGAGGACATCCTGCGCGAGCTGCGTCGCGGCGACGTGATGACCCACTGCTTCCACGGGCGCGAGCAGGGCGTCCTCGATGAGCGCGGCCGTGTCCGCGATGAGGCCCGACGGGCGGTCGGCCGAGGCGTGGTCTTCGACGTCGGCCACGGCGTCGGGAGCTTCGCGTTCGCGGTGGCCCGCGCCGCCCTGGCGCAGGATCTCCGGCCCGGCACGATTTCGAGCGACCTCCACGTGTACAACGTGCGGGGGCCGGTCTTCGATCTCGCCACGACCATGACGAAGTTCCTGGCGCTCGGCCTCGTCCTCGACGAGGTCGTCCGCATGACCACGGAGGCGCCCGCGAAGGTGATCGGAGCGGCGGGCCGGCTGGGCACTCTCGCCCCCGGCGCCGCCGCGGATGTCACGCTGCTCCGCATGCAGCGGGGTTCCTTCGAGCTGACCGACGCTCG
This sequence comes from Candidatus Rokuibacteriota bacterium, assembly GCA_003221455.1. Classification (GTDB taxonomy): domain Bacteria; phylum Methylomirabilota; class Methylomirabilia; order Rokubacteriales; family CSP1-6; genus AR9. The sequence goes on from QHRX01000189.1 coordinate 1,623, forward strand.
CGGCGAGTGCATGACGCACGACGAGCGGTTGGTTCCGGTGCGCGTCGTCCGCAACGGTGTGGTCCGCACCGCGTCGCTCCAGCCGGCGCCTGCCACGTAGAACCCTGGGGGACATTTTCAGCTTGACATTGATGCTCTACAGGTGTTTAGTAGTGGTCCATCTTGGAGGTGAGTCATGAACCCGGTGGATCGGCTGCTCCGAGACGAGATGAACCAGCTCCTGGACAGGATCGCGGCGACTGTGCCCGAGGGGAGCCTCGCCGCGGCCACGGCGAAGTACCCGACGCTCCGCGCCCGACTCGACGAGGCCGAGGCCCGCCTCACGGCGCTCAGGGCGACGTTGCTCGAAACCTACGGCGCCTGGGGCAAGACCTTGGAGGACCTCGACAACCTGTGGGCGCTCGCCGCGTGGAAGCGCGACGAGACCTCGCTCGCGGCGTGACCCTGGGCGCCGGCTAGTCCCCGCCGAAGAGTCCGCCGCGCCGCCCTCCGCGATCGGGAGGGAGCCCTTTCTGCTCGGCCGCGAACTCGTTTTTTACCGTCTCGAAGCGCTGCCAGTAGTCTGGCAGGTGCCTCGCCAGGGAGGCCTGGTCGGCCAGGAGCCGCGCGGTTCCGGCGCTGGGGGCGGCCGAGGCGAGGCGGCTGCGCTCCTCGTCGCCGAGGCCGACCCTCATTGAGGCCTCGAGTCGATCGAGAAACGCGCCGACCAGGCGGTCGAACTCGGCGCGGTCCTCGACGTCGTCGGCAACCGGGGGCGGCAGGTTGCGCGCCCGCCGCGCCTCGACGAGCAACTCCAAGCAGGCGGCGTCGACGGCTTGCTCGAGCCGCTCGAGGAGCACCGCCTCGATCCGCGCGCGGAGCCCGCGGGGGTCGCCGGGGTCACGGCGAAGCGACGTGCCGAACGGACGGGTCACGCGAGCAGCATCCGCTCGAGGCCCGTCGGAAACGATACGGGCTCGAGGTCGAAGGCGTGGAGGAAGGGCTTGGGGTCGCAGACGTTGTCTTCCTCGAGCATCCGAAGCTGGTCCGTCGTCACCGGGTAGAACGGCACCGACTGGAGGACGGCCGTCAGGCGCCGCACGAGGCCGAGCGGGACGTGCGCCTTCCGCACTCGACGCTTCAGCATCGCGCCGATCAGGTCGAGGACCTCGTTGAGCGTGTAAGCCTCGGGGCCGGCGACGTCGTAGGCCTGGCCGACCGCGGCCGGTCGGTCGAGGGCGCGCGCGAAGCCCTCGGCCACCACCGGGAGCCACACCGGCTGGAGCCGCGCCGTGCCGCTCCCGATGACCGGCACGATCGGCAGCCGCCGCACCATCCGCGCCAGGACCGTCACGAATCCGTCCCCGTGGCCGTAGACGATCGACGGGCGGAAGATCGTCCAGTCGAGCCCACTCGACCGCACCGCCTCCTCCGCGCGCCACTTGGTCTGATGATAGCGGGCGCGGGCGCCGGGCCGGGTGCCGAGCGCACTCATGTGAAGCACGCGGCGCACGCCGGCGCCCGAGGCGGCGGCGAGCACGTTCAGCGTGGCGTCCACGTGCAGGCGCTCGAAGGTCTCGGCGAGCGCGGGCCGCTCGCGGATGATGCCGACGAGGTGGATGACCGCGTCGCAGCCCGCCATCGCGACGTCGAGCGTCCGGCGGATGAGCACGTCGCCCTCGACGCGCTCGACCGCCCCGAGGCCCTTCAGCAAGGGCTCAGAGCCGCGGCGCACGAGACAGCGGACGATGTGGCCATCGGCGCGGAGGGCCTGTGCGACGCCCCGGCCCACGAACCCCGTGGCGCCCGTGATGAACACCCGGTGCATCGTGGGCGAATCCTAGCATAGCTTTCCCCGCTGCACGTGGCCGCGCGGGAAGACGACGGCCGATGCTATAGTGGTCTGGATGCCCTCGATCGCCCGCGCCTGCGTAGTGCTGCTGGCGCTGTCCGTCCTTCCGACCCGAGCCTTCGCCGAGCCGCCCGACTTTTCCGCCGTCGACGCCGCCGCCAGCGACGCGGTCGCCTCGGGCGAGATCCCGGGCGCCGTCATCCTCGTCGGCCAAGGCAGCCGGATCCTCTATCACCGAGCGTTCGGCCTCCGGCAGGTTGTCCCGTCGGCCGAGCCCATGACGGAGGACACGGTCTTCGACCTCGCGTCACTGACCAAGCCCCTCGGCACCACCCTCGCCGTGATGTCGCTGGCCGAGCGGGGCCGGATCCGTCTCGATGCGCCGCTCGGCGCCTACCTGCGCGAGTTTCGGGGCCGCGCGTTCCGGGAGGTCACGATCCGGCGGATCCTCGCGCACCGCGCGGGCTTCTGCGCGGTGCCGCCCGAGGCCGCGGTGCGCCCCGGCTTTCCGCGGGCGGCGCGGCTCCTGGCCGAGATCCCGCTCGACTACCCGCCGGGCACGGGCTCGCAGTACAGCGACACGGGCTTCATCCTCCTCGGCGAGGTCGTGCGACGCGTGAGCGGCGAGTCGCTCGACCTCTACCTCCGACGCGTCGTCTTCGGCCCGCTCGGGCTCACGGAGACGACCTTCCACCCCGGCCCGCTCCTCCGGATGCGCGTCGCGCCCACCGAGTTCTTTGACGGCCGGCTGCTCCACGGCGAGGTGCACGACCCCCGCGCGCGGCTCCTCGGCGGCGCGGCGGGCAACGCCGGCCTGTTCTCCTCCGCGTGGGACGTGGCGCGGATCTGCCGGATGCTCGTGGACGGCGGCAGCTTCGAGGGCCGACGGGTGCTGGCCGCGGGCACGGTTCGGACGATGTGGGCGCCGTGGCCCGCGCCCGACAGCCCGCGCGCACTCGGCTGGGACGTAAACTCGCCCTACGCGGCTCCCATGGAGCTCTTCTTCCCGGCCGGCTCCGTCGGCCACACCGGCTTTACGGGTACGATGGTCTGGATCGACCCGCCGACGCGGACCTACATGATCGTCCTAACCAGCCGTCTCCACCCGAGCGGCAACGACTCGGGGCGGATCCGCGAGCTTCGCACGCGGGTGGCGGCCGCCGTCGGGGCCGCGCTCTTCTACCAGCCGACGCCGGTCGCCGTCGCCGCCGGCGGCGGCGGGGAGCCCGGCCCGGCCGCCGATGCGCCGCTCCCGACCATGGGGCAGGTGCAGACCGGGATCGACGTGCTGCTCGGCCAGAACTTCGCGCCGCTCGCGGGTCAGACGATCGGCCTCATCACGAACCAGACCGGGATCGATGCCAGCGGCCGGCGGACGATCGATCTGCTCGCCGCCGCGCCCAACGTGCGCCTGCAGGCAATCTTCTCCCCGGAGCACGGCCCCGCCGGGGACGCCACCGGCGACGTCCCGAACGGCCGCGATGCGCCCACCGGGCTCCCGCTGTGGAGCCTCTACGGCGCCACCCGCCGACCGACCCCGGAGATGCTCCACGGCCTCACCGCACTCGTGTACGACGTCCAGGACGTCGGCGTCCGCTACTACACGTACCTGGCGACGCTCGTCTACGCGATGCAGGAGGCGGCCAAGCGCCAGCTCCCGGTGTTCGTGCTCGACCGGCCCGACCCCATCACCGGCCGCATCGTCGAGGGGCCGCTCATCGACCCGGACCTGCGTTCGTTCACGGCGCCCTTGCCGGTTCCGGTGCGCCCAGGGATGACCGTCGGCGAGTTCGCCCGCCTGGCGGCCGCCGAGCTGCAGATCCCCGTCGCCCTCACGGTCGTGCCGATGACGGGGTGGAGCCGGTCGGCGTGGTTCGACCAGACCGGGCTGCCATGGCTCAACCCGTCGCCGAACATCCGCTCGGTCACGGAGGCGTTGCTCTACTCGGGCCTGGGGCTGCTCGAGGCGACGAATCTCACCGTGGGCCGCGGCACCGACACGCCCTTCGAGATCGTGGGCGCGCCGTGGATCGAGCCCTACGGGCTCAGCGCCGCGCTGAACGACCTCGGCCTCCCGGGCGTCCGCTTCGTCCCGGCCTTCTTCACGCCGATGGCCGACGTCTATGCGACGCAAGCGTGCGGCGGCGTGCACGTCGTCGTGACGAACCGCGAGACGATCCGGCCGGTCGCGGTGGCGCTGGCGCTCGCGCACGAGCTGCGGGAGCGCTACCGTGACCAGTTCAGGCCAGAGATGATCCAGAACCTCCTGGTAAACCGGTCGATGATGTGGGCCTTCCTGCGGGAGGAGCCGCTCGCCCGGCTCCAGGCCTGGGCCGAGCAGGAGCGGGACATCTTCCTGAAGCGGCGCGCGTCGTACCTCATCTACCGTTAGCGACCAGCATCGTCGGTCTCCTCACGGTCCTCAGGTTCCGTCGCGCTCCACCGCCTTCACGCCCGGCGGGAGCGCCGGGCGCAGTCGCCCGCGGGCGCCGGCCGGGATCGTCACCGTCGCGGCGTCGCCGTCGCTGATGAAGCGCTCGCCCGGGTTCTGGTCGAAGTGCGTGAGCCAGTGCCGCAGCTCGGACTCGATCGCCTGGATTCGCGGCAGATGCGTCGGGTCGAAGCTCTGCGCGAACGGCGACGGCGCGGGGCCGCCCCCGACCTCGAGGATCGCGTCGTACTCGTAGGTCGTGCCGCCCGCCGTCCCGTGGAGTGCCCAGGCGACCTGCTTGGGATAGACGCCGTGCGGCAGTGCGAGCGTCCGGATCCGATACTGGGGGACGTAGCGGTGGATCCACACCTCGGCGCGCGCGATCTGGTCGCGGACAATGGGCTCGGGATACTTGCCGAGGTTCGCGTGCCAGAGCGTGTGGTTGCCGATCTCGAAGCCGTGGCTCACGAGGTACTGGAGCTTCTGCGCCTCGTACTCGGGCTGGTTGAAGAGCCGGTTGGGCTTGCTGGCGCCAGGCAGGACGTAGAAGGTCGCCTTCCGCCCGAAGTCCGGATGGGCTTCGGCGAACGCATCGAGGATCCCCACCGCGCAGTCCGGGTCGATCACGAGCTGACCGTCCTTGTCGATATAGCGGAACTGGCCGGGCGAGGAGTCGTCGAACGTGAGCACGACGGGCGTCGTCCCCATCGGGAGCGCGATCTGACCGTCGATCACGTCGTTGAGCCCGATCAGGCGGTACCCCTTCGCGTAGAGCGTCTCGAGATCGTGCCGAAAGTTGGCGGGCGTCCGCGTCCAGCGATTCTCGGGCTCCGCCAGCCTGTGGTACTCGAGGATCATCACGCGCCCGAGCTCGTTCGGGGCGAGCGCTTGGGCTCCGGCGGGGCCCGCCGAGAGGACGAGAGCGAGTACGGCGCGGCGGACGGCGCTCAATCCGCGAGCGACGGCGTGGCCCGGCTCGATGCCGCGAGGCCCCCCTTCGGCTTGAGCGCGGCACCGGTGTAATCGTTGCGCGGGTTCCAGAGCATCCAGCCGGCGCTGCCGGCCTCGTCGGCGCCCCGCACCTGGGCCTGCACCTGACTCACGCCGAACACGCGCCGGTCGAAGGCGTAATCCCGGAAGTCCTGGAGCCACGGCCGTACCCGCGCGACCGCGTGGCCCGAGCGCTCCCGGATGAGCCGGACGCTCTCGCGCACGACCTCGTACGGGTGGGTGACCGGGTTCCGGAAGCCCGGGATGCCCAGGTGGTAGCCGGACGGGTAGACCATGGGGCAGATGTAGTCGAGGCGCGGCGCCAGCTCCTCGATCCGCTGCCCGATGTCGGTGTCATTCTCGTTGAACGCGGTGTAGCCGAAGATATCGGCCGCCACGAAGGCGCCGGTCGGGCCGAGCTGTCGGCGGGCATGCTCGAGGAATCCCGCGATCGCCGGCAGCCGCGTGTCCTTGTTGTTTGGCCGGGAGTAACGTGCGGCGCCGAGCTTGCCGTCGGTCGGGAACCGCACGTAGTCGAACTGTACCTCGTCGAAACCGTGGCGGACCGCCTCCTTCGCGATCGCGATGTTGTAGGCCCAGACCTCTTCCCGGAACGGATCGACCCAGGCGAGGTTCTCGCGGTCGACCCAGGACTTGCCCGTGCGCCCGTCGGTGACCGCCAGGTCGGGCCGGCCGGTGGCGAGGACGTTGTCCTTGAACGTGACGATGCGCGCGATCGTGTAGACGCCGCGCGCCTTCAGGTCGATCATCAGGTGGTCGAAGTCGCGCATCGTGGCCGGCCCCTGCGCGCCTACCTCGAGCGCGAGCGGCACCTGGGTCGGGTAGAGGATCCAGCCGCGGTCGCCCTTCACGTCGATCACCAGCGCGTTCAGTTCGGTCCGCTCGATCAGGTCGAGGACGCGACCGCGGATCCGCCGGTCGTTGATGCCGAAGTAGGTGAGGTAGGCCGCTTTGACTGCTTGGGGCCGGAGCGCGATCTCGAGCGGGCGCGGCGTCGGTTCGATCGTCACCTTCGCGTAGCCCGGCATCTTCACGAGCAGACGGCTCCCCGGGCTCAGGTGTTCGAGGGCGAAGCTCCCGTCCGGGCCCGTCAAGACCTCGATCCCGTCGCCGACGACCGAGGCGTTTGCCAGCGGCTGCCGGGACTCGTCTACGATGCGGCCCTGGACGGGTGTGGGCCAGGGTCGTGTATCACCCGGCGCCGGCGCGAGGGCCGGGGGGGCCTCGATCCTGGGCACGACGGCGGGAGCTTCGGCCGACGGGGCCGCGGTCTTGGGCAGCAGAATTCGGGGTGGCGGGGCCGGCGTCGCCGTCGGCTCAGGGGCCAAGCGGGCCTCACGACTGGACGGGGTATCAGTAGTGCCAGTTGTCGGCTCGGAATGCTTCGCGGGCTCGTTGGTCGCGGGAGCGACCGCCGTCACCAGCGGCTTCTGAGGCGAGATGACTGCCACGACGCTGGGCAGGCGGAGCCGGTTCGGAGCGAGCACGGCATACCCGACCAAGATGGCCAGGCCGTACAGCAAGATCGCGTAGGCTCCGTCCAGCAAGTGGCGGCGCCGGGACGGCACAGAGACGAGCTCCATCGGCGGTTACTCTGACAATACCCGACCCGCGAGGCGCGCGCAAAACGAATTTCGCGGGCGCCGCGCTCTGTGAGCTTGTTCTAGGCAATCGCGGTGTGCACGGCGATGGTCCCGAGGCCGAGCCGCTGGTAGCTCGCGCTGCGGAGCCCGGCGCCGCGCATCCTTGCGACTAGCTCGTCCGGCGTGACGAAGCGCTCCACCGAGTCCGGCAGATAGCGGTACGCCTGACGGTCGCCCGCGACCGCGGCGCCGAGCGCGGGAACCAAGCGGTGGAAGTAGAGGCCGAATACCAGCGAGAACACGGGCAGGGTCGGTCGAGTGATCTCAAGTGTGACCACCCGCCCGCCTGGCTGCGTGACCCGTCGCATCTCGCGAAGTCCTTGATCGAGGTCGGTCAGGTTCCGAAGGAGGAACGCGGAGGTGACGCAGACGAAGCTCGCGTCGGCGAACGGGAGCGCGAGGGCGTCGGCCGCGAGGAGCGCGACCAGCGCCGCCGGCCGCCCGGCGAGCTTCCGCCGCGCCTCGCGCAGCATCCCCTCGGAGAAGTCGGCGCCGATCACCCGCCGGTGGGGTACGAGCTCGAGGATCGCCAGCGCGAGGTCCGCCGTGCCCGTCGCGAGATCGAGCGCGAGCCCGTCGGGCGCCGCGATCGTCGCGCGCGCCGCCGCCCGCCGCCACGCTTGGTGGCGGCCGAAACTCATCAGCGCGTTCATCAGGTCGTAGCGCCGGGCGATCCGCGTGAACATCGAGCGCACGAGCTCGGCCCTGTCGGCCGCCATCGCCCGCCTACCGCCAGAGGCCAGAGACCACTGCCGCCAGCATGATTACCGCGATATAGCCGTTGACGTTGAAGAACGCGACGTTGAGCCGGCTCAGATCCCCAGCGGACACGAGCGAGTGTTCGTAAACAAGGAGGCCTACGACGGCGAACCAGCCGATCCAGTAGAGGAGGCCGAGAGGGATCATGAGGCCGAGCGCCGCCAGGCCCGCCGCCGTCAGCGCGTGGTTGGCGCGCGCGACCGCAAGCGCCGCGGGGACGCCGAAACGCTCGGGCACCGAGTGAAGGCCGTAGGCGCGGTCGAAGTCGACGTCTTGACACGCGTACAGGAGGTCGAAGCCCGCGATCCACACCGTGACCGCGGCCCAGAGCAGCAGAGCCGGCGCCGCAAAGCTGCCCGTCACGGCGATCCAGCCACCGGCGGCCGCGATCCCGTCGGTGAAGCCGAGGATCCAGTGCGAGGTCCACGTGAGGTATTTCGTGTAGGAGTAGCCGGTCAGAAAGAGGCAGGCCAGCGGAGCGAGCGCGAGGCACAGCGGGTTGAGCTGCCAGGCGGCGACCAGCAACACCATCATCGAGACCGCGGCGAGCATCAGCATCTCGCTCGGTCGGATGATCCCGCGGGGGAGATGTCGATTCGACGTCCGCGGGTTCTGGGCGTCGATTGCGCGGTCGACTACGCGGTTCACCGACATCGCGGTAGTGCGCGCACCGGCCATCGCCGCCGTTACCCAGAAGACGACCCGCCAGCCCGGCCAGCCCCCCGCCGCCAGCACCATCGAGACGTAGGCGAAGGGCAGCGCGAAGATCGTGTGCTCGAACTTGATCGCGTCGAGGAACTGCTTGGTCCTGCTCAGAACCCGTAGTCCTTCCAGCGGCGGGAGACGAGTTGCCGGACCTCCTCGCTCATCACGATCTCCTCCGGCCAGGTCTGCGCCACATCGTCGAGCGGGCCCTTCTCGGTTGCGTCGATCCCCATCTTGCCACCGTAGCGGTGGCGCAGAGCCGCGTGGTCGAGGTCGTCCATCGGCCCCTCGAGCAGCATGATGTCACGCTTGGGATCGATGTTGCCGGTCGCGCGCCAGGCGACCTCGGAAGGGTCGTGGACGTTCACGTGCTCGCTAACGACGACGATCGTCTTGGCGAGCATCATGAGCCCCATGCCCCAGAGGGCCAGCATCACCTTCCGCGCCTGCCCGGGGTAGCGCTTCTTGATCGAGACGATCACGAGATTATGGAAGACGCCCTCCGCCGGCATGTTGATGTCCACGACTTCAGGGAGGAGGAGCCGGATGATCGGCAGGAACAGCCGCTCCGTTGCCTTGCCGAGCCAGTAGTCCTCCTGGGGCGGGCGCCCCACGATAATCGTGGGGTAGAGCGGCAGCCGTCGTCGGGTGATCGCGGTGAGGTGGAACACCGGGTACTCGCGCGCGAGCGAGTAGTACCCCGTGTGGTCGCCGAAGGGGCCCTCGAGCCGGCGTTCCCGTGGGTCCACGTAACCTTCGAGGATGATCTCCGCGTGCGCCGGAACCTCGACGTCGACCGTCTTACAATGAACCATCTCAACCCCACGCCCACGGAGCCAGCCCGCGAAGACGATCTCGTCAAGTCCGGGCGGGAGCGGGGCGGAGGCCGCGTAGATCGTGGCGGGGTCGCCACCGAGCGCGATCGCGACCTCCATGCGATCGAGCCTGATCCGCTGGGCTTCGCGCTCGTGTTCGGCCGAGCCCTTGTGGGTCTGCCAGTGCATGCCGAGTGTCCGATCGTCGAAGACCTGGAGGCGGTACATACCGACGTTGCGAGCGCCCGTCGCGGGATCGCGCGTGAAGACGAGCGGAAGCGTGATGTAGCGCCCCGCGTCCCCCGGCCAGCAGGTGAGGATCGGTAGTGACGCAATCGACGGGCTCGCGGTCTCAACCAGCTCCTGGCACGGGCCCGAGCCGACTCGCCTTGGCCCGACCCGGGCGAGGTCGATCAGGGTGCCCAGCTTCTGCAGCTTCTCGAGGAACGTGCCGGGTAGCGTGAAATTCAGCAGCCCCGCCGCCCGCGCGGGGAGCCCGCTCAGGTCGTCCACGCCGAGGGCCCACGCCATTCGCTGCGCCGAGCCGAAGGTGTTGATTAGGACCGGCATATCGTAGCCCTCGACCCGCTCGAAGAGGAGCGCCTTGTTTTGGACCGCCGGCCCCTTCGAGACGCGGTCGGCGATCTCGGCGATCTCGAGGTCGCGCGAGACGGGCGCCGTGATCCGGTGGAGCTGATTGTGCTTCTCGATGTGCGCGACGAACTCGCCGAGATCTGCGAAGGCCATCGTCAATCGCCCCATCATACTCCGCGTCTTGACACGTTCAAGGGGCGGGACGTATAGGTTGAGGAATGACGAAGGCGGATCTCGCCGCCGGGATGGCCAGGGCCGCCGACGGCACTAAGACGGCCGCCGAGAAGGCCATCAACGCCTTTATCGCGGTCGTCTGCGACTCGCTACGCAAGGGGCGGCGGGTGACGATCGGCGGCTTCGGGACGTTCGTGGTCACCCGGCGCGCCGCCCGCAACGGCCGCAACCCGCGCACGGGCAAGGCGATCCATATTCCCGCTACCCGCGTGCCTCGCTTCAAAGCCAGCCGCGCTCTGAAAGACACGCTTCGCTGAGCGCGGGAATGCGGTATACTCCCGAATCAGCGTCCGGTGGGGGATCGTCTAGTGGTAGGACGCGTGGCTCTGGACCACGTAGCGGGGGTTCGAATCCTCCTCCCCCAGCCACTTACACCCGCCGCCCGCCCCGTTGTGTACGCGGCCCCATCGTCTAGAGGCCCAGGACACGGCCCTCTCAAGGCTGAAACACGGGTTCGAATCCCGTTGGGGCCACCAACTTGGATTCGTTGGAGTTTTTCGCGAAAGATTTCCGTCCCGCCCCCGAGGGGACGGAAACCCCTACTGCACGCCACCTCCGTTCTGGTCGAACAGATTCACGACTTTCTGGAGATCATGCGGCGCCAGCCGTGTGTAGATTGTCGTCGTCTGGATGTCCGCATGGCGTAGGTGTTCTTGCACCGCGCGGAGGTTGCCGCTCGAGCGCTTGAGAAGCTCCACGCCGCAGGCGTGCCTGAACGCGTGGGGGTGGATGGTGTCCACGCCGACGCGCTTGCCGAGATCCTTGACGATCTTCCAGACCCGCTGGCCGGAGATCCGGCGGGACTTCCGCTCGCCGCCATACGAGTACCGCACCAGGAACAGCGGCTCGCCGGCCGCCGCCCCCGGCCGCTCCTTGGCCAGGTACTCGTTGGCGATCGTCCGCGCGACCTCCGGCAGCGGCACGGTGCCCTCGTGCCCGCCTTTCCCGAGCACGCGGCGCAACCCGAACTGCGGCTGGTAGTCGCCGACGTTCAGCCGAACAACCTCTGAACGTCGAAGGCCCCCGTAGACCATCAGCGCGAGCATAGCCTTGTCGCGAAGCCGGGGACACCGCGTGAGAAACTCTTCGACGGCCTCCCACTTCGGCACGGCTGGAACCCGGCTCTTCTTCGCGGGCAGCGTGATGATCTCCATCGGATTCTTCTCGAGCCGGCTGTGCTTGACAGCCCACTTGCCGAAGCTCCCGAGCACGGCGAGCCGAACCCGGATGCTTCCCGGCTGCAGCTCCTTCGCCGCCATGAAGTACTGGTAGCTCCGGCACAACTCCGGCGTGAAGTCCGCGATCAACAGCGGTCCTTTGACCTGATCCTTGGTGAAGGTGACGAAATAGGTGAAGTACCGCCGATATGTGTCGATGCTCCGATGGGTTGCCCCCCTTTCGACCTTGAGGTACTGCGTGAACTCCTCGAACAAGGCGGATAGACGCATGGCTCGGCTCCTTCTATCCGCCGCACGCTTTTGCCGGGGAGGATTATGTGGCGGGACGAGCCATGCGTCAATCGCTCCGTTGCGCTCGCTCCGTTGCGCTCGCTGTTCATGACCTTGTAGCGTTCGGAAGTCTCTCAGTGTGTGCGTTCGAGCCCAGTCGACGGACCGGGCCATCGTGCGGATCGGATGGGGCCGCCTGTCCAGCTTCACATCCACGGACGGACGTGGGCCCGACGGGTGTTCAACGTTTCGCCGACAGCGCTGGCTGCTCTTCGTCGCTCTCATCGGTCTGGCCAGACCGCCGTCGGACTCCGCCTCGGCGTCGGCCTCAACGCCTCCCGAACCGCACCGCGTGGGATCTACCGGACGATGACCGGCGCGCCGGTTCCGGGGACCGCTCGTCGCCCGCGTGCCCGTCGCTACGCCGTCCGACGCTCACGCGGCTCCCACGGCCCGGCGACTGCCGGGGGGGCACGCAGCTCGTTCTCAAGGGAGCCGGCGCGGTTGCTGGCGATCGTGTTGAGGTCGGCCGCGAGCCTGCCGCTCGAGCTCAGAGCGCCCGCAGCCGGCGATCCGCTCGGCCGCTCAGGCGTGTGGGCCGGGTGCATCAGTCCACCGTCACGGCGGCGCGCGCCGTCGCGCGAATGTCGGCTTGGCGGACGGGTCCGACATACCGGCTGTCCCATCCCCGGGGCTCCCTGTGCTGAACAGCCACCCTCGTCCGCCGCGACCCGATGCCGCCCCCAGAGCGCATGGGAGAGCGGGTGGTGGTGGAAATCGACCTCGGCCGTGGATTGCGCGACAGCGACGAGCGTTTTCTTTGGGAGACCCAGTTAGGACGCGTGAGAAACTAGAAATCGGAGCCCCTGCGCCATGAGCCGTAAGAGTAAGGCTCGCCAGTTAGAAACAGCCGCCAAGTCCCAACATCCACAACTGTTCCAGCGTCGGCGCGCTCAGCCGGTCCAGGCCGCCGTGATGACGAGTGCTCATGGCGATGGTTCCATCGTCCTCACTCCGGCTCAGCGCTGGGTTCGCTGGCTTGCGCCATTGCTGGTTGCCTTGCTCACCCTCGCGGCCTTCCTACCAACGCTGCAGAACCAGTTTGTGCGCTGGGACGACCCCGAAAATTTCTTAGACAATCCCGACTATCGGGGGCTTGCCTGGAGTCAACTCTGCTGGATGTGGACGACATTTCACATGGGCCACTACATTCCTTTGACCTGGATGACCCTGGGCATCGACTATCTGTTGTGGGGAATGAATCCCGCGGGCTATCATCTGACCACCCTCCTACTGCACGCTGCGAACGCCGCGGTCTTCTACTTCGTAGTCCGTCGGATACTAACAGTGGCTCTTCCCAGTCCCTCTGAACGCGAGCACGTGCTCGCGGTGACTGCAGGGTTTGCCGCCCTCCTGTTCGCGATCCATCCCCTGCGCGTCGAATCCGTTGCGTGGGTCACTGAACGGCGCGATGTGCTCTCGGGGCTCTTCTACCTATTGACAATCCTGGTCTACCTTCGGGCCTGCGAGCGGGAGACGCACGGCCGAGGGTGGTACTGGCTGTCCGTCGTCGTGTTCGGCGGTGCGCTTCTTTCTAAGTCGATGGCGGTGAGTCTTCCTGTCGTGCTGTTGATCCTGGACGTCTATCCCCTCCGCCGCCTCGGCGGGTCCCGGGGGTGGTGGAGTGCGCCCGCGCGCCGGGTCTACCTGGAGAAAATCCCATTCGTGCTGCTCGCCGCTGCGGCGTCGGTCATCGCATTCAAGGCGCAATTTCTCCTCCGGAGCACGGTCTTGCTGGATCAGCTGAGCGTGCTGGGCAGACTGGCGATCTCCGCGTACGGCTTGAGCTTCTACCTCTGGAAAATGCTCCTCCCCGTGAGCCTCTCGCCTCTCTACGAGCTGGGCATCGTGAACCCCTGGGCGCCCCCCTTCCTCCTGAGCTATGCCGTGGTCCTGGCCCTCACCGTCGTCACGCTGGCCCTCCGGCAGCGAGTGCCAGGCCTGCTCGCCGCGTGGCTCGCGTACATCGTGATTCTCCTGCCGGTCCTCGGGATCTTTCAGAACGGCCCGCAGATGGCTGCGGATCGATATACGTACCTCGCAGGCCTTGGATGGGCGATCTTGGCCGGTGCCGGCCTGTTGTGCTGCTGGCGAACCTTGAGGAGGTCGACGATAGGGACCCCGACCACTTTCGCGCTTGCCGGCATTGCCATAGGCGTCGTCGGTGGGTTGGGAGTCCTCACCTGGAACCAGGTCCAGGTCTGGTATGACTCGGACAGGCTTTGGACCTACGCCGCTACGATTGACCCCAACTCAGCCCGCGCTCACACCGCCCTCGGACTTGAGCTCGCTTACCGGGGCAAGTTTGCCGGGGCGATCGAGCACTTCCAGCAGGCCCTGCGCGTCAAGCCCTACTATGCCGAAGCCCACAACAACTGGGGCGTGGCGCTCGCGCAGCAAGGCCAGCTGGCCGGGGCGATCGAGCATTACCAGCAGGCTCTGCGCCTCAACCCCGACAATGCCGAAGCCCACAACAACTGGGGCGCGGCGCTCGCGCAGCAAGGCCAGCTGGCCGAGGCGATCGAGCATTTCCGGCAGGCCGTACACATCAAGCCTTACCTCGCTGACGCCCACAGCAATTTGGGCCGGGCGCTCGCTCAGCTAGGCAGGCAGGCCGAGGCGAAGGTCCCCCACCAGCAGTCTCCGGGTCGCGAGCCTGACCTCGCTGAAGCCCACACAAACTGGGGCGTGGCCCTTGCTCAGCAGGGGAAGCTGGCCGAGGCGATCGCGCACTTCGAGCAGGCTCTGCGTATCAATCCTGACTATGGCCTTGCCCAGACTAACTGGGGCACTGCGCTGGTGCAGCAGGGCAAGCTGGCCGAGGCGATCGCGCATTTCGAGCAGGCTCTGCGTATTAATCCTGACTATGGCCTTGCCCACACTAACTGGGGCACTGCGCTGATGCAGCAGGGCAAGCTGGCCGAGGCGATCGCGCATTTCGAGCAGGCTCTGCGTGTCAATCCTGACGATGCGCTCGCCCACATCAACTTCGGCCGGGCGCTCGCTCAGCAAGGCAGGCAGGCCGAGGCGGGGGAGCACTACCGGCAAGCGGGGAGCCGGAAAGATCCAAGGGTGAAATAGCGTAGTCTGCTTTACCTAGTCATGAGATAGAAATCCTGACGGAGTGGTGATCTCCTGCCCCGAATGAGGACAAGAGCGATCGCTCCAGATGCCCGGCCGACAACCAGGCCGGGTTTCTATCCCCTCTCGATCGTCGAGGGCTGCTGCGCCGCAAGGATGCGATTCGCTGGCAAAAGCGTGCGGCGGCGCTGGAACACGGGTTCGAATCCCGTTGGGGCCACCATTGCTGGTGGCACAGAATTCACCGGAGAGCAGACGCCCGTACGTCGCCGCGCCGTTGAAACGGTAGCCCTTCCCGCCATCGTCGTCTACCGGCTCGAACGTCAGTCGGTCCACCAGGAGCTTTCGAAGCATCTGGCGGGCCTGTGGGATCTGACGGAAAAGGAGCCCCCTCACGTCGGCAGCTCGCTGGGCAAGATGGCGCTTGATTTCCGCGGCATCGAGCGATCCGAGGCGAGCCCGGACGTTTAGGCTGTCCAGCTCGGCCCGGAGGAGGCCCTTTCGGTCTTGCTCCGCCGCCAGCTTGGTCTTGAGGTCTTCGGCTGGGACCCGCCTGTCAAGGAGCAGGTCGAGTCCCCGCTGGACGCGCTGATCGATCGAGATCAATTCCCGCTCGATCTGGATTCGCCTGTCACGGTGCCGTTCCTGGCCCG
>QHRX01000294.1 GCA_003221455.1 Candidatus Rokuibacteriota bacterium
GACCCGCAAAGCGGTCTTCGCGGCCCAGCAGGTCAATGCCCCGGAGTCGCTCTACCGCTGGCAATGGCAAGCCGGGCGGGTGCTGAGGAAGCTAGGCGTCGTCGATGACGCCATTTCCGCCTACCGGCACGCCGTCCAGACACTCCAATCGATTCGCGCGGAACTGTCGGTGGGGTTTGGCGGCGTTCAGACACCGTTCCGGGAGTCGGTGGGGCCCGTGTACTTCGAGTTGGTTGACCTTCTCCTTGAACGGGCGGCGTCCTTGCAGAACGCCGCGCAGATTGGACCGTACCTGATCGAGGCGCGGGAGGCGGTCGAACTCCTCAAGGCGGCCGAACTTCGCGATTACTTCCGGGACGATTGCGTCGATACGCTGCTTTCGAAGATCACGAGCCTCGACGTCCTGGCCCAGACGGCGGTCGTCGTGTACCCCATCCTCCTGCCGGACCGTACGGAGCTGCTGGTCAGCTTGCCCACCGGGTTGAAGCGGATCTCTGTCCCGGTCGGTGCCGAACGGTTGACGCGTGAGGTGCGGGAACTGCGTCGCAAGCTGGAAAAGCGGACGACGCGCGAGTACTTCCCGCACGCGCGCCAACTGTACGAATGGTTGATCCGGCCGCTGGAGACGGACCTCGCCCCCCTACGGATCGAGACTCTGGTCTTCGTCCCCGACGGGCCGCTGCGAACAATTCCGATGGCGGCTCTGCACGACGGCAAGCAGTTCCTGGTGGAAAAGTACGCGCTGGCCATCACCCCCGGACTCAATCTGACCGATCCGCGGCCGGTCAATCGGCGAGACATGAAGGTGCTGGCGGTCGGGGTGACGGAGGCTATCCAGGGATTCCCCGCGCTGCCGAACGTCACGGTCGAGCTCGACGCCCTCCGCACCCTGTTCAAGAGCACCACCCTTGTGAATCAGCAGTTCGTCGTCGCCCGCCTGGAAAAGGAGTTGAAGGAGGAACCGTTCACGATCGTCCACGTCGCCTCCCACGGCCACTTCGGCGGTGACGTAAAGGACACGTTCCTCCTGGCCTTCGACGACAAGCTGACCATGGACCGGCTGAACGACCTGATCGGGGTCTTCAAGTTCCGTGACGACCCCCTCGATCTCTTGACCTTGAGCGCCTGCGACACCGCCGCCGGGGACGACCGGGCCGCCCTGGGGCTCGCCGGCGTCGCCGTCAAGGCGGGAGCCCGCAGCGCCCTGGCGACGCTCTGGGACATCAACGACCGGGTGTCGGCAGACCTCGTGGCGGCGTTTTACCGCGAGCTCAAGGAATCGTCGTCGGTCTCCAGAGCCACTGCCCTCAGGCACGCGCAGATGAAGATTCTCACCGATCCGAGATATGAGCACCCGGGCTTCTGGTCGCCATTCCTTTTGATCAACAATTGGTTGTAACCTCGAGCGTTATCATCCGGTTCCTCCGCGACCTCGCGAGATCTGAACTAGCGGCCACCGGACTCGTGGTCGTTCTCGCCGGCGCCGGGATTCTCGGCCTCCGAAGCGTCGGGGTTCTCGAATCCGTCGAGCTCGCCGCCTACGACTGGTACATCCGCCTGCGGCCCTTCGATCCGGGGCCGGATCGGCGGATTCTGCTCGTGACCGTCACCGAATCCGACCTACAGGCTCAGAGCGGCTGGCCGCTGTCCGACCGCGTCGTCGCGCAGATGCTGGAAATTCTGGCCCGGTCCCGACCCCGTGCCATCGGCCTCGACATCTATCGCGATGTCCCCGTGCCGCCAGGGACGGATCAGCTTCACGCGGTGCTCACCCGCGAGCGTCGCATCATCACCGTCATGAAGTTCGGGGAAGGCTCGTCAGGAGGAGTGCGCCCGCCGCCCGTACTGCGGGACACCGACCAAGTGGCTTTCGACGACGTTCTCGTGGATGCCGGCGGGACCGTGCGCCGCGGATTGCTATTCCTCGATGATGGCACGAAGACCGCCTACTCGTTCGCCCTACGCTTGGCTCTGCTCTACCTCCAGGCGGAGGGCGTCCACCCCCAAGCCAGTGAAAAGAACCCTGGGCAGCTCCGACTCGCCCACACGACGATCCGGCCGT
>QHRX01000010.1 GCA_003221455.1 Candidatus Rokuibacteriota bacterium
GGACAGGACAAGCGTGCCCGGCCGCTGGACCTCCCCCGACACCGTCACCTCGAAGGAGCGGGTGCCGATCAGGCTGACGGTGAGGTCGAGGTATCGGAAAAGGGGCTTGGCGAGCTCGGTCATGCGCGTCTGCGCCTCGAGTACGGTCAGGCCGGCCACGGGCACCGCGCCGATCGGCGGAACAGCGATGTTGCCGTCGGCGCTCACCATCGCGACCTGACGTGCGACTTCGACACGCCCCGCGAGCACGACCTCGACCGTATCGCCAGTGCCGAGGCGGTAGTCGGAGCCGGCGGTGATCCGCGGCGGAAGCGACGGCCCGCTGGGCATTTGTGGCCCAGAGCCGCCGCGCGTGGCAGGCACGGGAGTCAGAACCGGCGCGGACGGCTGCGGGATCTGCCCGAAGCCGGTCCCCGGGGCGAGGAGGGTCGTGAACACAAGGCACACGCAGAGGGCCTTTTGCCAGGCGGCCTGCCAACACCCGTGCGACATTTAGATAATCTTCTCGTCTTTGCTTGCCGAGAGTCAAGAAAAAACCCGTAATTTGCGCCACTTCCTTGACACCGGGGCGCCCCGATCCCTATGATCCGGAGTGGCCCTCACGATGCGTATCCCGACCGCGCGTACCCTCGTGATCCTGGCGATCGTCCTCGCCTCCGGGGTAGGGGGTTTTACACTACGCGGCCTGCTGACGCCCCCGCCCCCGCCGGCGGCTCCGCCCGCGTCCTCTCCGGTCGACGGCCTTCAGGCCGCGTTCGTCGGGGTGGCCCAACGGGTGCGTCCGGCGGTGGTGAACGTGGGCACCGTGCAGATCGCCCGACGCGCCGGGCCCCAGAACCCCGGCCTCTTCTCCGACGATCCGGCCTTCAGAGAGTTCTTCGAGCGGTTCTTCGGGGGGGGGCGACCCGGCGGGGGCGGCGAGTTCCGCCTGCCGAGCCTCGGCTCCGGCGTGATCATCGACAAGCGCGGCGACGTCCTCACCAACTTCCACGTCGTCAAGGGAGCCGACCGCGTCACCGTCCGCCTCGGATCGAAGCGAGAGTACTCGGGCCATATCGTCGGCACGGATACAAAGACCGACCTCGCCGTCGTCCGGTTCGAGCCGGAGAGCGATCTCGCGGTCGCGACGCTCGGGGACTCCGACGCGCTCCGGGTGGGCGAGTGGGCGATCGCCATCGGCAACCCCTTCGGCCTCGACCAGACGGTGACGGTAGGGGTCATCAGCGCGACCGGCCGCTCCGACGTCGGCATCGCCGCCTACGAGAACTTCATCCAGACCGACGCGTCGATCAACCCCGGCAACTCGGGCGGCCCCCTCGTGAACCTGCGCGGGGAGGTCGTCGGCATCAACACCGCGATCGTCGCGAGCGGCCAGGGCATCGGCTTCGCGATCCCGGTCAACATGGTTAAGCGCGTCATCGCGCAGCTCGTCGAGCGCGGCCGGGTCACGCGGGGCTGGCTCGGCGTCTCGGTCCAGCCGCTCACGGAGGAGCTCGCCCGCTCGCTCGGCGCGCCGAGCAGTCGCGGCGCCGTCGTGGGGCGGGTCTACGCGGGGAGCCCGGCGGCCAGCGCGGGCCTCGCCCAGAGCGACGTGATCGTCAGCTACGACGGCACGCCGGTCTCGGACTACCACCACCTCCAGCGGCTCGTTGCGGAGACGGACGTCGGGAAGCGAGTCTCGGTCGAGATCATCCGGCAGCGGGCGACGCAGACGCTCGAGTTGAGGGTCGCCGAGGCCCCCGACCTGCCGGCGCGCTGACACGGTCCCCGGCGCGCGGCGGACTCACCTCACCCGCCCCGGCGGGTCGGGGTCGGGCGGACTACCTCCCGCAGAACACCTGGGTGCCGACCTGGGCGCACTTGTTGCCGTCTGGCCCCACCTGCTGGCCGTTGATGACGTCCCAGGCGTTGCCCCGGTTATCGAAGACCTGGTTGCCGTTCCGCGTGTAGAGATCGCCCTGACTTCCAAGGGTCTGGTTACCGAGGTTGGTCCAGACGTGGCCCTGGGTGTCGAAGGTCTGGTTGCCCTGCTGGAAGAACGTCTGGCCGTTGCTGCAGATCGTTCGGGTCCCCGCCTGGGTGCAGGTGACGTTCTGGGCGGAGACGGGCCTCACGAACGCCGCGAGAACCCCCGCGAGAGCAAGCACGACCACTATAGTTCGGCTCATGTTGGCGACTCCTCTCCCTCCCAGCATACACCCAGATGACCCTCGAGCCGCGGGACTCTCTGCTCTCGGCGGCCAGGGCGCGGAACAGGGAGAGGCAGGCCTGCCGAGTCTCGACCACGACCCGCCGCAACCGGCGGAGGTAGGCTGCGCCCGGCACGGGCCGCCCCCGCGCTGACTCCACACGGAGTCGACCGGGGCGATCCGAGAAGGCCGAGCGCCGAGCCGAACCCGGCGCGGACGCCGGCGGGGCCGAGTGAGGAGGCGTGGCTCGCCCGCCGCTCGACCTCGGTCACGGACGCGCGAGCGGGGCCGCACGGACCTCCGGCCAGTCGGCGACGCCGGCCCACGGGGTGGTCCGGAAAGCTCGCGTACCGGCCCGAGAACGTGGCTTAGCGACGCCCCGGCAGCCGGCGGCCCGCGGTTTCGGCGAACACTGAGCCTTCGCTTCCTCGGGTCCGCCCTGGAACCGAGGGCGACACTCGCGTCTGACGCCCTTGATGAGACCGCGCACCTGATCCGGCCCATCCCGCCGAGCGTCAGGACCTTCGTCGCCCACCGCACCACGAGCGCTGTCGGGGAGTGGCTCAAACTCCGACACCCGGACAGAGTCGAGATCCGAACGGTCAAGCAAACGGGCCTCCTGGCTCCCCACAGGGAACCTTCCAGGACGGCGAGCTCCCTTCACCGTGGAGCCCCCGAACCGGCCCGGCAAACGCTAGATCGCTCTCGAGCGTTTGGCGGAGACGTCTTGGGCTCGCCCGGCGAAGGGTTGGGGACGGACCACCAGTCGCCCAGTCTTGTCACGAGTCGGCGCAATCTGACACGGATCAAGGGCGATCCACGGCAACTCCTCAGTCTAAGCTGCCGTCCTCACAAGCACTTCCGCGTCCCCGGGCCTGGCATGGAGGTTGCTCCTCTGGGGCATCATGATGCTAGAACGCTGGGCTCTGAGTCACCGGGCTGGGCCTCTTGGGTCAGTGCAAACGCGGGCGGGGCGCGCGCGGGTCATGCCGTGCGCGGCGCTGACGGCGCTGCTCCTCCTCGCTTCGCTGCTTCCGCGGGCGGAGGCGGTCCACTCCGTCACCATCACGAGCGTGTCGAGGGATACCTACCTCGACCAAGCCAACTCGACCACGAACTACGGCGCGACGACTCCCATCACCGTGAAAACCAGCAGCAGCGCCAACCGGCGGGTCCTGGTCCGCATGAGCGGCGGAAGCTTGCCCCCGTCAGGCTCGGCGGTCAAGAGCGGCAACCTGTCCCTGTACATGTCCACGGCGCCCACCAGCAGCCGTACCTACGGAGCGTATCGGATCACCAACAGCAACTGGACCGAAGGGACCGGAGCGGCGGGGAGCGGAGCGACCTGGAACACCTATAACGGGACGAACGCATGGACGAGCGCAGGGGGCGACTTCGCCACCGTCACCGGCACCAGCACGACCGGAACCACGAACGGCGTCCGGATCACCTGGAACATCCTGGCAGACGTCCAGGGGTGGGTCAACGGCACCTACTCGAACAACGGAACCCTGATCAAGGACCAGACCGAATCCTCCTCGGGGTATACGGCGTCGTTCAGCTCCAAGGAGGACGCGACCTCAGGCAACCGGCCGCAGCTCGCGGTGAGCTACCTCCAGCCGGTGACGAATCTGGCCGCGACCGCCGGGAACGGCCAGGTGACCCTCTACTGGACGCTCCCTGGGACCTCACCCGACTACGCCGGCGCGCTGATCCTCCGTAAGACGGGCAGCGCTCCGACGTCGGTCCCAGCCGACGGCACGAACCCTACGCAGGGCACGACCCTCGCGGATGGCTCGCTAGTGGTCAAGAACGACGCCACGGGGCTCACCACCTGGACCGACAACAATACGTGCTGTGGGGGCGGCTCGCTCACCAACGGCACGACCTACTACTACCAGGCCTTCGCGCGCGACACCAACTCGACCGCCGGCATCTGCGCCGCGTCGACGTGCTACTCCCTCGCAAGCTCGACGATCGTGTCGACGCCCACGAGCGGGGCCTCGGGGAGCCCGACGTGGAGCTACGCCACGGGCGCGTTCAGCATGGCTCCGCCAGGCCTTGACCCCAACGACGTCGTGATCGCGGGCTCGAACGACGCAATAATCCGCGGCATGAGCGCGTCGAGTGCCGCGCAGGTCTTCACCTATCAGACGCAGGGAGCGATCCAGGCGCAGCCCCCGGTTATTCCGGCGGCCCTCTCCGCGACGAGCCCCCAGGTGAACGTCGCCTACGTCACCTCGGGGACGGGGGGGCAGACCCCCAACGTCTATGCCGTGAACACGACCACGGGCGCCCTTCTGTGGACGAGCACTTGGAATTACGTAAACTCCACCACGCCGAGCCAGTATCCCGCAGGGCTCCAGGGCGCGGCGTCGGTCTGGCTCAAGGCGGTCAGCGCACAGTCGATCTGCGGAGCGACGACCGACGTCGTCTTCGTCGGGAGCTACGGCGGCAGCTACAACTTGGGCAACCCCACGACGAGCAACGGTCAGGTCTACGCGCTGAACGGCGGCACCACCAGCGTGACCACCACAGCCGGCTTCGGCGGGAACTGCCCTCCACTTGCCACCAGCGTTCCAGGCGGAGGCCTCCTGTGGACGTTCAGTCCCTCCAGCCCCGGCATGGACTACGTCTCGTCCACGCCCTACGTGGACTACACCAACATGGTCCTCTGGGTGACGAGTCGCTCGAACGGAAACACCCAGCCGAGCCTGTGGAAGATCAACCTGTTGAACGGGACCGCCGCCAGTGGCACCGCCACCTGGAGCCTCGGCGACATCGACAGCTCCCCCTCGCCGAACGCGGACGGAAGCTTCGTCTACGTGGGGACCAATGCGGGGGGCCTGAAGGCGATCCGCGTGAGCGACGGCACCGTTTACACATGCCCGACCGCGACAGTGTGCACCGGGACCAACACGATCATCGGCTTCCCCTGGTCGGTCGGCACCAGTCCCGACACGATCATCTTCACGTATGGCAACCATGTGCAGTCGGTCTCCTTCAACTTCTCGACGTTGACGTTCAGCCAAAACTGGACGGTGCAGCCCTCGGGGACGCCGGCGAGCGTCTCGGCCCCGGTCGTTGACGGCACGAATACGTTCCTCTACATCGGGGCCTCCGACGGGAAGGTGCACCAGCTCCAAGTCAGCAACGGCACCGACTCGAAGCAGGTGACGATCGTTCCCGGGACGCCCACCGTCGGCAGTCCGGGCTTCGATGGAGCGCTCAACCGCATCTACGTGGGGGCCAGCGACGGCCACATCTACGCCTTCCCGACGCCGTTTTAGAGAAGGCGATGGACGTCGTCAGAAGCCTGTTCTGTACCGTGGTCGCCGGCCTCCTGCTCATCTCCGCCTCGGCCGCGATCCAGGGGAACCTTCCACGTGATCAGTCCGGGACTCCCGTCCCCGTACCGGGCGGGGCCCAGAAATCGGACGGGGCCGCCGCGGACCGCCCGGATTCCTTCGCGATACGAGGCTACCGGCCGACCGCGCCGGACGCGCTGGATCCGATCGACCCCGCCGAGGCGCCTCGGGCGGCCCGCGGCTCAGCGCCCGAGGGTGCCGGCCTCGCCCTAACGCCCATCCCCAGTGCGGGCGAGTCACCACGCTCCACGCACCTGGTCGCGTTCGCCAGGGACGTCCGGGACGAGACGACCCCGGGCGCGACCGCTCCCGGACACCAGATGTCGCTGGGAGGCGGGGGGACCGGTGCGCCGCCAACGGGCGGGCCTGCTTCGCCCGGCCCCGGCGGGAATGCGTCGTTTGTGAAAGAGGTCTTCTTCGGCCAGACCGGGGAGACGGCCTGCCGGCCGCAGGATCCGCAGTTCCTCCTCGCGCAGCTGAGGGCTCTCTACGTGTGCGTCATCTGGAGCGGAGTAGCGGGCGCATACCTCGAGCAACTGACTTTCCTGGCACCGGATGGAAGTGTCTATCAGGCGCTCGCCGTACCCTTCGCGACCCCTGGGGCCGAGCTCGAATCGCCGACGGTGGAGTTCCAGGGACGTCAACTGGCGGTGACCCCGGCGAGTCAAGGGGCGCCGGGAGAAACCCTCGTCCTCGCCCAGCTCCCGGTCGCGGGCACCTTCATCACACAGAATACCCTCGCCGGAGAGTGGAAGGTCCAAGTCTCGCTGAACGGTCGGCCCGTGGACTGGGGCAGCTTCACGCTGTCTCAGTGACGGGAGGCCGTCACCTCGAAGCCGCGCACCCGCCGGTCGACGGAGACCTCGGCAGGTCGTGAGCTGAGAGCGCGGTAAGCTCGACGGTGGAGCGATGCGCTCCGGCACGGCCGGACTCGGCAGCCATCCAAGGTTCGCTCGCCTCCGAAGAGTCTCGAGGGATCAAAATGATCAGATCCCTGGGCTCTCGCCGCTCGTCGCGTGATCGGTCCGGAATTGAACCCAGGGATCGAGAGGGAACTCGACGGGGCAACCGGAGATCAGTCGGGCCGGCGGACTGGTAAGGTCCGAGCCTCTCCGCTGCGGCCCTCGAGTCCCGGTCCTGGCCAGGTTCCCCGTGGCCGGACCCTGCACCACGCAGCACGACCCCGGGCGAGCAGGATCAGCTCCGCGCCCGGCACCGGCTGCAGAAGTTCCTCCTCCGCCACGGGCAGCGCCCCCCGGCGGGCACCACGGCGGGTTCCCAACGACCGGACCTCGCCCCCGGGCCTCTGCGATCGTTGCGGCATGAACATCGAGTCCGACGAATCGTGTATTCTTCATGGTGACCGGCTCCTTTCGCATGTAGCTCTGCCCTACGGTGGACCCCATCGCAGCGTAATCTACGATCTGCGATGGAGCCGGTCACTCCATTCTGACTAGGCGGCTCCAGCTCTCGCTCGACGGCCCGGTGCCCGACCAGAACTACGTTGTTCTGGAGACGGGAAAGTGAGGAATGGCAGGGCTGACCCAGACTCCCGCCCACCCATCTGATCCTCGCGCAATGTTCAGGCTCACGCGACATTTCACGCCCGTATAATGCTGGCTAAATGATGGCAGCAGACCGACGGGAGATCGGTGTCGTCGAGGAGCTCGTCACCCAGCTCCTGAGGCGGGGGGGAGCGGGTCAGAATCAGGATCCGGGGAGGAAGCATGCTCCAGACAGTCCTGGACGGCGGTGGAGGCTTCACCTGACCGCCGGGCGGAGACGGGGCCCGGGAGGCGGCCGCGATCTCTACGGCCCCTCCAACGGCAAACTGCGAGCACGCACGAGCCGCCGCGCAGGGCGCGCGCCCACCCGTCATCCCCGCCCGGGTCCCGTGTCGGACCGCCCCGTTGTCGGCCAACCGGGTCTGCCCGCGTGGCGCGGGTCCCGACCGTCCCGCGGGCCCCTGCCCATCAGCCGGTGACCTCCGAGGTCCGCCGTGTGCTCAAGCCGCGCTCCGGGGTCGAGCGCCCGGTGCAGCTCCTGGAACTCGGTCGGCTGCGGGGTCGCTTCGGCACGGTCGGCATTCCTGCCATCCCCTTGAGAGGCCGGCCCTCGCCGAGGTCCTCGAGCCGGCCCTCGGGCCTGCGAGCGACCTTGACCTCCTGATCGCGCGCGAGGCGCCCGCGAGATGGACAGGATGTCCCACGATCTCGGCGACCGGCGAGCGCCCGACGAGCACTCCTCGTCCTTCGACGCCGCCTTCGAGGTAACCAGGTTTCTCTTTCGAGAGATCCGTCGGGACCTCCCGGGGCAGATCCGGAACACGGCCCCTCGCCTGTTACGCGTCCTGGCGGACGTGACCGCCACTTTTAGATCGGCTCACGTTGTCGTCCTCTGTTATCACCGGGTGAGAACCCGTGAGCGGTTCGTCGACCAGATGGCCGCCCTCTCGGCGCGCGGGTACTCCGTGGTCTCCATGCCGCAGTTCACGGACTGGCTCCACGGCTCTCCCCTGCCCTCCCGCCCCGCCGCGGTACTGACCTTCGACCACTGTTACGACGAGCAACTCGAGAACGCCGTTCCGGTCCTCGACTCACTTAAGTTCCCTGCCACCTTTTTCCCCCTCTCCGCGGGCCTCGCCGACAGGGGTCCGGACGTAGTAGGCCCCGGGCGCAGCACGCTTCTCGCGCTGACGAAGGCCGGGCACACGATTGGCTGCCACACGCACACCCACCCAGTCCTCACCCGGCTCTCCACGACCCGCCTCCGGCAGGAAGTCCTGGGCTCGAAGCTGACGCTTGAAGATGCGCTGGGCCAACGGGTGAGCGCATTCTGCTACCCACACGGAGCCAATGACGCCCGTGTCAGAGAGGTCGTCCGAGAGGCAGAGTTCGACGTCGCGTTCACGGTGGACCTGGGCGGGGTGAATCGTGGAGATGATCCCTTCCGGCTCAAGCGCGTGCCGGTCTTGGGTGAACCCGGCTCCGCCGAGCTCGCAGGCTATCTCGCTGGGAGATTCCTCGTCTCTGGCGCCCTGCTCCTGTCCTGGAAGGTGCGAGAGCGTCTGTTGGACCGGGCGGCGCTTCAGCCGGAACGAGACGGATGATCATCACCGACATTGAGCGACACTTCGAGCGACACTTCACGGAATATTCCCGGATCAGTTCCGAGAATAAGGTCAAATTCGAAAAGTTGCGCGCCGTGCTGAGCCAGATGCGGAAGGAGGGAATCGACGGCATCCTGCTCAAGGGCGCCGACCTGATCCCCCGCGTCTATGGCGTCCTCGGCGCCCGACGGCTGGGCGATGCTGACCTCTTGGTTCATGAAGGAGACCTGGCGGCCCTTGATCGCCTCCTCACGCGGCTGGGCTACCGCCCCGTCATCGACGGCAATCCGGCGTACATGGATCCGGACCACACGCTGGCGCTGGATATCGTCACGACGGTGTGGTATGCCGACGACCAGACCGCCCTCTGGCAACGAGCGGTTCGAAGAGAGCTCCAGGGTATCCCCGTCAAAGGCCTCGGCGTGAACGACCTCCTCGTCTATCTGAGTGCGTACAGCGTTGTCCACCGAGCCTGTCTCTCCCCGCAGTTCGGTCGAGACATTGCGTTGATCCTGGCCAAGGAGGAGGTGGACTGGGACGTCGTCGCGGACGAGGCGTCCCGCTGCCACCTAAAGGTCCCGCTCTATCACGGCCTGTCCTTTGCGTCGACGCACTATACGGGCATCGCCGTTCCGGACCTGGCCCTCGGGCGCCTCGCTCCCTCCACCGTCGGTGAACGGCTCTGGTATCGCTTTTTCGAGAGAGTCGTGACGGACAAGCCTCTGGCCGAACTGGGGCATCTGCTCTTGCTGATCACCAGACCACGTTCGAAGAAGTGGCGCTGGCTGAGAGACGTCTTTCTCCCGTCACCGGCGTTTCTCAAATATCGGTACGGCGAACCCGGCGTCGCCCATCCCGTGCGGACCCGGCTCCGGCGGGGTGTCTCGCTCGTAGTACGGGCTCAAGTCCTTCTGGCGAGGGTCGCGGCTCGGCTGGTGACGCGACCCTGACTCCGTCTCGGAGCCGCGCTCGACCCCTCGCTTTCGGGAAGCTCAGCCGGCTTCACCCGCCTGGCTGTGGGTTCCCCCGCCGGTCAGGTCCGAGGCGGAGCTGGATGCCCGAGACGGCGGCGCCACGCGAGACCGAGCACCCGGCGGGGCGCCGAGCTCAGAGACGGTCCTCGTAGACCTAGGGAGGAACGGGCTCCCGTCCACCTTCACCCGGGCCAGCTTAACGCTGGCCTTCGTCTGAGAGATACAAGGGGGGAGGCAGCCGATCTGCTCCGGCAGCGAGTCGACGGCGTGGGCTGAGGAGGTCTGGGCTGAGGGAGGCGGCGGATGGGGAGGGCGCTTCGGCCACCGCCAGTCCCGTCGACCCAATCGCGGAGAGCCCCTTGCCCTCAGCGCACTTCGAGAGTCGTCGACTGCGCCCAGGACCTGCTGACCCGCCATACTCTCGGCAAGAGACGGCTGAACCCTCCCGAGCCGCGGACGATACGGCGTGGGGCGTCTTCGCCCCGAGCCGAAACCGAGTGCCGGCGCCGCGCCTTCGCCGCGTCGACGGGGCGAGCCTGGGGTCCCAAGATCAAGGATGGACACGGGTAGAGGCGGGGGCGCGTCGGTGAGGCGACTCGACACCGGCGAGAACCCACCAGGCTCCGGACCCTCGCGTGGCTCGCGAGCCAGCACCACGCGCGGCCCAGGGCCTGCCCGGGCGCGCCGTCGTAACGAGCCGACGCCTCCCCTGCTGACCCCGACTCATCCAGCCCGCAACATGGAGGCCGGTACGGCAGAGCTCCCGGCCGCCTGCGCCCGCGCAAGGGTATGTTCGCAGCTCGCCGGCGAGGGGCCGCGGAGGTCTCCGGTCTCGACCAGAGCCTGCCCGGGGCAGCGGGTGCAGAATTGGGAGGCCGCGCACGCCGCGCACGTGTGGAGGTCGCGGATGCGGATCGCGCGGACCCGGAGCATCTGCGGCGAGCGGTGCCAGATCTCCTCAAAAGGCTCGTCGCGCACGTTGCCGCAGGCGATCGGCATCGCGACGCACGGCATCACGTCTCCGTACGCGCTGATGTAGCAGGCGTTGTGGGAGGCGCCGCAGGGGACCGCGTCGAGATCCGTGCGGACGGGTGGGATCCCGGCAGGAGCCGGCCTTCCGAGATCGGGGTTCAGCGCTGGATCCTCGAGGACCGTCTGGAGATCCTTCCTGGTGATTCTGAGCGCGACGGGCGACATGTCTCCATCGTTCTTCGCGGTGATCATCGGGTCGAAGCCGCACCGGACCCCGAGACCCTCGGCGAGTGCGCGGACCTCTTTATACTGCGCCACGTTCTGCTTCATGAGCGGGCAGTTGAGCCTGACGGTAATTCCGGCGTCGCGGAGCAAGGCGGCCCCCGCCAGCGATCGTTCGAGCGAGCCCGGAATCTTGGTGATGCCGTCGTGGACGGCGGGA
Organism: Candidatus Rokuibacteriota bacterium; assembly: GCA_003221455.1. GTDB lineage: Bacteria > Methylomirabilota > Methylomirabilia > Rokubacteriales > CSP1-6 > AR9. The sequence continues at coordinate 11,055 of QHRX01000010.1, forward strand.
TCGGCGCTGTAGATGCTGACGTCCACCTGGCGCACGGCGAGCGCCCGGAGGCGCGCCGCCGTTTCCGGCGTGACCAGGAGCGCGTTGGACTTCAGCCGCACGTCGAAGCGTCGGCAACGCGCGTGCGCGACCAGCTCGATGAGATCCTTTCTCAGGAAGACCTCGCCGCCGCTGAACGTGAGATAGAGCGTTCCGGCGCGCGCCAAGGCGTCCAGGAGCGCCGTGAGCTCACTCGTCGTCAGCTCCGGCCGCCGCTCGATCACCCGGTAGCAGTGGATGCAGTGCTCGTTGCAGCGCATGGTGAGGTCGATGTGGACGGAGAGCGGGATGTGCCGCGCCACGCTCGTCCGGAACAGCCAGTCTGCCGGAGCCAGCATCACGCGGCGCCCTCAGGACTTCGGGAAGGAGTTGCACTGCCCCGTCGTCCCGGCGAGCTTCTTGCACGCGAGTGCCGTGGTCTCGAAGACCTCCTGGCTCAGGATCTCCGGCGGCTCGTACGTCCGTTTACCGCTCTGCCCTGCGCGCGTGTCCCCGTTGCGCTCGTCTCGCGTCTCCATGGTCCCTCCTTGCGCTTACCGCGCCTGCGGAATCGTCTCCGACACCGTCACGAGCCCGCGCACCCGGAGCGTCGCGATGAAGGCCAGCGTGTCCCGCCCGGCCCGCTCCGGGTCCACCGCGAACTCCTCGCAGATCCGGGCGACGATCGCGCTCACCGGGGTCATGCCGTCCGCCGATTCCCAGATCAACGTCCCCACCGAGTTCAGGGTGTTCAGCGTGCTGTCATCCGGGGAGAGGACGACGGCCTCGCCGTCGTAGACCCGCCACGCGACGCGGGGGCTCTGCGTCAGATACGTCTCAGGCATTCCGGATCACCTCCCAGAAACCCGGGTCAGGCCGAAACGAGAGATCGAAGCACGGGACGGCGTCGACCAGGCCCGTCGCGATCCGAAAGACCGCTGCCGTGATGTCCGCTTCCCGGGCGAAGAACAGGACGTTCGGGAGCAGCCGCGCGAGGGCCTGCCGGGGCCGCAGGGCCAGGACGGCGTGTCGGTCGCCATGACGGAGGAAGTAGATCCCGACGAGCCGGGCGGCGCGATCCGCTCCCGCGAGCGCGAGCTCTCCCCGGAACGGAGTGCCGAAACAGACGGCGGGCCCCCCGGTCGTTCGCACGATAGACAACTCGTCGCTGAGCAGGGTCGCGTCCGGGGAGAGTCGCGCGACGGTCGTCTTGCCGCTCCCCGACGGCCCGCAGAACAGATACGCCCCGCCGTCCCGGATGAGGCTGGCGGCGTGCACGACCAGCCCGTGCGCCTCGACGAGCGCCAGGGAGTAGAGGATCCGGACGAAGCTCTCGAGGGAGACGTCGTCCGGGGTCAGCGTGACGTCCGCCCTGCGCGCTCCGACATCGACGGTGCCCGCGAAGTCACGACGCTGCACGCTGAAGCGGGTGGGGCCTCCGTCCGGCCGCACGACGACGTCGCCGGCAGACGGGAGCCGTCCCGGCGGCCGGCTGATTTCGAGACGCCAGTCGGCGGGTCCTGACGAGACAAACCCCGTGAACCGGCCGCGGACGATGCCCGCAAGGTCCGGATCCGGCGTGACGACCGCGGTACGGAGGCCCGCGATCCCGAGGCAGAGCTCAGCCACGGAAGGCGACGCGCCAGAGGCGCCTGAGTCGGCCGGCGAGCGCGAGGGCCCGCGGCAGAGCGGGAGAGAGGGAGGCGATCGCCCGGTTCCGCCATTGGGCCGTCCGCGTATCGAGGCGCCTGACCCGGCCGTGACGCTCGATGGCGACCACTGTGCCCAGGAGCTGCACCCGCTCAACGACCTCGGTGAACGGGAGCGCGTCCCCCTTGGCCACGACGCGGTCCCGGTCGCGCGCGATGACACGATGGAGATAGAGTCGGCCCGGTGGCATCTCGTAGCAGACGACGTCGCCCACGCCGACCTCGCTCCCCGCCGTCGGGGTGACGAGCGCCACATCGCCGTCCCGGAGGAACGGCACCATGCTCCCGCCTCTGGCCTTGATGCGCAGACGCTTCCCCCGTCTCAGCAGCTGGGCGGCTAGGTCGTCGACCGAACGCATTCTCTCCCCTGCCCGAACCGGGCGCGCTCGAACCGCTCGGGGGCATCATCGCATATAGGACGACGGCCGGGAAAGGCTTATGCTCGCGGGCGGGCCGTTCTGATCCGTCGCCGCCGGATCCGGGGGCGCGTGATGCGGGTCGGAGCCGATGCCCACCGGCGCTGGCGTGGCGGAGGACCCGTGGCCACACGACGGCCGGTCAATCGAGAGGAACGTCTCCGCCCAGACCCTCCGACGACTAAAACGGGAGGCTCGGGGCTCGGCACCCAGGGTTCACCCGGGCGGATCGGAACCATCTACGCGGCGCCCTCGTGCCGGAGCCTGCCGACAGCGGGCGATCCGTGCCCGAGCCTTAGGCGACGAACGGGGGGATCGGCGGAATCTCCACCTGCCGCGTCCTGACGGCGCGGACTCCCGGCACGCTTCGGGCGACCCCGACCGCGTGGTCGAGCGCCCCGGTGGCGCCCTCGAGGGTGACGACCCCCTCCGTGGCCTCAACGGTGATCCGGTGCTTGCGCGTCTCCGGATGCGTTGCCAGGGCTACCTGCACCCGCGAGGCGAGCGTGCGGGAGGCCACGATCTCACGGGCGGTGTCCGTCGTGTGGAACTCGGGCCGGCGCACGAGCCCCTCGATCAGCTGGACGGCGGCGTCGAGTGACACCTTCTCGGCGTTGAGGGTGACGTCGTAGAGGGCCGGGTCCGAGATGTCGACCTCGTAGAGGTACTTCATGCGGCCCGCGCGGTCGTTGTCGTCGCGCCGGACGAACTCAGTGGCCGCCCGCTGGTTCGGCGTCTCGCCGGTCAGCTCAGCTGTGCGGCGGACCCAGTTCCGGACGCGCGGCTCGAACCGCTCGGTGATCCGCACGCGCAGAACGTGCGGAATCCCGCGCAAGAGCCACTGCCCCCCGCGGCCCATCAGGACGATATCGTCGGTCTCGGCGAACTCGAGGAGCGCCGTCTGGATGACCGTGATGTACCGCCGGGTCTCCACGTCGAAGCGCTCGAACAGCGACGGCTTGGACTCGTCGAGATGGGACAGCCTCTCCTCGACGCACCCGTAGCGTCGGGCGGCGTCGGAGATCAGGTCCTGGTCGACGTACCGGTAGTCGAGCCGCTTCGCGAGCGCCATTCCGATCTCCGGCCCGCCGGTTCCCATCTGGTGGGAGATGGTGATGATGGCCATGGGTCACCCCCGGCGGTACCGGTCACGAAGCGCGGCGGGCGCGATCGCGATCCGCTTGCCACTGACGTCGTCGAGAATATAGACCTCGTCGCTGAGCGTGCCGCTGGCGAAGACCTCGAACACGCCGAGCGCGTCCTCCAGCGTCGTGCCGGCGGGCCGCTCCTTCATCAGCGCTTCGACCACCTCGACCTTGAGCCTCATGCGCTCCGGCCCCCGCGCCGGCCCCCTTGCCGCAGGGTGGCGACGAGCCTACCCCAGATCCCTCGACCCGGCAAGTGACGCCAGGCGCCCGAACCGCCCGGCTCCCGGCGGAGCCGGGCGATGCGCCTTCGCGGGGGTTCGGAGCGTGGCCCCGCGCACTCGGCGGGCAAACTGCCGCGCTCTATCAGCGTGGAGACCGGGGCCGTCTGTGTCCATGGCAAGCTCCTGATTGGCAAGGGCTCTTCCGCCGACGGCTCGCGGTGACCCCGTCGATCTCGGTGCGTTCAGGACGAACACCGGCTTCCCCGACACCGCCCTAGAGCCCCCAACCGGCGTGTTCGGGTCGTACCTCGAGGCGGCCGCGGCGCCGCTTCTTCCCACAGCGAGGGTAGCCTAGTGAGCCCGGTCGACGGGACGGCCGTCGAGGGGGATCGTCACCGTCGAGAGCCCGGCCCGACGGTGCGAGGTGATGGAGGGCCAGGCTCACTGGCAACGTCGCGATCGTCACCGGTCCCCCGTTTCGCCCGAGCTCGTCCACTCGCCCTTAGGCTGCCGGCCGCCCCCTCCGCCGTCGCACTCCCCATCCCGACCGTGGCGACGGGGAACGTCATCCGCTGAGAGGTCTGCCGTTCGGAGACAGAAGCGTGAAAGTGCGGCGCGTGGGCGCCCGCCTCTCAAGGAGAGGCCAGCGTGGAGAGATCCCGCAGGTCGTAGGCGCACTCGCGGGCCGCAGCGGGCAGATCCCCTCGGTGCGCTCGGCGACGACCCTCGCGCCCAGGCCGACGACGGTCACCTTTAGAAGGCGTCTCGACCCGCTGCGTGCCTGACGTTGTCCCTAGAAGGGCGTCGCGAAGGAGTAGAGGTGGCCGTCGGTGGCGCCGACGTAGATCGCGCCCCGCACATAGTCGAAGACGGGGGCACCGACCTGGGGCGTCCCGGTGCCGGGGATCGTCACTTGCTTCTGGTCCGTGCCGGTCGCGACGTCGAGCTGGTGCACCTTGCCGTCAGAGCCCCCGATGTAGAGGTGGTTCGCGCCGTCGTCGACCGGGGGCGACACGGTCGGCGTCGTGAGCGTGACCTTGAACGACGCGATCGCCGCGTCCCAGGCGGCCGTGACAGTCACCGAGGGGTTGAAGGTTCCGGTCGCCGAGACGACTTGATACCAGGAGGATGCGAGTTGCTCCAAATTTGGGATCCAGTCGAGATCGTCGCCATCGCCGTCCAGGGGGCGCCGAGCGTCCCGATTCCGGAGCCCGCATTTTCTGACACCCCAAAGATGACGAGATCGGCGGCGTTCAGTGTCGTGATCGAGGGGGCGGACGCTGAGCTCGGCGACCCGTGCATGGCCGTCGCGGTGTCCAAGAGCTGAGACTGGGTGCCGACGAGCCCGCTCCACTCCGTCACGTTCGCAAAAAACTGGGTCCCATTCGTGGGGCATGGCGGCGTTGCGGTGACCGCGATGGTGACCCCCGCGCTCGAGGTACTGACTACGCCGTACCAGATCTCGATGTTGGAGTTGAAGGCTGAGCCGGCGGCCTTCTGCCAGGAGGTCACGCCACCCCCCGTCACGCTCGAGAGGACGAGCACACCCCGCGCCGACCATGACGAGGACATTGCCCACAATCGTGGCGTTGGTCGGCACAAGCAGCGAATAGGGGTCCGTCGTCTTGGTTCTAGTCCTGCTGGACGCGCCCCTTCACAACCGCGCCAGCTGGGCGGGTCGCCGCGTGCAGGCCCTGGAGTTTAGACGGAGGACGAACGGTCGCGGGCCCCGGCATCGGGTGCTGATCGCGCGGCACGGCGCAGCTCGTCCCGGCCGCGGGGGCCATGCTCACCGCGGCCCATCCTTCCCCGCCGGCGGACACATGATTCATCTGACCGAGGTCGTGGCGGTGGACGAGTCGTTCGCTTGGTTAGGATCAGGGTTCGACGCGCTCACGGTCGCCGTGTTTGTGATCGTGGCGCCGCGAGGTGCCGTTACGTTGACCACAAGCTGTACTCCAGCCCCGGCAGGATTGGCGGGGGTATATGGCGACAACGTGCCGATATCACAGGTGACGGTCCCGTTGCTGAAGGCGCATGGGGTTCCCGGCTGGCTCATCGTGCAGCTCACGGTGCCGCCACTGACGGTGCAGCTTCCTTTGGCGAACTGAGCGCTGACAAAGCTGGTTCCAGCTGGAACGCGGTCCGTTACCACGACTCCGCTCGCGGTATTTGGTCCAAGGTTTACGACCCCGATGCCGTAGGTGAGATTTGAGCCGGAGCTTACTCTGCTCGGGCCGCCTTTACTGATGGCCATATCGGTCGGTGGTGGCAGCTTCTGGAAGATCGCAAAAGGCGAAAGCGAATTCACGGTGCCACAGATGACATGTTTACTCGTGTCGATCGAGGTCGTGACGTCGACCCACGCGTTATTCTCGAAATGGAACAGATGGAGCATGCTCGGATCGCCGAACTGCGCAGGATTGTAGGTGATGCAGACGCTCACGGGCGGACCGTAGGTCGCCGTCGTTTGGATGTTGTAGTAGGTCGGTGGGGTGCCGACGGTAAATCCAGCCGGCGGGGTTGGCCCCGTGCTACTCGTGGGGGCTGCCGTCTCACCGGGGGAGGCGACTGCCGTGAAGGTCACAGTCACACCGTTGCCCGCCGACACACTCACGTTGGTCCCCGCGGGAGTGTTCGGAGAGACCTTGGCAACGAAGGCGTCGAAATCGCCTCCGCCGCGAGTGGTCTGGAAGGCACCCGCCGTCGTCGGGAAGTTGGCGGAGGCGGTGATTCCCGCCACGTAGGCGTCGCCCGAGGCGTCCACGGCGATCCCGTACGCCACGTCGCTGTTACTCCCCCCGAGGTAGGCGGAGTAGACGAGCGCTGAACCGCTGGGATTGAGCTCCGTCACGGCGGCATCCTCGGAGCCTCCGAAGGTCGGCTGGAAGGCCCCCGCCGTCGTCGGGAAGTCGGTGGATTCGGTGCGCACCGCCACGTAGGCATTGCCCGACGCGTCCACGACAATGCCCGTGCCTTGTTCAGCAAAACTCCCGCCGAGGAAGGTGGAGTAGGCGACAGCGGAGCTAGTGGGATTCAGCTTCGTCACGAAGGCGTGTTCAATGCCGCCGCCGAAGGTCGGCTGGAAGGCCCCCGCCGTCGTCGGGAAGTTGGTGGACCTGGTACGGCCCGTCACGTAGACGTTGCCCGAGGCGTCCCCGGCGATGGCGAATCCGTCCTCCTCGTCAGTGCCCCCGAGGTAGGTGGAGTAGATGAGGCCGGAGCCGGTGGGATTGAGCGTCGTTTCGTAGGCATCGGTAGCGGGGCCGCCGATGCTGGTCTGGAGGGCCCCCGCCGTCGTCGGGAAGTCGGTCGCGGCGGTAGAGCCCGTCACGGAGGCGTTGCCCACGGCGTCCACGGCAATGGCAGTGCCCCCGGTAGAGTTATTTCCACCGAGGTAGGTCGAGTAGACGAGGGTGGTGCCGGGGGGATTGAGTTTCGTCACGAAGCCGGCGCCGCAACTTGGGCCGGGGCAGCCGGTCTGGAAGGCCCCCGCCGTCGTCGGGAAGTCGGTGGAGACGGTGAGCCCCGTCACGTAAGCGTTGCCCAGAGCGTCCACGGCGATCCCGCGCGCCCTGTCCAAGGCACTCCCCCCGACGTAGGTGGAGTAGGCGAGAGCCGAGCCAGTGGGAGCAAGCTTCGTCACGAAGGCGTCTCCGGAGCCGCCGCCGAAGGTCGGCTGGAAGGCCCCGGCCGTCGTTGGGAAGTCGGTGGAGTCGGTGATCCCCGCCACGTAAGCGTTGCCCGAGGCGTCCACGGCGATCCCGTAGCCCCCCTCATCGCCGCTGCCCCCCAGGTAGGTGGAGTAGACGAGGCCGGAGCCAGTGGCATTGAGTTTCGCCACAAAGGCGTCGCCTGTACCAAACAGAGCTGTACCGGTGCCGCCGCCGAAGGTCGGCTGGAAGGCCCCCGCCGTCGTCGGGAAGTCGGTGGAAACGGTGTACCCCGTCACGTAGGCGTTGCCCGAGGCGTCGACGGCGATCCCGAACGCATTATCGTTACGGCTGCCCCCGAGGTAGGTAGCGTAAGAGAGCACCGGGTCGATGACCAGCGGCTGGGACCTGTCGTAGGCTGCGACCTGAAAGCCGACCCTACCCGCGCCTCTGAGCACATAACCGCCGGCGATCTCCCGGCGCGCGCCCCCGACTTCCTGGTAGACGAATGGCCTTCGCTGGCGGATCGCGCCGACGGCCGTATGCAGCACTAGGTCACCCTGGGCATCCACTTCCAGCTTGTCGGCTCCCTGGAAGCCGAGCGTGATCGCCTCGGGGCTAGCCCCGGGGCGCACGACAAAGTCGTACTCCAGTTGGCGCTGGTCGCCGAAGTAGACTAGGTTCACGCCGGGATAGATGTCTCGGTACTCGACACGAGCGTAGGTGGGGACGTTCGTGCGCCACTTCGTCGGGTCCCTCCCGATGAAGTAGTTGGCCTTACCCGGCAACTCCTCCAGCCCGGTTACGCTCGGCTCGGGGTTGGCGCCAATGAACTGCATTCTGACGAGACCACTCTCGGTCTCTGCTGGCATGGTCGCATCAGGCCTTGGCCCACGGAATCTGTTTCCCGCTACGCTCGACCTTCGCCCTGCGAGGGCCAGCACCGTTTCCGTCGCGGTCAAAAACAGGGTGTAGCCGTTCCCGCGGGACAGGAATTTCACCCGGCTGTCTGTTTGGCCCCGGTTGGCTTCGAAGATAAGCGGCAGCTTGCCGTACACCGCCGGCCGGCGGGCGGCCGCATCCCGGCTAAGCTCGGGCGTGAGCCCGACTTCGACTCGGTCGAAGGGCGCCAATGGTTCGCCGGCACGGTCGGCCGCGTTCTCCGCTGGTGGACGGCTCGTCGCCGAAGTCCGCGCCGCCGGCGGCTGGATCGTGGTGGTGGGTCCCCCAAGGCTGAGCGCCGGAAAAATTAAGACGAGTGCCGAGACGCTCGCAACCGAACCCCTGAAGAGACTGCCGTTCTTCACAATGGACTCCTTCCCCTGCTTCCGGGAGACCATCAGCCAAGCGCCCGGAGGACTCGAGCGTGCTCGACGACGCTGTCCGTCTGACAGAGAGTCGGCCTGGAGGCAGCTGTCAGAATTTTTCTGACGACGCGGCGACCCTATCTCGCTCTACGGGGTGGTGTCAAGTACTTTTCTATCACCTATTGATAGGTGAACCTATTGATGCCATGAATGGTCTCCCGTCGGCAGGAACATCTCTCCGCGGCGTCCGGTCGCAGTTGGGCAGAATCACCGCGTCGGAAGGCCGTCAGTGTCGCGTGTACCCTTCGATCGACCGTCATTTCGATGCGAGAGGCGCCGACTTGGCTCCTGGAATGCTTCAGTCACCTAGGACTCGTGGTCGGGAACGAAGCTGGAAGAGGTCGACGGGGCAACTCTCCCAGACCCCGCGACAAAAATCATTGCCCCGCGCCTTGGTAAAGTTGGCCGGGCACCCGTGTCCGTCGGAGTGCGGCAGTTCCCTCCGCCCGTCCTCGGTGTCGCCCCGAGTCTTGTGAGGCTCGGGGCGGCGTGGTAACTTTTGGCGCGACTTCCCGGACGAAGCCCAGCACGTCGAGCGCGCCACGAGGCCCGCCGAGACGCCGGAGTTGAGAGCATGAAGAATCAAATCGGCCGCCCGCGGCCCCGCACCCTGGCTCCGCGGCTCTCCCGCCGGCAATTCCTCACGGGGACGACGGCGACAGCCGCCGGCCTGGCACTCCTCGGTCGCGGGCCGGCGGTGCTCGGCCAGCAGGTCCGTGAGCTTCAGGTCTGGCATACCGAGGTCGAGCCGCAGACCGTCAAGACCGTCCAGGAGGGGAGCATCGCCGAGTTCGAGCGGAGGTTTCCGGGCTTCAAGGTGAGGCAGCAGCCGCTCGCCTGGGGCGACCTCAACACGAAGCTCCTGGCGGCGATCGCGGCCGGCAGCCCGCCCGATCTCACCCACCTGAACCCCTTCATGACGGCCTCGCTCTACACCAAGGGACTGCTCCGCCCGATGGACGAGCTGATCCGGGCGCTCGGCGAGAAGGACATCCACGAGGCGACGCAGAAGCTCCAGTACTTCGACGGTCGGTACTACGGCGTGACGCACGCGATGGGCGGCATCTACATCGCGGAGCGCCGCGACCTGCGGGAGCAGAAGGGGCTCAAGCCGCCCCAGACCTACGCCGATCTGGTGGACCTCGCCGCCGCCCTCACCGAGGAAGGTACCCGATACGGCCTGACCATGCCGGGCGAGAAGCTCTACATCGGGTTCAGCTTCCCGGCGGAGTGGCTTGCCTCCAACGGCGGCAGCTGGGTCGACCCGACGACCTGGCGGCCCCGGCTCGCGAGCCGGGCGATGGTCGAGACGCTCCAGTTCCTGCGGCGACTGAACCCGTTCATGCCCCCGTCCTGGTCCGGCCAGAAATACCTCGACACCCTCGCCGCGCTCGCGACGGGAAAGGTGGCCATGGCGTACCTGAGCGGGGCCCGGACGATTGGGTACGTCGAGCGCGACGCGCCCGAGGGCATGCGGGACCCGGAGCACTTCCAGCCGATGTTCCGGCCCCACGGGCCCTCAGGGCAGACAGGCGTCTCCGCCCTCGACGGCGAGAACTGGACGGTCTTCTCCCAATCGAAGTACCCCCAGGAGGCGTTCGAGTTCCTCCGGATCTTCTACAAGCGCGAGCACTATATGAAGTATTGCCACTCGGTGCCGATCCACCTGACCCCGATCTTCAAGTCCATGATCAACGACCCCGAGTATCTGGCGCACCCGCGGATCCGGAAGTGGCGCTCGTGGCACGACGCGATGATCACGGGGCTCCGTGAGCACCGCTTCTTGCCGATCGGCTTCAGCCGGCCGGATGACAAGCTTCTCCCCTTCCTCGCGGAGCTCGACGGGTCGGGAATCGTGGCCGACATGGTGATCGCGGCGATGGTCGGCGGCGCGGACCCCGACGCGGCCGCCGTCCGGGCCCAGCAGCGGGCCGAGGAGCTGCTGACGCAGCTCGGCTTCAAGCGCTGGTCATAGGCGGGCGCCCCGCCGGGCCGGCGCCGGCCGGTCCCGCGCGCCCCGGTCAGGAGGCTCGGTGCGGAAGAGCGCGCTGGTTGGCTGGGCCCTGCTGGCGCCGTCGCTGCTCCTCCTGGGCGGCCTCGTCGGGTACCCGATCCTCTATAACTTCTGGCTGAGCCTCTTCGCCAAACACGCCTTCCTCCCCGCGCAGACCTTCGTCGGCCTCGGCAACTACCGCTACTTCGCGACCGACGAGGAGTTCTGGCGGAGCGTCGGGTACGGGGGGATCTACGCCGGAAGCACGATCGTGCTCCAGCTCGGGCTGGGGGTGGTCGCCGCCCTGCTGCTGAACGAGACGTTCCACGGGCGTGGTCTCCTCCGGGGCGTCGTCCTCTTCCCCTACACGATCCCGACGGTCGTGGCGGTCATCCTTTGGAAGTGGCTCCTGAACGACTCCTACGGGCTGGTCGACTACGTGCTCGTCGCGACGGGCGCGACCCGGATCCCACCCGCCTGGCTCGGCAAGGACTACATCATGTGGTCGCTGATCGTGACGAGCGTCTGGCAGTTCTTCCCGTTCGTCGTCGTCACCTATCTGGCGCGGCTCCAGACGATCCCGCCGGAGCTCTACGAGGCGGCCACCGTGGATGGGGCGGGCGCGTGGCGGCGGTTCCTCCACGTGACCCTGCCCCAGACTGGGGCCGTGCTCTTCGTGATCGTGCTCCTGCGCGGCATCTGGATGTTCACCAAGTTCGACACCGTCTGGCTCATGGCGGGCGAGGGGGGGGTCAGCCAATACGTCCGGACGCTCCCGGTGTACGCCTACGAGCGGACTTTCACGTACCTGCAGGCCGGTATGGGAGCAACCTTGGCCGTGCTCATGTTCGGCCTGCTCGCCGGCGCCACCGCCGTCTACTTCGGGCTGTTCCGGGAGGAGGAGATCGTCTCGTGAGTCGGCCCCGGCGCGGGCTCTCGCGAGCAACCGCCCTCTACGTCGGCGGCGCCGTCCTCGCCCTCTGGGCCGCCTTCCCATTCTTCTGGATGCTCTCGACGTCCCTCAAGGAATCGAGCGAGGTGTTCGCCTCCCCCCCGACCCTCGTCCCCCGCCACCTCACCCTCGGCAACTTCGCGCGCCTGCTCACCGAGACGAACTTCGCGACCTACTTCGGGAACAGCCTCACGGTGTCGTTCGCCACGGTCGTGCTGACGCTCGGCGTGTCCGCGGTGGGCGCCTACGGCCTCACGCGCTTCCGCTTCCCGGGACGGGAGACGATCGCGGCGCTCATCCTGCTCACCTACATGTTCGCGCCGATCATGGTCATCATCCCCTTCTACATCCTCGTGAAGCAGCTCGGGCTCGTGAACACGCATCTGGCGCTGGTCCTCTCGTACACGACGTTCTGTCTGCCGTTCTGCCTGTGGCTCCTCCGCGCGTTCTTCCAGAGCGTCCCCCTCGAACTCGAGGAGGCGGCGCTCGTGGACGGCGCTCACCGCGGCCGGGCCGTCTGGCACGTGGTGCTCCCGCTGGCCCTGCCGGGCATCATCGCGGCCGGGATCTTCACGTTCATCCTGGCCTGGAACGACTTCCTCTTCGCCCTGGTCCTGATCAGCTCGGACGAGCTGAAGACGCTCCCGGTCGGCGTCAACGACCTGTTCAATGCGACGATCGTCGACTGGGGGATGATCATGGCGGCCGGTGTCATGATCACGCTGCCGACGGTCGGCTTCTTCGCGGGGGTCCAGCGGTACCTGATCCGCGGCTGGGGGAGCGGAGGGCTCAAGGGGTGACGGCGTACTTCGGCTTCGCGCGACGGGGACCGCGCACCCTCCGCCGTGCGGTCGCTTGGCCGCGGTCTGAGCGGCGGGAGGGCGGTCAGACCTTGATGAAAATCCGTTTCCGGTAGAGGACGCTCAGCAGCGCGAGCCACACGCACACGTAGGTGACCGCGTAAGCGAGCGACGCGTTGATTGGCGAGAGCCACGACTCGTACAGGGTCCTCTCGAGGTAGGTCTTGAGCGTCCAGGCCTCGCCGGCAGCCGGACCGGCGACCTGGATGCGGGTGAGCGCGATCGCGACGAGGCTCGAGAGCCAGTAGGCGGCGATCGAGTTCGTACCAAAGACGAGGAACGGCGTCGCCCATCTGCGGTAGCCCTTCACGTCGACCACCCAGTAGGTCATGGCCAAGCCGTGGCACGCCATACCTGCGGTGAATGTCACGTAGGCGCTCGTCCAGATGCTCTTGTTGATCGGGAACGGAGCGTTCCAGATCACACCGAGCACGAGTCCGAGGTTCCCGGCCAGGAAGAGGCCGACTGTCTTCTCGAGAGCCGGCCGCCGAGAGCGGATCCAGTGGCCGGCGAGGACACCACAGAGCACCGTCGCGATGGCGCCCATGGTGCTCAGAATGCCTTCGGGGTCCCAGGTCCTGGTCTGGCGCCACGTGTGGTTCACACCGATGATCCGCAGGTCGATCCAGTTTGAGAGGTTCTTCGCCGGCTCGAGCACCCCCGCGCCGGCCCCCGGCACCGGCACCAGGATCATCAGGGCCCAGTACCCGAGCAGGAGGCCAAGCAATGCCGTGACCTGGCCGCGAAGGCCGGTGGCCAGGACGACTCCCGCGGCGAGGAGGTACGACACAGCGATACGCTGGAGGACGCCCAGGACCCGCAGGTGCATCAGGTCGTAACTCGGAAACCCGTTGAGCACGAGGCCGAGGGCGAAGATGATCGCCGCGCGGGATCCCACCTTTCGGATCAGCTGCCGGCGCGAGGCCCCGCGTTCCCGCAGCGTTCCGAGGGAAAACGTCATCGCCACGCCGACGATGAACAGGAAGAACGGGAAGATGAGGTCCGTCGGCGTCCAGCCGTTCCATTCGGCGTGCTCGAGCGGCCAGTAGACGTGACCCCAGTTCCCCGCATTATTGACGAGGAGCATCCCGGCGATGGTGATACCGCGGAACGCGTCGAGCGACAGCAGGCGCTGCGCCGGCGGGGTGGCGACGGGCACCGGCAAGAGGGGCTCAGCCGCCGCCCGTGATCGTGGCGCATTGAGGAGCTTGCTCGTGACCATCTCCTCGAGTCGCTTCTCCAACTTAACACGGTGTGCATGATAGCTCCGCTGTTTGTCAGATATTGCTTCGGGCCGCGGCGGATCGGCGCCGACGGACGCCGCGTGGCCGGCGGGGGGCGCCCACCCCCGTGTTCGCGCGGCCAGCCCTGTGCCTGGACTACACTGGTGCCATGTCTCCGGACCGTACCGCCGGTCGGCCAATCCTCGACGTGAACGGACGGCCGCGGCCCGCCGTTCAGCCGGGACCCTAGGACGGGCCCAAGACGGCGCCTCTGCAAATGATGGACGAGTTCATGCGGGCGGCGATAGACGAGGCCCAGGCAGGCCTGCGGGAAGGCGGCATCCCGATCGGCTCAGTGCTCGTGGCTGGTGGACGAATCATCGGTCGCGGCCACAACCGGCGCGTCCAGCGCGGAAGTGTCGTGCTGCACGGCGAAATGGATGCGCTCGAGAACGCTGGCCGACAGCCTGCCACCGTGTACCGAGAGTCGATTCTGTATACGACGCTCTCCCCGTGTGCGATGTGCACCGGTGCCATCCTGCTCTACGGCATTCGCCATGTCGTCGTCGGGGAGAATCAGACGTTCGTAGGAGACGAAGCGCTGCTCCGGTCTCGCGGTGTCGTGGTCGACGTGCTCCAGGATGCGACATGCGTCCACATGATGACCACGTTCATCCGGGCGAATCCGCGGCTCTGGAACGAAGATATCGGCGCATAGGAGCGCGGCGGGGCCGCCATTCTAAGGTCTGGTGGGCCCCAGGTCGGGGCGGCGTGGTCGAGACTCGAGAAATCGCGAAAGGGAGTCCTGACGCGGAACCTTCGGCGATCCCGAGATTTGGTCTTCTGTTCTGAGCAGACCGTCTCTTCTCACCGACGGACGACTCGCTCCGTCTCGCTAACCCCCGTCCGTCGAGCAGCCGATCAGCACATGGCCCCTCTGTCGGGAGTCGGGCTGGTCGCCGCGTGCACCACCTGCCCCTGCGTCGTGAGCGCCAGTAGGCGGCCCTCATCCACGCGAGGACGGCGAATCGCACCGTGCGGAGGCACCCGCGGCTGCACCGCCATATCGAGGGCGCGGACCCGTGGGGCCCGGGGCCAATTCCTCGAGCCTCCCGCCAGCCTCCCGACCCTCTTCCCGCCGCGGCACGCCGCCTGATACGCTCAGCGAGGCCCATGCGCACGAGCGACGACCGCATCCTGATCACGCACGTCGGCAGCATCCCGCGCAACGAGGCCCTGCGGGAGCTGCTCGTCAGGCAGGACCGCGGCGAGGCGATCGACGAGCGTGAGCTGGAGCGGCAGATCGAGGCAGCCGTGCAGGTCGTCGTCGCCCGGCAGCTCGAGGTCGGTGTCGATGTCGGCAACGATGGCGAACAGCCGCGCGCCGGGTTCTCGACCTATGTCGCGCGGCGGATGCGCGGCTTCGGCGGAGAGAGCAGGCGCCTGACGGCGCGCGACCTGATCGACTTTCCCGACTATGCGGCACTGCTGGCGCGCCGCCGCCGATCAGCCGCGCGGATCGCCGACGCCCCGCAGGCCATCGCCGAGATCCACTACGACGACCTCAGCGAGGCCGCGCGCGAGTGCGATCTCTTCCTGCGCTGCGCCCAGGCGGCGCCGAGGCCGTTCGTCGAGGCCTTCATGACCGCCGCCTCGCCCGGCACCATCGCCACCGTGCTCCTCAACGCCCACTACGACTCGCACGAGCGCTACGTGATGGCGCTGGCGCGCGAGATGCGCAAGGAGTACGAACTGGTCCACGCACGCGGCCTCGTGCTGCAGCTCGACTGCCCCGATCTCGCCATGGAGCGTGTCCGGTTCTTTCAGCACGAGTCGCTCGAGCGCTTCCAGCGCGCCGTGGAGCTGCACGTGGAGGCGATCAACCAGGCGACGGCGGCGATTCCGGCCGACCGTATCCGCCTTCACGTCTGCTGGGGCAACTACGACGGGCCGCACGTCCACGACGTGCCGCTCGAGGCCGTCCTGCCGATCATCCTCATGGCCAAGGTGGGCGCGCTCTCCCTCCCGCTGGCAAATCCCCGCCACCAGCACGAGTACGCGGTGATCGAACGCCACGGGCTGCGGGAGGGAATGCTCTTCCTCCCCGGCGTCATCGACACGACGACCAACTACGTCGAGCACCCCGCAGTCGTGGCCGATCGGATCGCCCGGGCCGTCGAGGCGGCCGGCGACCGGGGCCGCGTCATCGCCTCGACTGACTGCGGCTTCGGTACGTTCGCCGGCTCGGAGATGTGCGCCGAGAGCGTCGTGTGGGCCAAGCTCCGCGCGCTGAGGGAAGGCGCCGACATCGCCACGAGGCGCCTGTGGGGCTGAGCCTCCGGGAGTCCGGGACTCATGATACTCGGCTCTCTGTGGACACTCGCTCCGGACCCTCACGTGTTCGGCCATCCGCCCGACGGCGAAGCGCGAACCGACACAGGAATGATACGCTTTCGTCGAGATAACCGGGTGGTTTGGAGGTTCCGGAGATGGACGCCGCCCAGTTCTTCATGTTGCGTTATGAGCCCCTGCACGCGACGATGACGGATCGCCTCCTGGGCGACCTGACCGACGCCCAGCTGCGTGCACGTCCCCACGGGCAAAACTCGATCGCCTGGCTACTCTGGCACGTAGCGCGGGCTGAGGATATCGGGATCAATCGGTTCGCCATGGATGGACGCGAGGTGTTCGACGAGGGAGGCTGGGCCAGTCGCCTCGGCACCGGTCGTCGTGAGGTCGGAACCGCCATGACGAGCGACGAGGTCTCCGACCTCACGGCGCGCGTCAGCATTCCGGCCCTGCGAGCCTATTGGGGCGCCGTGGGCCAGCGAACAGTTGACATCATTCGCGCGTACGATGCGACAGAGTGGGACAAGGTTGTTGATCCTGGCCGCATTCGCCGAGTCGTTCGAGACGAGGGAGGTTTCGGGCCGCACGTGAACACCCCGGGTGTCGAGTTGTACTACGCGGGAATGACCCGCGGCTGGGCGTTCGCCCAGCTGGCGCTCACCCACACGTGGGGACACTTCTTTGAGGGGAACGTGGTCCGGAGCCTGCTTGGCTGCCCCTGAGCGCGACACGCCGGCAGCGTCGACGATCCCCTCTGGACTGGTCTGTCATGGCGACGACGCGTCAGCCCACACGGGCTCGAGGCCACCGAACGTGTGAATCGACGATGTCCGTGCTGGAGCGCCACTCAATATGGCGCTTCGCTTCATGGCGGGACGTCACCTAATGACGTCGGGTTGAGTCTCGTCCCTCGGAGGTTGGCCGGCGGCGGCTTCGGAGCTATGGTCGAGGGCGCTTCGCCGAAGGCGCGAGTGTCGGGCGGCAGAAGGCCGCCTTCGAACCTCGACGGCCGGATTGTCAACGGAGCCCCCTCGGTCACCAGGGGGAAGAGGTCCCGGGAACGGGGCGTCTCCGTCACGGGCACGGGCCGGACCGGCACGAGCTACGCGGATCCCGCGGACGATCCGAGCAAGAAATGGGCTCGGGGTTGTGCCGCCCCCGGCGAGGCTTCTGGATGGGACGGGTCTATCTCGACGCCGCTCTCGGCGTTGATCGGTCCCGGGCGCGGTGGCGAGAGGTGAAGGAGGCGTGATGGGTGGAACGACGATCGGCCTCGTGCATCCGGGCGAAATGGGCAGCGCGGTCGGCGCGGCGCTCCGTGTCGGCGGTCACCGGGTGGTCTGGGCTTCGGCCGGGCGCAGTTCCGCGACCCGCGCGCGCGCCACGGCCGACGGCCTCGAGGAGATGACCACGCTGGCCGCGCTGGCCGACTCCGCACCGGTGATCTTCTCGATCTGCCCGCCTCACGCTGCTCGCGACGTCGCGCGGGAGTTCGTGGCGCTCGGGTATCGCGGGCTCTTCGTTGACGCCAACGCGGTCGCGCCGGCGACGGCGCGCGAGACGGGCCGGCGCGTCGCCGCGGCCGGCGCCCGGTTCGTGGACGGCGGGATCATCGGGCCCCCACCGCGGCGGCCGGGCCTCGCACGCCTCTACCTGTCGGGCGAGGGAGCGTCCACGGTCGCCGAGCTGTTCGCGACGAGCCCGCTCGAGGCGATCGTGCTCGACGGGCCGATCGGCGCCGCCTCCGCACTCAAGATGGCATACGCCGGGTGGAACAAGGCCTCCCAGGCGCTCCTGATGGCCGTGCGCTCGCTCGCCCTCCACGAGGGCGTGGACGCTGCGCTGCTTGCCGAGTGGGCGCGCTCGCAGCCAGAGCTCCCGCGGCGCTCGGAGGACGCGGTTCGCGCCAGCACGCGCAAGGCTTGGCGCTTCGTCGGCGAGATGGAAGAGATCGCGGTGACCTGCGCGGCCGCAGGCCTGCCGGTCGGCTTCCACGAGGCCGCCGCCGAGGTCTATCGCCGACTGGCTGGCTGGAAGGACACGCCGACCGCGCCGTCGGTCGGCGAGGTCGCCAAGGCCCTTGCCCCGTAAGACGCGCCGCCGCCCCGCTGGCGATCGAGGCGTTGACGGTAAACGCTCCGTTTGGACGTCTTCATCAAATTTGGCCAGTGGCCACGCGGTAATGATCGCAAGACCGACGGCGACCCGGGCCGGCCTGCTTCGCGGTCCGGTTCACGCACGAGCCGCTCGGACGCGGAATTCGACGCGCTTGCCGCGGACCGTGCTCGCTTATCCGGCGCGAGGCTGGGCCGGGCGCTTCGCTCGCATCTCGGCCAGAAGGGTCCGGTACAGCGTGTTGTCGTCAAGCAGCCGTTCGTGCGTCCCGTCGGCGACGAGCCGCCCCTCATCGATCAAAAGAATCCGGTTCGCGAGCCGGACGGTCTCGGGGCGGTGGGCCGGGGTCACAACATCAAAGGACTGGCCTCCGATGGCGTTCCGGCCTGTTCCGCCAACCTGCCAGCCAAGGCCCAAGGGCGAGGATGGTCTCGTGACGCTCGCTCGTGACGACTTGGTATTTCAGTTCCACGTCGAGGTTATCGAATCCCGTGAGCGACGGCTGCCCGTCGGGGTCGAGGTGAATCAGGGCGCCGCGGTCCCGCAGTTGGCGAGCGTGGCCGGCTGCGTGACGTCCACGCAGCGAACAAGATCTGACTCGAGTGCGTCGCTTCTGGAAGCCCAGGTCACCGTGAGGCTCGCGACGACGAGAACGATACCGACGGTCGCGGTCGCCCTGGTGTCACTCTTCATGACGCTCCCTTTCTTTAATCCCCTATGCCTGAACGCCTGAGCCTAACCGGGGCGGGGGGCCGGTGGGTGAAGACGTCCACCGTGAGGATCGGGATGGTCCGGCTCATCAGGAAACTGGGTGGCCCTGACTCGTGGGTAGTCAGGTTCGGCCTTGATCTTCTCGATCTGCTGGACATGGTCCATAACATGGAGCCGATGGTAGGCGATCAGTTCTTTGAGGTTCAGAGGGCCGAGGAACGGATGCTCCCAGGTTCCGGCGGGCAGGTCTCCCGCAGGCAGAGCGCTGACCAGCACGACGGCGTCATCCAAAAGCCTCGCCAGCTCCTGTCGTCGCTCCTCGATCGTCTGCATCGCCCGGCCGCTACTGTCGCCCGCCGTGAAGGGTCGAGGAGGTCTCCGGACGGCGAGGTCACGAATGCGCTCGGTAACCTGCCGGGCCGTGGCGTCGATCAAATGGTCCAGCACTTCGTTGATAGACCACTCGTTGCCGGGCTGAAAGCGCGCCTGCTTCTCACTGATACCCCCCAGGCAGCGACCGCAGTCGGCGGCGGTGCGCTCCACGAGGACTCGCAGGTCGGCCAGACTTTTGGTGGCTTGGTGGCGGACGTAGGTGAGGGCTTGTTGTGTCCGTTCGTCCCGCGGGACCATCAGGCCTCCCCTCATCTTAGGAGGAGTCTCGGTTAGTCACCAGCACATAACCTGGTGCTCAGGGTAAACCCGGTTTACTGCTCCCAGCGAACTTGGATTTGACTGTCATATGGTGCGTCAGGGCTCGAGAAGACCCGGGTCGACTTTGAGACGGACCGTGTTTTGGCGGTGGCAGCCGGCCCGGCGAAGAGCGTCGGGCAAGCTAGCAGGGACGGGCTCGTGCGACGACGGATTTCAGGACGCGGCCCTGGGATCCCCGGAAAGCGCGAGCACGTTTGGCATCGGTTCATCGAGTAGATGGATCGCGAGGACACGGACAGATTCGGCGCACTCTTCTATGTCACGGTCGACGTGACTCCCTCGCCACGAGCCGCTGCATGGCGGCGACCTCAGCGGGACGCATGTTGGGGTCCCGACACTTCCACTCCGCGACGGCTGGGAGAGCGGCCCGGACCGGTCCGAGCTCGAAGTGGCCAAGGAACGCGCGAACGGACAGCCTCGGAGTGCGCCGCCGAGCGCTGCCTGCACCCCTCCGCCCGGGATCTCGCCGGCCGTCATCAGGAGCCACGTGAGGGCGACATCAGACGCCCCTGGGCCGCGAGCCGCATTCGTCCAGTCGATCACCACCGGGCCCTTCGGCGAAAGGAGCACGTTGATCGGGTGGAGGTCCCGGTGGATGAGTCGGTTGCCGTCGCCGAGGAACGGAGCGAGCCATCCGGGACCGGGGATCTCATGGAGACGGTTGTGGAGCCTCGCCAACACCGCCGCGTTTCGGCCGAGAGTCCACGGCTGTCTCGTGAGCGCTTCGAGCATGGTCGGGCCATCGATCCGCTCCATGATCAACTCGGAGCCGTCGGCGCTGAAGGCCTCGACCCGGGGCGCGGGATAGCCGCACTCGATCAGGTGCCGCATGACCCTCGCCTCCATCTCCAGCGAGCGGCCGTTGCGAGAACGGCGCAAGACGAGGCCCGCGCCATAGCCGAGGATGTCGGAGTCGCGGCCGGAGGCGAGGACGCGGCGGGGTTCGCGCATGGCAGCACTCTAGTCCGGGCGCTAGGCGAACGCTACAGCCGGTTGATGCGAGGGGTAATCTCACCGCGTGCACCCCTGCCGATCTCGCCCGCCGGACATTAGTTGAGGCCGCCAAGCCGAGGCCTTGGGCACAGTCAGCGCGAAGCGGTGTAGAATCGGGTGGCCGTAAACTCTCAAAATGCCGGGGTAGCTCAGTGGCAGAGCAGCTGATTCGTAATCAGCAGGTCGCGGGTTCAAGTCCCGCCCCCGGCTCCATTCCCAATCGAGCACTTCCGGATCACGTCCCTCACCCGAAGCTACCACGTTGCTACCATTCGGCCGCTCAGCGCTCTCGAAACCGGCAGTCCGAAGCACCTCGAGCCTGTCGATGTACCGCTTATCCCCCGAGGGAAGCCAGTGCGCGCAGTAGATCAGCGTCGTCGTTGGCTTCGCGTGGCCGAGCGCTGCAGGCCGAGCTGTTGGAAGACCAGCGGATCGCCAACGGATGGCTGACCGTGAAGGACGCCCCGGGGATTAGGGCTGGCCTTGTCGAAAGCCGCGCTCGAGGAGTTCGGCGAGCAAATTCTGTGAACGGGCCCACCGGACGAACATGAAAATCAGCGCGTTTCACCTCATGCCCCACCGGGAACTGCCCCCCGATTTCGAGAAGCGCTACGAATCCGTCTGGGTCACGCCTCCGTGGTGGGAACTGGCCGACGCTCGCCGGGTGGGGCAGTACTACAACTGGACTCTGGACGAGTTGCTGTATGCGGCTCGGAGCGGGCTCGACGGCGTCTGCACCAACGAGCACCACCAGAACGCGTACGGTTTCATGCCGAGCCCGAATCTCATGGGCAGCGTCCTCGCCAAGCTCACCACCGGCATGAACGTCGCGATCGTCCAGATGGGCGCCACCCTTCCCACTTCCAACCCACCCATCCGCGTCGCCGAAGAGTACGCTATGCTGGACTGCATCAGCGGAGGGCGGCTGGTGGCCGGTCTGCCCCTGGGCAGCCCGATGGATGTCAACCTCTGCTACGGCATCACGCCGATGGAGCACCGGGAGCGCTACCGCGAAGCCTTCGCCCTGACCCTCAAGGCCTGGCAGGCCCGGGAGATCTTCCCGTGGAACGGCCGGTACTATCAGTTGGCGAACGTGAACCTGTGGCCCCGTCCCATCCAACAGCCCCACCCGCCGGTGTGGGTCCCGGGCTCGGGGAGCATCAGCACCTTCGACTTCGCCGTCGAAAACGATGTCTGCTACTGCTTCCTCAGCTACTCGGGCGCCCGCTCGGCCCGGACGATGATGGACCGATACTGGGAGGTGGTGTCCGCACGGGGGCGAGACGCGAACCCCTACCGCGGAGGCTTCCTCCAGCTGGTGGCCGTGTCCGACACGGATGCGCGCGCCGAGGCCGAGTACGCGCAGCACGTCGAGTACTTCTATCACAAGTGCCTCCACGTGCCGGCCCAGTGGTTCTCCCCGCCAGGGAACCAGGACTACCGGAGCCTCGTGGCCACCACGGGCAATCCGGTGCGCCGCGCCGAGAACCCGAAGACCCTCCGGTACCGTGACTTCGTGGAGAAGGGCTACGTCATCGCCGGCAGCCCGGCCACCGTCCGCG
>QHRX01000295.1 GCA_003221455.1 Candidatus Rokuibacteriota bacterium
CCGCGAGCTGCTCGGGCGCGACCCAGGCGAGGGCCTGGGACTCGAGCGGCTCCGCTTGGCCGGCGACGAGCCGGCAGCGGAAGAAATGGATGACGACGGTCGTCTCCGGGTACTCCCAGCGCACGGTCTCGACCTTCTCGCCGACCGTGAAGGAGCCGCCCAGCTCCTCGCCGAGTTCGCGGCGGAGGCAGGCCTCGAGGGTCTCGCCCGGGTGGCGCTTGCCGCCGGGAAACTCCCAGACCCCCGCCAGATGCGTCCCCTCGCGGCGCTGGGTGATCAGGTAGCGCCCCGCCGAATCCTGGATGAGGGCGGCCGCCACCTCGGTGATCACCGGGGGTCGCCGGCGCTTCGGCAGAAGCCGCGCATCGGGCACACGCCGCAGCGCGGCGTCCGGGGCGTGCACCACGTCGCGCCGAAGTCCATGAGCGCTTGGTTGAAGTCGTAGGCGCGGCCGGGGGGCACGAGGGCCTCGGCCAGCTCCCAGAAGAGCCGCTGGCCGCGGGCCCGCGCCAACCGGCGCGGACCGAGGAACACGCGGCCCAGCACGCGTCGCACGTTCGTGTCGAGCACCGCCGCGTCCCTGCCGTATGCGAAGGAGAGGATGGCGCCGGCGGTGTAGCGCCCGATGCCCCGGAAGCTCTGGAGGGTTCGGCCATCGTCGGGCAGCCGGCCGCCGTAGCGGGCGACGGTCTCCCGCGCGATCGTCTGGAGGTGGGTCGGCCGGATGTTGTAGCCGAGCGGGCGCCACGTGCGCCTGACGTCGGCGGGGCGTGCCCGGGCCAGCCGCTCGAAGGTGGGGTAGCGCTCGAGGAACTCGTGGTACTTCGGGATCACCCGGTCGACCTGCGTCTGCTGGAGCATGATCTCGGAGACCAGCACCCGGTACGGATCGCGGCTGTGCCGCCACGGCAGGTCGCGCCCGTGCACCGCGTACCACCGGAGCAGCCGCCGCTGGAAGCGGCGTCGCGCGGCGGGCTCGGGCAGGCGCATCGCCCTCGTATCCTACTCGATCGCCCCCCGCCGGTGAAGCACGAGTCCGTCATGTACAATGACGCCGTGGGTCAGGCGCCGCCGCTCCGCGAGCTCCAGCTGGCCGCGGGCGCCGTGTTCGACGCGCCATGCGGCTGGGACGTCCCGGTCTCGTACGGTGATCTGCGCGCCGAGCACCGGGCCGTGCGGGCGGCGGTCGGGGTCGTGGACCGCGCGCGCTGGGGCGTGCTCGAGCTGACGGGTGCGGATCGCGTGTCGTTCCTCAACGGAATGGTGAGCAACGACGTCAAGCGACTCGCGCCGGGGCAGGGAGCCGCCGCCGCCTTCCTCGACGCGCGCGGCAGGGTCCAGGCGCTGCTCAGCGTGCTGGCCGAGGCCGACCGGCACCTCGTGCTGCTGCCGGGCGGAACCGCGGCGAAGACGCGCGATGCCCTCGAGAGCTTCCACTTCGCCGAGCGGGTCGAGATCCGCGACGCGAGCGAGGAGCTGGCGACCTTCCTGCTCGCAGGGCCGGCGACGGCGACCCTCGTCGAGCGCCTCACCGCCCGGCCGCTCCCGGAACTGCCCTGGGGCCACGCGGAGGTCTTGGTGGCGGGCCGTCCGGCACGGCTCGTTCGAGGCGGCGGCGAGACCGGCGAGGCCGAGGCCTGGCTCCTCTCCCGCCGGGAGGACGGTGCCGCCCTCTGGCAGGCCATCGTCGCCGCCGAGGCTCGGCCCGTCGGCCTCACGGCGCTCGACGTGCTCCGGGTCGAAGCGGGCACGCCGCGGTTCGGCCACGACGCGGACGACTCGACGCTCCTGCCCGAGATACCGTGCGAGGCGCTCGTCTCGCCGACGAAGGGTTGCTACATCGGCCAGGAGGTCGTGGTCCGCATCCGCGATCGCGGCCACGTGAACCGCCGGCTGACTGGGCTCACCCTCGACGGCACGACCGTGCCGCCACCGGGGGCGACGGTCGGCGCCGATGGCCGGGACGTCGGTCACGTGACGAGCGCGGTCCGCTCGTACGCGCTCGAGCGCCCCATCGCCCTCGCCTTCGTCCGCCGCGAGCACGCGACACCGGGCACCGCGGTCGCGATCACCGTCGACGGCGCCGCCCTCACCGCGCGGGTGACGGCCTTGCCGTTCGTGACCCCGGCGTAAACATCGCCCGGACTAAAGTCCGGGGCTTTCTAGGCGAAAGGAGCCCGTGCTTGAGCCCGAGAGCGCGGCCTTACGGTACCGCGTTGCCGCTTCATCGGACCCCATTACCGCAGGGTAGCCTCAGCGGCCAGCACCACCGCCGTTTCGACGGCTGTCTGAGCCAGCCCACGGCTTGGTTATCGCCCGGGCCGCTCGCGGAGCGCGTGTTCAGCTCCAACTGGGGACACTCTACCATAGAGATCCGCACTCCTCCCCGCCCTGAAGGGCGGGGTTTACGCGCCGGGAGAGTTCTATGAACCGCCTCGCCCAGGAGACGAGCGCCTACCTCCTCCAGCACAAGGACAACCCCGTCGACTGGTACGCGTGGGGCCCGGACGCCTTTGCCCGCGCCCGCGCGGAAGACCGGCCCGTCTTCCTCTCCGTCGGGTACTCGGCGTGCCACTGGTGCCACGTGATGGAGCACGAGTCGTTCGAAGATCCCGAGACCGCCCGGCTCCTGAACGAGCACTTCGTGTGCGTTAAGGTGGACCGGGAGGAGCGTCCCGACGTCGACCAGATCTACATGCAGGCCGTGCAGTCGATGACCGGTCACGGCGGCTGGCCCATGAGCGTCTTCCTGACCGCCGACGGCGTGCCCTTCTACGGCGGCACCTACTTCCCGCCGACCGACCGCCACGGACTCCCCGCGTTCGCGCGGCTCCTGCGCGCGATCGCGGAGGCCTGGCAGACGCGGCGGGCCGAGGTGATCGAGTCGGGCCGATCGCTCGTC
>QHRX01000223.1 GCA_003221455.1 Candidatus Rokuibacteriota bacterium
GCGAACCCGAAAATGCAGGGGGCTCGGGGCCTCGGACTGCACCTGTTTCGGCCCTACCCAGAATGTGGAGACCGTGCGGGCGCCTCGGCAGTGCCTCCGGCGCCCAAAAACGAGACTCTTCAGGTCGCAATGGAGGCCCGGGGAGGGGGAGGATAGGAGCGGTGGACGACTGATGACTCGTTCCCGCGAGGGGCCGGGCGCGGGGCCGAATGGCGGCGCCTTGACCGCAGCCATCGGACGGCGCAAGATGGCGTGGGTCCAGCGCGGGATCGCCGCTGCCGGCTGCCGTCTTTTCCCCTCACGGTGGTCGCGCTTTCGGGTGCCGGCCGAGGTTTCCCGGTGGGAGCCCTGTCTCTCGCCACACGAGTCGCACGGCGGGGACCGGCGTTGGATTGACTTGAGCGCTCTGACAGGAGATGAGCCGTGAAGAGAGTCGACCTCGCCATCGGCATTGGCGGCGCGGCGGGCCAGGGGATTGCCACTCCCGGCGACATTCTGGCGCGGATCTTCGTCCGGCGCGGGCTCCACATCAACGCCTACAATGCCTACCAGTCCATCATTCGCGGCGGTCACATCTTCCTGACCCTCCGCACGAGTGACCAACCTGTCCTGAGTCACGGCGACAAGCTCGACGTGCTCATGCCGCTGAATCAAGACACGATGGATCGGCACCTGAAGCTGATGCGCGCGGGCTCTGCGGTCTTGTTCAACCGCGACACAATCACGCCCGGCGCCGTTCCCGATGGCGTGCAACTCTGTCCGTTTTCTGTCAAATTGCTGGCGCCCACGATCAGGGGCGATCTCGTTCAAAACACCATCGCGTTGGCCGCGGTCTTGCGGTTAATCAAGGCCGACTTTGGGATTCTCGCCGAGATCTTGACGCTCCAGTTCAAACGGAAAGGCGAGGCGGCCGTTGCCGAAAACGTGGGCGTCGCTCGAGCGGGCTACGACTACGCCGCGACGCATTTCACGGCGCTTCCGCTCTCACTTCCCGACACGGGCAAGCGACTGGCGTTCCTCGAGGGCAACCAAGCCCTCGCGATGGGCGGCGCTGCCGCCGGGGTACGCTTTTACTGCGCCTATCCGATGAGTCCCTCGACCGGAGTGCTGCACTGGATGGCGCGACACGCGCGTCAACTCGGCATCATGGTTCGGCAGGTCGAAGACGAAATCGGCGTGATCAACATGGCGATCGGGGCGGCGCACGTGGGGTGCCGCGCGATGTGCGCGACATCTGGGGGCGGGTTTGCGCTCATGAGCGAAGCCCTCGGCTCGGCGGCCATGATGGAGATCCCCGTCGTCTGCATCAACGTCCAGCGAGCAGGGCCGGCGACGGGCGTGCCCACCAAAACCGAACAGGGCGATCTCTGGCAAGTGATGGGCGCCGGCCAGGGCGACTATCCTCGAATCATCGTCGCACCGACGACGATCGCCGATTGCTTCAAGATCGTCCCGCAACTCTTTAACCTGGTCGACAAATTCCAGTGCCCAGGCATCATCCTCTCCGATTTGCTTCTTTCCGAAGGTCGGTCCAGCATCGATCCAGCGGAGCTGGATTTCAGCGTGCCCATCGACCGCGGCGACGTCATCGGCCTCAACGGTGACTCGCCGCCGGTGAACGGCGGCTTCAAGCGCTACCTCATCACCGAGAGCGGCATCTCGCCACGGGCGTTGCCGGGCACCCCCGGACACGTCCACGTCGTGGCCACCGACGAACACGACGAGGACGGTGTGTTGATCAGTGACGAATTCACGGACCCCCACAAACGTCAAGCCATCCACGAAAAGCGGATGCGCAAGATGGAGGGGGTCCTTCCGCTCTTGGAGCCGCCAGAAGTTCATGGGCCCGCGGACGCTCGAGTCACACTGGTGGGCTGGGGTTCGACCGAAGGCGTCATTCACGAGGCCATGCAACAGCTTGCCGTCGCAGGCATCGCGGCCAACAATCTCCAGATCAAATGGCTCGTCCCGCTGCACGTCGACGCGATTGTTTCTATCCTTTCGAAGAGCCCGAAGGTCATCATGATCGAGAACAACTACAGCGGGCAGTTCGCGCGCTACTTGAGATCGGAGACCGGCATCGTCGCGGATGGTCACATCCGGAAATACGACGGAGAGCCGTTCATGCCGCACCATATCGCGGATGGTGTAAGAACCATCCTGGCTGGCTCGACCAAACACTACGTGCCCGTGCACGAGATCCAGGTTTGAAGGAGGCGGCCATGGATACCGTGGTTGAAACCGGAGCGACCACACGGGGTCAGGCTGGGCTCAAGCCCGAACGCGCCAAGGTGACCGTCAAGGATCTCAAAGGTAAGGTGGACCCCGATTGGTGTCCGGGGTGCGGTGACTTCGGCGTGCTCGCGGCTCTGAAACAGGCGATCGCCGAACTCGGGTTCCAACCCCATGAGGTCATGACCATCAGTGGCATCGGCTGCTCGTCCAACATGCCCGGCTATCTCAACACCTATGGCATGCACACCTTGCACGGCCGCGCCCTGGCCGTTGCCACGGGAGCTCAACTGGCCAATCACGACCTGAAGGTTGTCGTCACTGGCGGAGACGGTGACGGGTACGGCATCGGTGGCAATCACTTTCTCCACTCCATGCGCCGGAACGTTGATCTGACCTATGTCGTCATGAACAACCAGATCTATGGACTGACTACAGGGCAGCTTTCCCCAACCAGCGCCAAAGGCATGAACACCAAGAGCACACCCTTTGGCAGCGTTGAAAATCCGGTCAACCCGATCCCCCTGGCCATTGCCGCTGGGGCGACATACGTCGCCAGGGGATTCACCGGTCAGCAGAAGCACCTGGTGGAGCTGATCAAAGGGGGCGTGCAGCACAGAGGCTTTGCCCTGATCGACACCTTCAGTCCCTGCGTGACGTACAACCACGACAACACGCATGAGTTCTTCAAGCAGCGGACCCGCAAGCTGGAAGAGATGGGCCATGACCCGACCGACTTCCACGCCGCCCTGGAGAAGGGCCGGCTGTGGGGCGACGTCATTCCGATCGGCCTCTTCTGGAGACGCGAGGATCTGCCGGCGCTGGACCAGCTCGAACCGGTCCTTGGCGAAGGCGGCCCGCTGGCGCGCCGTCGGCTGGGCGTCGGCCCGGAAATCGCTCAAGCGCTCATCGAAGAGTTGATGTAGCTGTCGCGCGGCCTGAGCGGCGGGCGCCACGCGGCGCTCGTCCGCCGGCCGATGCTAGAGGACCTCGCTATCGCCTACCGGCGTGTGGCCTACGCCTTCGGCCACCACCGGCGTGACATGGAGCTGCGGCACATCGCCGTACATTTGGACGACAAGCCCGCCCACTCACCCGAAGAGACGGCCAACTGGGAGGAGAAATTAATTGAATTAGGGAACGGGCCAGGCACGTACGTCCCGCCTCCTGTCCTGTTGCTGCGGAGAGAGGGGGTGCGCGCAGACGAGGCCTGATCGCGGCCGTGTCAAGGGGACAAGATTCACAAAGTGCCGCCGGCCGGAGGAACCTTGCCACCCACGGTTCCGCGGGCTACTCTCCCTGCAACTTCACCTTTGGAGCAGAGGAGCGTGGCATGCGATACCGGCTGATCTCCGGCGACAACCATATCGACCTGACCTACTGCCCACCCGATCTGTGGTCGTCGCAGGCTCCCGCCAAATGGAAGCTCCTCGTTCCGCGCGTGGAGGAGCTGGAGGACGGCCTTCACTGGTTTGTGGAGGGGCAAGACCAGGGGATGTGGAACGGGGTGGGACCCCGGTTCCTGAAGTACCAGGCGGGCGTGTTTCGCCATGTCGACGAGATGAAGGCCAGTGGCTTCGAGTGGGACAGCCGACGCGGCGCGCACCCACGGCCAACCACCCCGGAGCTTCGGCTGGCGGACCTGGACCGAGACGGGCTCGACGCGGAGATCGTCTATGGGTGCCTGATGATCAATGACCTCATCGGGAGTGGGGAGCAGCGAGCCTGGGCGAACAAGATCTACAACGACTGGGCCGTGGACTTCGCCAAACGCTCCGATCCCAACCGGGTCTTTCCACTCGCCATCCTCCCCAACAACGATCCGCTGGTGGCGGCCACTGAAGTGCGCCGCTGCGCCAAGATGGGGCTCAAGGGCGGAGATCTGGCCTTCAAGCGCCTGAGCGTGCCGCTCTACCATCACGACTGGTATCCGCTGTGGGAGGCGGCGGCCGAGTGTCGGTTCCCGATTTCCTTCCACTCGACGGGCTTCAAGGGGCTGCGGGCCCCCGAGACTCCACAGATGGAGCAGGAGTGCATGACCGAATGGCGCCTCGTGCGCTCGGCGCTGTTCCAGCTCGACGGGATGGAAGTTCTGGTCTCGTTGCTCGCCTCCGGAGCCTGCGAGAAGTATCCGGACCTCAAGTTCGTCCTCGGCGAATCCGGTGTGACCTGGATTCCCTATGTCTTCGATCGCCTGGACACGGAGTACGAGGACCGCGCCCGTGCCCTGGGATTCTCCATGAAACCCAGCGATTATTTCCGGCGCCAGGGGTATACGACCTATGAGCAGGATCAGTATCTCGAGCCGATCATCCCCTTGGTGGGCGAGGACAACATCATCTGGGGCGCAGACTACCCCCATCCTGACTGCGTCTGGCCCGAGTCTCGCCGACACATCGACGCCAACCTGGGCACGCTGCCGGAACGCGTCCGCCGCAAGATCACCTGCGAGAACGTGGCCGGGCTCTACGACCTCGGCTAGTGTTCAATGCGAGTCGACAAGCGCTCCTGCGTTGGTACCGGCTCCCGCAGTCGAATCCGCGCACCGCTGACGAGAACCACGCTGTGACTCGGCGCTCCTCGGAGGGAGCGAACTGGCCTCCGGCTACTCAGCGCGTCGTGTGGCCAGGAGTCGTCGGAACGGTTCCGACCTTGCCCTTTCCCGGCGTCACTCCGCTCGGCGGGTTCGCCCTCCCTGGTGTGGTCGCGGACAGGTGTCCGGTCGCAACTCCCGAGCGGCTCTGGGCTCCGGGTGAGGTCAGCGCGGTTCCACGGCCAGCACCCACCGAGACGCCGCTCGGCGGCGTACCGTGACCAGCCCCAACGGCAGCGCGATGCCCACCGCCGCCCCCTTGCCCACCTCCGTTGCCGGCAGCAGCGGCGCCTCCAGCACCACCCGGGCCGCCGCCGGGACCGCCTCCTGGGCCACCGCCACCGCGCGCAAATGCCAGCCTCGCGATGAGAACGAGGATTGCTGTAACGGTCAGAGCGCGGCGAGTTCGATTCAGCCGATGGCTGGGCGTTCAGCCCCTTGCGCATTGTACATCGGTCTCGACCGGGTACATCGCACCGGCTGCCAGAGGGTCCGAGAGAGGTAGCCCCCGAACCGCTGGCGCGTGGCGGGAGTTAGCAGGTTGACCTCGAGGCGTCGCGGAAAACCTTCCGTCTAGCTCAGTAGCAGAGGGTCTGCTGACCGTCAAGGAGCGCGTCTCGCCCGCCGCGGCCGAACTTGACGTCCCTCGGATCGACTGCTACATGCACTGCGGAAGCTGCTTCACTGGCTTCCCAGTTGTCATGTCGTGGGACAGGCCGCCGAGATGGCCTGGCGGGAGGGCAGTAAAGTGGCTGAACAAAAATAGGTGAAAGGAGGAAAAGCCATGGCAACGGCAACCGCGACCGCAATCATGACCTCAACCGACGAGCAGATCCAGCGCGACGTACTGGCTGAGCTGAAGTGGGACGCTCGCGTCCAGCCCAACGAGATCGGCGTAGCCGTCAAGGACGGCGTCGTCACCCTCACGGGCTGGGTCGACTCTTACACCAAGCGCTGGGCGGCCGAGGAAGCCGCCCACCGCGTCCGCGGGGTGAAGGCAGTGGCCAACGACATCGAGGTCCGGCTGCCCATCTCCGCTGAGCGGACCGACGCCGACATCGCCGCGGCCGCCGTGCGGGCCCTCGAGTGGGATGCCTTCGTCCCCGTCGACAAGCTTGACGTTACGGTTTCCAAGGGCTGGGTGACGCTCAAGGGCGAGGTCGAATGGCAGTACCAGCGGCAGGACGCCGAGCGGGTTGTCCGCCGACTGTCGGGTGTCAAGGGTGTGAGCAATTTGATCACCGTCAGGCCGCGCCTGACGCCGTCGGAGCTCAAGGGGAAGATCGAGAAGGCGCTGGTGCGCAGCGCGGAGCTCGATGCGGAGCGGATCACGGTCGAGGTCCAGGGGAGCAAGGTCATCCTGAAGGGAACGGTGCGCGCGTGGGCGGAGAAGGAAGAGGCGGAGCGGGTGGCGTGGTCGGCGCCGGGGATCACCTCGGTGGAAAATCGGATCACGATCATGCCATAAAGAGCGTTTCGACCACTCCGCGGTCGGTAGCCCCGGGGCCGTGCAAGGCCCCGGGCTCACCGGCGCGCCGTGGCTGGCAGCCTCAGTAGGCCTCACTCGGCCAGGGCGGAGTGAGCCGAAGGCAAGGCAGGTGACTCGTTTTGTTACCGACCACCCGTCTGGCTCGCGCTTAACTTCGGCGAGTGGTTACATTCCTCGTCATCGTCTCTCGGATCGGCCCGGATCCCGGCAGTTCTTCGCCAACCCGCGCCACGCGCTTATCTTCGATCGCCGGCGGGTGCAGCGACGAAGAATCAAGATGCCGGTGGCGCTCGACCAGCGACGGCGGAACCGGCGGACCGGATTTGAGATCGACCAAACGATTCGAGTTCAAGGCTGGGCGGTCGTGCCGATGCGGCACCCGCAGGAGGCGGACTTGCCGGACGAGGGAGAGATTCTCCAAATGGACCGCCGTCCATCATCGTCTGGTCGCGAAATGTGCACCTGTGGCGCACGAGCGCGATCGCCACAGCCTCACCACCAAACCAGAGCATCGCAACGGACTGTGCCAGATTCCCGGGTGCGGCTGTCGGCCCTACGTCAGGGCTACACCGTCTCGCCCGTCGGTCGATTGATCCTGTTCTGCCCCAAGGAGCAGCAGCTCCACCAACGCAGTCCCCCCGCTGTGGCCCGGGAGAGTGGATCAGTTTGACGGTTGTCGACGCGGCCTGGCTCACGCCCCTTCACCAGTCGGATGGTGACGCTCGCACGCGCTGAGCGGCACTCAACGTTGGTCTGACAACCATGGTCACCGCGGTGACACGAACGGTCAGGTCCGTCAACAACCTTGCCAAGCGCCCCCTCCCGAGCGGACAGACCAATGGGTGTCTCTGAAAAGGACCGGGGATTGATCAGGGCCGTGACATCGTAGGTACAGGGGCGAATACTCCTGGTGCCAGCGAGCGAAAGCGTGAGGACACTGTTAGCAGTCGATGACGAGCCTTCGAACCTTCTGCTCATCCGGATGGCCGTCGAAGAGAGCGGACTCGACACGCCCGGGCCTCTCGATATGGCAGCCTTCGTCGCGACCGTGAGGACGTACCTCGCATGACCGACCGCGCGGCCCGTCGCATATCGATTCGAACGGCCCTCCTCGCAGGCTTCTGCCTGACTGCGGGCGTCAGCATCGTGTTCTTCGGCGTGCAGGGCTACGTCTGGATGACGGGCGCGCTCGAGCGCGAGGAGCGCGAGCAAGACCTGGCGCTCGCTCGGGCGGTCGCGACGGGCCTCGACCGGTTCCTCGAGAACACGCGGCACGTCGTGGACGGCCTCGCGGCCGAAGTCGCTGAGCGTCAGCTGCTGGGGCAACCGTCGGTCCTGCAAGAGACGGTGGAGAACGCCGCTCGGCGAGAGCTGGCGTTCGACTCTCTCGCCGTCACGGATGACGCCGGCACCGCGGTCGCGATTGTCCCTCGGGTCAACGCGAAGGGTGCGTCGAACATCGGGATGCGGCTGAGTGATCGGCAGTGGTTCAAGGACGCGATGGCCGCCGCGGCGCGCCCGTCGTTCGACGTCATATTCAGCAGGACCAATGGGCGCGCGACGATTGCGGTGGCGGCGCCGATTCGGTGGCGTGGTCGGATCACCGGCGTCGCCGCGGTGGGACTGGACCTGGAGCAGTTGCGCCGGGTGGTGCACGAAGTGGATCCCGCGCGATCCGACCGACTCGTCGTGGTCGACGCGCACGGCCGGGTCATCGCGCACTCCTCTCCGGAGTGGGAGGCGGGTGCGCACAATCTGTCCGGCGAGCAGGTCTTTCGAGCAGCGCAAATCCAGAGCGAGGGCACGACGGACTACGACTCCCTCTACACCGAGACCATGCGGTCCGCAGCATTCGTTCGGTCGCCCTCGGGGTGGGTCGTGTGGGCGTCGCGGGGTCCGGAGTCGGCCCGGGCGAAGACGGCCTCCCTCCTCCGAGGGTTGGCGTGGTCAGGGATGGCGGCGGCCGTCATCGCGACGGTAGGGGCGGTCCTGATTAGCCGATTCCTGGCGCGTCCGTTCGCGGATCTGGCTCGGGCGATTCAGCACCTCGCGAACGGACGATTCCAGGACGCCCAGATCTCCGACGACCGCGATTCGAAGATCCGAGAAGTGGGAGACCTCCTCAGCGGATTCCGGACGATGGCGGAGCGGCTACGGCTCCAGCACGAAGACTTGGAAGCCCAGGTGTCGGAACGGACCCGGGCGCTCGAGCAGCAGACCCAGGACGCCCAGGCGACCGCTGGCATGCTCCGGGCTCAGGAGGCGATCCAGCGCGGATACGGCGAGCTCGCGGCGCTCCTGAACTCGCTGGACAGGAGCTTCGTGCTCGGCGAAGGGACCCGGAAGATCGCGGCGACGCTCGAGGCCCCATTGGTTGCCGTCTACCTCACCGGGGACGGGCCCACGGGGCTCCGGCTGAAGACCTATGCGGCCGTCGATTCCGGGATGCTCGAGACGAGCCTGCTGTCCCCCGCGGGGCTTCCGCACGAGGTGGCGCGGCGCGGGGAACCCGTCGTCCTGTCGCCTGCCCCCGGCGCCGGCACCCTCGCGCTCCGTACCGGGGTAGGGGTCCTGGAGGCGGCGAGCGTCGTGGGCCTGCCTCTCCACTACCAGGACCGGTTCGTGGGCGTCCTAGTCGTGGCGACGCTGCATCCGCTCTCGGAGCACGCGCGCCACTTCCTCAACGACGCCGCGCGGCAGCTCTCGGTCGCACTCAATAACGCCGCCCTCTTCGAGTCCGTCCGGTATCAGTCCCAGCAGCTGGAGACTCTCAACGCCGAGCTCAAGCGGGCCAGCGAGGTGAAGTCCGACTTCCTCGCTTCCATGTCCCACGAGCTGCGGACGCCGCTCAATTCCATCATCGGGTTCACGGAGCTCATGCTCACGAGCACGCGCGACACCTTGAGCGACCGTCAGCGGTCGGCCCTCGACCGCGTCCGGGGAAGCGGCCGACACCTCCTTGGTCTGATCAACGAAGTTCTCGACCTGTCGAAGATCGAGGCGGGGCGTATGGACGTGCGCGCCGAGTCGTTCACTGTTCCGCCGCTCGTCCAGGAATGCCTCGGCGCGGTCGAGCCCCAGGCCCAGGCCAAGGGGCTGACCGTCCGTGCTACCGGCCTCGAGGGGGCGCCGGAGATCGTGCAGGACCGTGGCAAGGTCAAGCAGATCCTGATCAATCTCCTCTCCAACGCCGTCAAGTTCACCGATCGGGGCTCGGTCGAACTGAGGGTCGAGCGGCCCGACGACGCGTTCGTCTCGATCGCCGTAGCGGATTCCGGCATCGGGATCAGCCTCGACGATCAGGCCGTCATCTTCGGGGCGTTCCGACAAGTTGAGTCCGCGACAACCCACTCCCGAGGCGGCACCGGGCTTGGACTGGCGATCAGTCGTCGGTTGGCGGAGCTCATGGGCGGCACGCTGACCGTGGAGAGCACGCCGGGACGGGGGAGCACCTTCACCCTGTCCCTCCCCACCCGACATCTGCTCCAGACCGCGGCCGAAACGATCGAAGAACCGAAGGGTCAAGCGGGCGCGCCGGTCGTGCTCGTGATCGACGACGATCGGGACGTCGCGACGATCGTCCGACAGGCGGTGGTGGACGAGCCTCTCACGGTCGAGTGGGCGGCCAACGCCGGCGACGGCCTCGCCAGGCTTCGAGCCCACCGGCCGGTGGTCATCCTGCTCGACGTGATGCTCCAAGGCCACGATGACGGCTGGGACATACTCGGCACCCTGAAGACGGACCCGGCCACCCGAGACATCCCGGTCGTGGTGCACTCGGTCATCGATAACCCGCAACGGGCACGCCGGCTGGGAGCCGACGAGGTTCTCGCAAAACCCGCGCCGCCGGCGCGCATTCGGGCGCTGCTTCGACGATACGTCGACGGGAGTCCTCGCGAGGAGGCCCGTGAGTCCGTCTGACTGGCCGACGCACCGATCGCACCCGGCTCCCGGTCCGGGCGAAACGACGATCCTCGTGGTCGATGACAAAGAGGAGAACCGGGCCCTCATCCAAGCGATGTTCGATGGCCCTGAGTACCGGGTGCTCGAGGCGGCGGACGGGACGACCGGTCTCGCCCTGGCGCAGAGGGAGCGACTGGACTGTATCCTCCTCGATCTCAACATGCCCGGCCTGACCGGCTTCGAGGTGCTGGAGCGCCTGGAAGCCGATCCCCGCACGCGGGAGGTCCCCGTGATCATCCTGACGGCCAGCGACGAGCGCCTGGAGACGATGGAGCGATCGCTGCGCGGCGGCGCTGTTGATTACCTCACCAAGCCCATCTCCCCCATGCGGGTCGCCATTCGCGTGCGCGGGGCGATCGAACGCCGCCGGCTCCTCCAGGAGGTGCAGGATCTGCGCGCCTCCTTCACGTCGATGCTGGTGCACGACCTCCGGTCGCCCCTGACCGTGATCACCGCCTACCTCGACATGCTCCACCAGCCGGCGGTGGGGTCGCTCACCGAGGCCCAGCAGCGCTACCTCGGGAAGATGAGCCAGGCGGTGACCCGGATGCTTCGGCTCATCGGCGAGATCCTGGATCTCTCGAAGCTCGAGGCCGGCAAGCTCTCGGTGAGCCCCGAACCGATGGACGTGGTTGGGACAGTGACCGAGGCGGCCGAGCGATTCAAGCCGGGGGCGGTCCACAACCGCGTGACCCTCGAGGTGCGGAGCCCGGGCACCCCCGTGCGGGTGTCGGCGGACCCGAGCCGCCTCGATCAGGTCGTGACGAACCTGCTCTCCAACGCGCTCAAGTTCACCCCCGAGGGAGGCACGATCCGGGTCGAGGTGGCCGAGACCGGCGACGAGGTCGAGGTCGCGGTCCACGACTCTGGCCCCGGGATCCCGCCCGACGAGCAGGTTCTCCTCTTCGAGAAGTTCAGCCAGACCAGCTCGGGGAAGTCCGTCCAGGGAGGGAGCGGGCTCGGCCTGGTCATCTGCCGGCACCTGGTCGAGGCCCACGGCGGCCGGATTTGGGTCGAGAGCGAGCCCGGCCATGGGACGCGCTTCGCGTTTCGGCTGCCGCGGAACGGACCACGTCAAACCGCTTCGGCGACGGATAGATCAATGGTCAACCCCCGAATTTCCGCGTCCCGCTAGACTCCAGCGGATACGAGGGGCGAGCCGAGCGCCGCGGTCAGAGCTGATGAGAGCCCGCGGTGCGGCGGGCCGCGTAGGAGACGTGGGCCGCGGATCACGGTCTCGACCAACACGCACCGCCGGTGAGGACCTGCTCCTCGACGAGGCTCCGGCGCCGACGTTCGAGGAGGCTGCGCGGAGCTGGGTCGCGGCGTACGCGCAACTCGGGCAGCTCCGCGTCAGCACTCAAGCGCTCTACCTGAGCGCACTGGAGCATTACGCGTTCCCCCGCTTTGGTAGTAAGCCGGTGACGACGGTGTCTCGTGACGATATCCGTGGCCTCGTCGTCCATCTGCTCGGTCAAGGCCGGAGCCAGAGTCTCGTGCGCAACGTCGTTGCTCCCATCCGGCAGACGTTCAACCAGTTGATCGAGGATGGCGCGATCGCCATGAACCCGGCAGCCAAGATCGGGCGCTTCCTCAGGGATGGCGGCGACCCGCGCGCGCGCATTGATCCCTTCACCGTGGAGGAGGAGGCGCTCTTCCTGGACACGGCGCATGAGCACTTCCCTCGCCACTACTCGATGCTGCTCTGCGCGCTGAGGACCGGACTCCGATTCGGCGAGCTGGTCGGGCTTCAGTGGGGCGATCTCGATTTCAAGGGCCGTTTCGTCAACGTTCGCCGTAGCCTCACGACGGCGGGCGGGTCGAGCTGCCCAAGAACAAGAAGATTCGGCGCGTCGACATGTCCCGCCAGCTCGCGGCGGAACTTCAGCGGCTCAAGACCGCGAGGGCGAGTGAGGCTCTCGCGAAAGGATGGCGACAGATCCCCGAGTGGATTTTCTGCAATGAAGATGGCAAGCCGCTCTGGAAATCAGACTTCGAGCGGCGCGTGTTCCACAAGATTTTCGCGAGGGCCGGGCTGCATCCGCTTCCACGACCTCCGGCACACGTTCGCGTCGCGACTACTGGAGAACGGCGAATCGCCCGCGTACGTGAAGGAGCAGATGGGGCATCACTCGATCAAGGTCACCGTCGACATCTATCCATCTGGTGCCGGGATCGAACCGGGAGGCGTTCGATCGGCTCGACGTAACTGGCCGCAACCAGCAGAACCGATGCCGAGGTGAGTGTTGCGGAAGTCGCTGGAAAATTGGTGGAGCTGAGGGGATTCGAACCCCTGACCCCAAGACTGCCAGCCTTGTGCTCTCCCAACTGAGCTACAGCCCCACGCGAGCGACAACGTTACAGGGCGGCGCCGAATGTTGTCAAGGAAGGGAGTGGTAGGGGAGAGGGGACTCGAACCCCTACGCCCTTGCGGGCACCGCATTTTGAGTGCGGCGAGTAAACCAATTCCTCCACTCCCCCATCACCCAAGAGAATACTCCGATCCTCGGGCCAAAAGGAACCACCCGGGCTTGGCCCGTCTGTGAACGAGGCAGAAACATTCGGCGCGCGATCGACTCGCGCTTCGCGTAACGGGGGAGCCAGACTGGTCGCCGGCCGGGCTTTGGGCTTCGCCTCGATGACGGCCGCAAGCTCGGGCGAGCTGGGAATCGTCGCCTGAATCCGCGCTGAGAACGGCCGGTTCGGGGTGATGAAACTCGCGGCAAGACGCTGGCACGGATGCTCCACGATGAACGCTCCGCGGCAGCCGTTCACGGCCGAGGGGGCCGGGCGTCCGCGGGTAAGTTCGGCGCAGTCGGTCCACCGTCTGCCTCAGCAGCGCAGCGTCCTCCGTGACGACGTGGACGGCCAGTTGCTGACGCGCCGCGAATGCGTCGGCGTTCGGATCCGATCCGGTCCTGGGAACGCGGCCAGAGGCGGACCCGCCCTTCGGGAAGCCTTCCCGAGGCACTTGGCGGCGCGCGCCGCCGTCAGCGTGCGCGAGACCGCGGCGTCCATGGGCCGTAGTAGACTACCTCCGACCATGGGTGAGCGAACGTTCGCGGAGGACGTCAAGCAACTCGGCTACGGCACGGGCCAGGTCCTGCAGGGCGAGGGGATCCTCGCGATAACCAAGGCGGTCCTCCAATCCGGGGTGTCCTACGTCGGCGGGTATCCCGGCGCGCCTGTCTCCCACCTCCTCGACGTCATGGCTGATGCGAACGAGCCGCTGCTCCGGCCGATGGGGATCTACTTCGAGGTCTCCGGCACTGAGGCGTCGGCGGCCGCGCTCCTGGGCGCGTCGCTCAACTATCCGATCCGCGGGGTCGTGACGTGGAAGTCGGTCGTCGGCACCAACGTCGCCTCTGACGCGCTCTCCCACGTCGCCTCGGCCGGCGTCGTCGGCGGCGCTCTGATCGTCATCGGCGAGGACTACGGCGAGGGAGCGAGCATCCTCCAAGAGCGCACCCACTCGGCGGCGCTCAAGTCAAGCCTGCCGCTGCTCGACCCTCGCAACAGCTTGCCCGCCTTCGCGCGCTTCGTGGAGGAGGGCTTCAGCCTCTCGGAGGCGTGCAACCAGCCGGTGCTCTTCAGCATCCGAATCCGCGCCGCCCACATGCGGGGCACGATGGTCTGCAAGGATAACGTCCCGCCGAAGATCGGCATGCGATCCCCCCTCGACCACCCAGTCTTCACGCTCGAGAAGATCAACCTCCCGCCCTTCACCTACGCCATGGAGGCGCAGAAGTTCGAGCACCGGCTGCCGGCGGCCCAGCGGTACATCCGCGAGCATCGGCTCAACGAGCACCACCGGGGCACGGAGCCGTCGATCGGGATCGTCATGCAGGGAGGGCTCTACAACACGACGGCCCGGGCGCTCGGCCTCCTGGGCGCGGCCGACCTCTACGGCGCGTCCCCGGTGCCGCTGCTCGTCCTCAACGCGATCCATCCGCTCGTGCCCGAGGAGCTGCTGGAGTTCCTGGCGGGCAAGCGGCGGGTCCTCGTGGTCGAGGAGGGCATGCCGAACTATATCGAGCAACAGCTCAAGGCGCTCGCGCATGACGAGCGGCTGGCCGTGGAGATCCACGGCAAGGACCTGTTCGGTCAGTATGGCGAGTACGTGCCGCACCTCGTGCTGAGCGGGCTGACGCGGTTCCTGACCATGGAGCACCTCTCGGCCGTCGCCGCCACCGAGGTGGAGCGGCGATTCGAGGCGCTCGGCGCCCACCGCGCCCAGATCCGGGCGGTGCTCCCGGCGCCGATCGCCAAGCGGCCGCCGACGTTCTGCACGGGCTGCCCGGAGCGCCCGGTGTTCAGCGCGATGAAGATCCTCCGCGACCGGCAGCCTGGAGTGGGCGACACGCACGTGGCCGCGGACATCGGCTGCCACTCGTTTGGCACCCAGGCGCCCTTCAACGTCGGCAACACGATCCTCGGCTACGGCATGGGTCTCGCGTCCTCGAACGCGGTGGCGCCGCTCTTCAGTAAGCGGGTTGTCTCGGTGATGGGCGACGGCGGCTTTTGGCACAACGGCCTCGCCACCGGCGTGGCCAACGCGGTGTTCAACCGGCAGGACTCGGTGCTCGTGATCCTCGAGAACTTCTACACGTCGGCCACGGGCCAACAGCACAACCCCTCGACTGGCAGAAACGCGCGCAACGAGCCGACCGCGATGACCATTCCGCAGGCGCTCCGGGGCCTGGGTGTCCGGTGGATCAGGACCGTGAACGCCTACCGGATCGCGGAGGTGATCGGCTCCTTGCGCGAGGCCCTCACGACCCGCGAGAGCGGCCTCAAGGTCGTCATCGCGCGCGGAGAGTGCCAACTCGAGCGCCAGCGGCGGGAGAAGCCGCTGGCACGAAAGAAGGCGGCGGCCGGGCAGCGGGTCGCGCAGCCGAGGTTCGGCGTGGACCCCGACGTCTGTACTGGGGACCACTCGTGCATGCGCCTGAACGGCTGCCCCTCGCTCACACTTCGTGACAATCCCGACCCGCTCCGCGACGACCCAATCGCGCACGTCGATGCCTCGTGCGTGGGGTGCGGCGTCTGCGGCGAGGTCGCGCACGCCGCGGTGCTCTGCCCGTCCTTCTACGAGGTGACGTCAGTCACGAACCCCGGGCGCTGGGAACGCTTCCTCGGCCGCGCCCGGCGGCGCGTCATCGGCGCACTGGCTGGCGGCTGACCTGTGGCCGACGACCGCATCGTCAGCGTGCTGATCGCCGCTGTCGGCGGGCAAGGCGGCGGGGTGCTCTCCGAGTGGATCGTCGACGCCGCGATGCTCGGGGGCTACCCCGCGCAGAGCACCTCCATCCCCGGCGTGGCCCAGCGGACGGGCTCGACCTCGTACGTCGTCGAGATCTTCTCGAGACCGCGCGCGGAATCGGATGGCCGGGAGCCCGTTTTCTGCCTGTTCCCCGTGCCCGGC
This sequence comes from Candidatus Rokuibacteriota bacterium, assembly GCA_003221455.1. GTDB lineage: Bacteria > Methylomirabilota > Methylomirabilia > Rokubacteriales > CSP1-6 > AR9. The sequence continues at coordinate 15,703 of QHRX01000223.1, forward strand.
GCCCTCGACGTCCTCCTGGCCCCGGAGCTCCTCGAGGTGGGCCGGGCGATCGAGGCCGGGTTCGCATCGCCGTCGCGCACGACGATCATTGCCAGCACGCACCGGCTCTACTCGATCCACGAAAAGATGCCGCCGGGCGAGGCGGTCTATCCGAGCGACCGGATCCTCGCGGCGGCGCGGGCCTTCTCCCGGCGCTTCGTCGGGTTCGACGCGCTCGCGGTCGCCCGCGAGCACGGGACCGAAGTCAACGCCGTCCTCCTCGGCGCGCTGGCGGCGGCCGAGGTGCTGCCGATCGGCGCCGGGGAGTTTCGCAAGGCCATCGAGCGCAAGGGCGTGCAGGCCGCGTCCAACCTCAAGGGCTTCGAGGTCGGCGGGGACGTCGTGCGGACGGGGGTGGCGTCGCCCAGGCTCGCGCCGATCGCCCCCGCGCCCGCGGCGCGCCTCGAGTTCGCCGAGGAGCGCGCCGGTTTTCCCGAGCCGCTGAGGCCGATCGTCGGCGAGGCGCTCGGGCGACTCGTGGATTACCAGGATCGCGCCTACGCCCGGCGCTTCCTCGAGCGGCTCCAGCCGATCGTCGCCCTCGACCGCGACCCCTACACGCTCTCCACGATCGCGGCCAGGCACCTCGCCGTGTGGATGACGTACGAGGACGCCATCCGCGTGGCCGACCTCAAGACGCGCGCGGCGCGCTTCCGGCGGATCGAGGCCGAGTACCCCGCGGCCGGCCCGCTCGTCGTCACCGACTACCTGAAGCCCGATCTCGACGAGATCTACGGCATCCTGCCCTATCGGCTGGTGCGGCGGTTCGCGGCGTGGGCAGAGCGCCGGTGGCCGCGCGGACGGCCGACGCTCGGCCAGCACGTCAGGACGACGACCGTGAGCGGCTTTCTGCGGCTGTGGCTCCTGGCCCGGCTCCGGCCCCTCCGGCCGGTCTCCTATCGCGCCCATCACGAGCACGCGCTGATGGTCCGGTGGCTCGACGCCGTCGCGCGCTGCGCGGGGGCGGACTACGGCCTTGCCTGCGAGGTCGCGCGCGCCGCCCAGCTCGTCAAGGGGTACGGCGACGTGCGCCGGCGCTTGGTGGGCGCTTTCGTGGAGCTTCTCGACTCAGTCTTGGCGGTGGCGGCGCACGACGCGGCCGCGGCGCGGGCGCTGGCGATCGAGAGCCGGACGTTGATCGCCCAGGGCCCCGAGGGGGAAGCGGCCGCCCGGGAGGGAGCCTCCCGCGCGCGGGGCGCGGCTCACCGGGCGGAGGTCCTCCCGGCCGAGAGTCGGGCGGCGAGTGTCTGAACGATCGCGCTGATCCGCCGGAACTCGTCCCGCGTGAGGTTCACGAAGTTGAATGCCTGCCCGTCGGGATCGAGCCGCGCCAGCACCGACCGCACTGTGAGGGGCGGCGGGCCGTCGGGCGGAGTGAAGCGGAGCCTTACCGTCGCCCCCGCCGCGAGCGAGGCCTCTGAGCGCACCCGCACGCCGAACGGGCTCAGATCCACCGACACCCCGAGCCAC